>NZ_JBFTRD010000003.1:0-381938 GCF_056399345.1 Arthrobacter sp. 01N442
CACCGACCCTCCCTCACATCCGGAGCCCCACCCACCGACCCTCCCTCACATCCGGAGCCCCACCCACCGACCCTCCCTCACATCCGGAAGGGATCCCATCCTTTACAGCCGCGGGACACGGCGTGATGATGGTGGCGAGGCCAGACGGAGGGTTTGCACTCGGAGGAAGCATGGATCGACCGCTGCCAGGCAGCGCGCACGAGGCCCTTGAGTCATTTCTGGGGCAATGGAGCGGCACCACCCGGTGGGAAGCTACCGCGTGGGGTCCGGCCCGCACCGCTGCGGCCGAGGTCGTGTTCGCCCGCGCAGCGGCTGGCTTGGCTGTGACCATGAGCTACCGCCACACAGATGCCGACGGCGTAAAGACCGAGGGGGTCGGCGTTTTCACCATGGATCCGGATCATCCCGACATGCTCTGGTACCACGTCAACAGCATGGGCCTGCCTCCGGAGGCGCCCGCCCGTGCCAGCTGGAACGACGGCACCCTGACAATTGAACGGCGCAGCGACCGCGGCACTGCCCGCCACACCTTGCGGGTCGAGGATGGCGAGCTAACGCATGCCGCCGGGCTGCGGCTGGGCAGCGCGAGCGAGTTCAGCCCTTTCATGACCACGGTCTGCCGCCGCGTCCCCGAGCCGGCGCCGGTTGCCGCCTGAGCTGAGGGAGCATCCGAAGTTCCCGCGCCGGATCTGAGGGAGGATCCGCGGTCTCCGCGCCTGAGCTGAGGGAGCATCAGAGGTTCCGGCGCCGGAGCTGAGGGAGGGTCCGCAGTTTCCGCACCGGATCTGAGGGAGCATCCGAAGTTCCCGCGCCTGATCTGAGGGAGGATCAGCGGCACCCACACCAGATCTGAGGGAGGATCAGCGGCACCCACACCAGATCTGAGGGAGGATCAGCGGCACCCACACCAGATCTGAGGGAGGATCAGCAGCACCACCACCGAAGCTGAGGGAGGATCAGCAGCACCACCACCGAAGCTGAGGGAGGATCCGCAGCACCCACACCGGATCTGAGGGAGCATCAGCCGTTTCCCCGCCGGATCTGAGGGAGGGTCCGCAGTTTCCGCGCCGGATCTGAGGGAGGGAGCGGCCGGGTTAGAGGCCGAAGGTTTCGGTTTCCTCGAAGGGGCCAACGACGGTCACGGTCCGCGGGGCGGCCGCGAGTTCGCGCGCCAGCTCCTGGACCTCGGCCACGGTGACGGCCTTGATCTGCCGGAGGGTCTCGTCGATGTCCTGGTATTCGCCGGAGACCAGTTCCGCGCGGCCCAGCCGGGACATCCGCGAGCCGGTGTCTTCGAGGGCCAGGACGATCCCGCCGCTGAGCTGGCCGACGGCCTTGCGCAGTTCCTCTTCGGTGATGCCGCCCTCGGCCAGCTTGTCCAACTCGGCGCCGAGCAGGTCCAGGACCTGGCGGACCTTGGACGGCGTGCAGCCGGCGTACATGCCGAAGTAGCCGGCATCGGCGTAGGAGGAGGCGAAGGAGTAGGTCGAGTAGACCAGGCCGCGCTTCTCGCGGACTTCCTGGAACAAGCGGGAGGACATGCCGCCGCCCAGGACTGCGTTCAGCACGCTCATCACGAAGCGGCGGTCGTCCGTGGCAACAAGGGAGGGGCAGCCCATGATGATGTTGGCCTGTTCCACCGGACGCTTGACCACGTGGAGGCCCGCAGTTCCGGTGATCGAGGCGCGCTCGGTGGAGCGGCGCTGCACCGGCGCGGCGTCGTGCTCGAGTGCCCAGCCGGCGGAGTGCAGGGCGTCCACCACGAGCCCGCAGACGACGTCGTGGTCCAGTCCCCCGGCGGCGGTGATCACAAGCTCGTCGGGGCGGTAGTAGCGGCGGTAGTGGTCCCAGACCGAATCGCGGGCGACGGCGCGGATGGCATCCGGCGTGCCACCGATCGGACGGCCCAGCGGATGTGTGCCGAGGACGGCGGCCACGAAGTGTTCGTGCGCGACGTCGGTGGGGTCGTCGCTGTCCATGGCGATTTCCTCGAGGATGACGTCGCGTTCCTGCTCCATCTCCTGCGGGTCCAGCACGGCGCCGGTGATCATGTCGGCGATGACGTCGATGGCCATCGGCAGGTCCGTGTCCAGCACCCGGGCAAAGTAGCAGGTGCTTTCCTTTGCGGTGGCGGCGTTCGATTCCCCGCCCACCTCGTCGAATGCTGAGGCGATTTCCAGCGCGGTGCGACGCTTGGTGCCCTTGAAGAGCAGGTGCTCCAGGAAGTGGGTGGAGCCGTGCTGCCCGGGGGCCTCGTCCCGCGAGCCGACCCCGACCCAGAAGCCGATGGTTGCTGAGCGCTGGCCCGGCATCGCTTCGGTCAGCACCCGGACACCGCCGGGCAGCACCGAGCGCCGCACCTCCGAGCCGCCTTCGGCTCCGTGAACGAGGGTGTCAGCGTGCTGGTTCTGCTCAAGCGGCAGGGGGACGACAGTCATTAAGGCCTTTCAAGAAACCGTCACGGAAAACGCGCCAAATCTGCCTGCAATCCTACCTGCCTTTAACGGCAGCGGGGCCGGTGGACGAATCCACCGGCCCCGCTGCTTGGGTCAGGAAAGACTACTCTGCGGACTCCTCGGAGACCTCAGCGTCGCCAGCCCCTGCCTCGTCGGCCACAACGGGCGAGAGGGAGAGCTTGCCGCGGTCATCGATCTTGGTGATTTCCACCTGGATCTTCTGGCCCACGGAGACGACGTCCTCGACGTTGTCCACGCGCTTGCCGCCGGCGATCTTGCGCAGCTCGGAGATGTGCAGCAGACCATCCTTGCCCGGGGTCAGGGAAACGAAGGCGCCGAAGGTGGTGGTCTTGACGACCGTACCCAGGTAACGCTCGCCGATTTCCGGGACCTGCGGGTTGGCGATGGCGTTGATCGCGGACCGTGCTGCGTCGGCAGACGGGCCGTTGGTGGCGCCAATGTAGACAGTTCCGTCATCCTCGATCGAGATGTCGGCTCCGGTGTCTTCCTGGATCTGGTTGATCATCTTGCCCTTCGGGCCGATGACCTCGCCGATCTTGTCTACCGGGATCTTGACCGCGATGACGCGCGGTGCGAACTCGGAGAGCTCGTCCGGGGTGTCGATCGCGGAGTTCAGCACGTCCAGGATGTGCAGGCGGGCTTCGCGGGCCTGCTTCAGGGCGGCGGCCAGGACCGACGCCGGGATGCCGTCGAGCTTGGTGTCCAGCTGGATGGCCGTGACGAACTCGGAGGTACCGGCAACCTTGAAGTCCATGTCGCCGAAGGCATCTTCGGCGCCGAGGATGTCGGTCAGCGCGGCGTAGCGGGTCTGGCCGTCAACCTGGTCGGAAACCAGGCCCATGGCGATACCGGCGACGGCGGCCTTCAGCGGCACACCTGCGTTGAACAGGGACAGCGTGGAGGCGCAGACGGAACCCATCGACGTCGAACCGTTGGAGCTGAGGGCTTCAGACACCTGGCGGATGGCGTAGGGGAATTCCTCGCGGGACGGCAGCACCGGCATGATGGCGCGCTCGGCGAGGGCACCGTGGCCGATTTCGCGGCGCTTTGGCGAACCGACGCGGCCGGTCTCGCCGGTGGAGTACGGCGGGAAGTTGTAGTTGTGCATGTAGCGCTTGCGCGTTACCGGCGACAGCGAGTCGATCTGCTGTTCCATCTTGAGCATGTTCAGCGTGGTGACACCCATGATCTGGGTCTCGCCGCGTTCGAAGATGGCCGATCCGTGGACGCGGGGCAGAACCTCGACCTCGGCGGTGAGCTGGCGGATGTCCGTCAGGCCTCGGCCGTCGATACGGATCTGGTCCTTGAGGATGCGCTGGCGCACAACCTGCTTGGTGACGGAGCGGAAGGCTGCGGACAGTTCCTTTTCGCGGCCTTCGAACTGGCCGGCCAGGGAGGAGACAACCTCGTCCTTGAGCTCGTCGGAAGCGGTGTCGCGTTCCTGCTTGTCGGCGATCTGGAAGACAGCGGCCAGCTTCTCGGCGGCAGCGGACTCGACGGCGGCGTAGACGTCGTCCTGGTAGTCCAGGAAGACCGGGAACTCGACGGTCGGCTTGGCGGCGCGTGCAGCCAGGTCCGACTGCGCTTCGCAAAGGGCCTTGATGAACGGCTTGACGGCCTCGAGGCCCTCGGAGACGACCTCTTCGGTCGGGGCGGTGGCGCCCTGTTCCTTGATGAGGTTCCAGGAGTTGTCCGTGGCTTCGGCTTCAACCATCATGATGGCGACGTCGTCGCCCGCGATGCGGCCGGCTACGACCATGTTGAAGACGGCGTTCTCCAGCTGGGAGTGCTTCGGGAACGCGACCCACTGCGAGCCGTTCTCGTCGGCGACGAGGGCAACGCGGACGCCGCCGATCGGGCCGGAGAAGGGCAGGCCGGAAAGCTGGGTGGACATCGAGGACGCGTTGATCGCGACGACGTCGTACAGCTCGTCCGGGTTAATGGAGAGCACGGTGACGACGATCTGGACCTCGTTGCGGAGGCCCTTCACGAACGCGGGGCGCAGCGGGCGGTCCATCAGGCGGCAGGCCAGGATGGCTTCCGTCGAGGGACGGCCTTCGCGGCGGAAGAACGAGCCCGGGATGCGGCCCGCGGCGTACATGCGCTCTTCGACGTCGACGGTCAGCGGGAAGAAGTCAAAACCTTCACGCGGGTGCTTGCCGGCGGTGGTTGCGGACAGCAGCGCGGTCTCTTCATCGATGTAGACCATGGCTGCGCCGGCTGCCTGCTTGGCAAGACGGCCGGTTTCAAAGCGGATAACCCGCTTGCCGAAGCGGCCATTGTCAATGACGGCTTCTGAGAACTGGATTTCGGGACCCTCCAAGAGAGTCACCTCCGTTTCTTGATTTACGGAGTCCAGCCGCATCAACCCAATCCAGCATCTGTCTACTGGACTGCACTGCACCCGGTCATCGATCGAGACCCACGGGCTAGGGCTTCAGTTCATTGAAGCCGTTCCCGGAGATCACTACCGAGGACCGCGAATGCGTGATGCGGTTGATCCTCCTGTTGAGTTTTTTGAAGAAGGCGGCCCCTTCCGATGGAAAGGGCCGCCCCTTAGAGCTGACTAGCGGCGCAGGCCGAGGCGCTCGATGAGCGCACGGTAGCGGTTGATGTCAGTGTTCTTGAGGTAGGTGAGCATGCGCTTGCGACGACCAACCATGGCCAGCAGACCGCGCTGGGTGTGGTAATCGTGCTTGTGCTCCTTCATGTGCTCCGTCAGATCCTTGATCCGCTGGGTCAGGACTGCAACCTGGACCTCCGGCGAACCGGTGTCGCCCTCGGACGTTGCGAAATCCTTCATGATGGACTGCTTTACAGCGGCTTCAAGTGCCACGTTAACTCCTAGAGATGTGCCGTGAGGCCCGAGTCAGTAATTCACTGCCGGGGGTGCCGCGCCGGAAATCCCTCACCCAAGGGGAAGGTCTTCCCTACACAACAAGAGCCAGCCGCCACGGACTGCAGCCGGATCCAACGTTTAGTTTACTGGCACGCCGCCGGAGTTGTCTAAACAGTCCGCGCGGCGGCCGCTGCTACTCCGAGCCGGCCAGCAGCCCGCGGATCGCCGCGACGCCGCGGTACAGCTCGGCGAACGAGGTGCTGAGCGGCGACAGCCCGATCCGGATGCCCTGCGGCGCACGGAAGTCCGGGATGACGTCCTGCTCCCACAGCGCGGCCGTCATCTCGCGGAAGGCCGGGTGGTCGACCGTGATGTGGCTGCCGCGCAGCTCCGGGTCGCGCGGGGTGGACAGCCGCACACCGGCAGGCTTCAGCCAAGCGTCATGGAGTTCGACGGCGAACGCGGTCAGCAGGCGGGACTTCTCCCGAACGGCGGCCATGCCCACTTCCTCCAGCAGGTCCAGCGTGCCGCGCATGGCGAGCATGCCGAAGACGGCCGGGGTGCCGCTGAGGAACCCCCGGATGCCAGGAGCGGCCTCGTAGCCGGGCCCCATTTCGAAGGCGTCTTTGCGTCCCATCCAGCCCCAGATCGGCTGCTGCAGGCCGGGCAGGTGGCGGGCGTTGACATAGGCGAAGGCGGGCGAGCCGGGTCCGCCGTTTAGGTACTTGTACGTGCAGCCGGCCGCGAAGTCCACGTCCGCGGCGTCCAGGCCGATCTCCACCGAACCGGCGGAATGGCACAGGTCCCACACCACCAGGGCGCCGGCGTCGTGGACGGCGGCGGTAATACCCGGCAGGTCCGCGAGGAAGCCGGAGCGGTAGGCGATCTGGCTCAGGACGACGACGGCGGTGGCTGGGCCGGTGGCGGCGCGCACCTGTTCAACGGTGACCCCGGAGGCCGGGTCCGCCTCGATCCAGCGCATGGTGAGTCCCTCTTCGCGGGCGATGCCTTCGACGAGGTAACGGTCAGTCGGGAAGTTGTCCGTGTCCAGCACGATCTCGGTGCGGGCCGGATCGGTGACGGCGGCCAGCGCGGCGCGGATCAGCTTGTAGAGCACCACGGTGGTGGAATCGGCGATGATGGTCTGCCCCGGGCCGGCGCCGAGTACGGCGCGGCCAAGCTGGTCACCGATGGCCTGCGGCAGCCGAAGCCATTCCTCGTCCCAGCCCCGGATCAGGCGGCCGCCCCAGCTGTCTTGGATGAAGCTGCTGATGTCCGTGACGGTCCGCTTGAGCGGGCGGCCGAGCGAGTTGCCGTCGAGGTAGGACAGGTCCGTGTCCGTACCGACGAAGTGCTCGCGGTAGGAGGCGAGAGGATCAGCCGCGTCGAGCTCCAGTGCGCGCTGCCAGAGGCCGTCGGTGCCCTGGGCGGCGGCGTCGGAGGCGCTTGTGGCGGCGGCGTCGGCGTCCTGGGCGGCGGCGTCGGCGCTCACTGGCCGATCTCCGTGCGGACCGCGAAAAGCTCGGGGAAGAAGGTCAATTCGAGGGCCTTCTGCAGGAAGGCGGCGCCGCTGGATCCGCCGGTGCCGGCCTTCATGCCGATCGTGCGCTGCACCGTCCTCAGATGGCGGAAGCGCCAGAGCTGGAAGTTGTCCTCCAGGTCCACGAGTTCCTCGCAGGCTTCGTAGGCACCCCAGTTGCTGGCCGCATTTTCATAGATGTACTTGAACACCGGGACCAGCTCGGGGCAGAACTCGTGGGCCCGGCTCACGTCACGGTTCAGCACCGATTCCGGCACGTCGAAGCCCTGGCGCTTAAGGTAAGCGAGGAAGTCGTCGTAAATACTGGGCGACTCGAGGAGTTCAAGCAGCATGCCGTGGGCTTCGGGGTCGGATTCGAACACCGGCAGCATTTTGCGGTTCTTGTTGCCGAGCAGGAATTCCACCGCCCGGTACTGGCTGGACTGGAACCCGGAGGAGTTGCCGAGGAAGCGACGGAACTGGGAGTACTCGGTGGGTGTAAGCGTGGCCAGCACGGACCACTGCTCGGTCAGGGTCTTCTGGATGTGCTTGACCCGGGCGATCGCCTTAAGCGCGGAACCAAGGTCGTCGGCGCGCAGCCAGGCGGCAGCGCTGCGGAGTTCATGCAGCACGAGCTTGAGCCACAGTTCCGTGGTCTGGTGCTGGATGATGAACAGCATCTCGTCGTGGTGCTCGGGCGCGCTGACCGGCTGTTGGGCGCTGAGCAGCGTCGGCAATTGCAGGTACGAGGCGTAGCTCATCCGGGCGCTGAAATCGCGGACAATGTCCTTGTCCAACTCCCGCGTGTTTTTCTCAATCGTCACGTTTTGCCTTCCTTGCCAAACGGGGCGCGCTAGCTGGCGAACAGGATGTCGTGAGCCTGCACGACGTCCAGCCGCATCTGCTCAACCAGAGCCTCAGGGCCACGGTACGCGACCATGCCGCGCAACCGGGCCACAAACTCGACCACCACTGTCTGGCCGTACAGATCGAAGTCTTCGACGGCCTCCTCCGGGCGGTCAATCACGTGTGCCTCGACCTGCCGGCTGACGCCGTCGAAGGTCGGGTTGGAGCCCACGGAAATGGCGGCGGGCCAGCGAGTGCCGGCCTGGTCCACGAGCCAGCCGGCATAGATGCCGTCGGCGGGGATGTAACCGCTGGCGTTCGAGGCGAGGTTGGCGGTGGGGAAACCGAGGTCGCGCCCGCGGGCGGCACCGTGAACCACTTCGCCCCGCATCCGGTGCGGTCGGCCCAAAACCGCGGCGGCGGTGGCGACGTCGCCCTCGCGCAGCGCTTCCCGGACCCAGGTCGAAGAGCAGCGGCGGTCGCTCGCGCCGTCGTCGATGGTGCTGCCGTGCTCGCCGCTTTGGTGTCCGTGCAGCGGATAGCCCTCTGAACCGAATTCACTGATGACCTGCACCTCGAAGCCGAGCTTTTCCCCCAGCTCCTTCATGGTGTCCAGGTCGCCTGAGTTTCCCCGGCCGAAGCGGGCGTCGTGGCCGATCACCACATGGCTGGCCTTGAGCGCATCGACCAGCACCGTGGATACGAATTCCTCCGGCGTAAGGCTGGCCAGTTCCAGCGAATACTTCATCACCAGGACAGCGTCCAGGCCCACCTCGCCCAGGGCGACGAGTTTGTCTTCCAGCCCCATGATCAGTTCCGGGGCGGATTCCGGGCGGTGCACCTGCGCCGGGTGCGGATCGAAGGTGATGGCGACGGCGCGGGCATGGTTCAGGCGGGCCGTGCGGATGAGCTGCGAGAGCACCTGCTGGTGGCCACGGTGCACGCCGTCGAAGTTGCCGAAAGTGACCACGGACGGGCCGAAGTCCGCCGGGACTTCGGACGGATCGTTCCAGATGTGGACCATCTACCTCGCCTTTTGCTGCCTGCCATGAACTCCTCCGGAGGGGTGGGCCGGCTCCGGAACTCTCTAAGATTACCCGCTATCGTCGCAGCTCCTGCACGAAGCCGGGACTCCCGCGCGATGCCTTTCGGCCTCCTCCGGCCCGGGCTACGATGCAAGGGCACCAGTTCGGCGACGGCAATGCTGCCGGCGCCGCCATCAATGCGCGCGGCCCGGCCCGCGGCTGAAGGAGAACGCCATGACTGAGCTTCAGGACATTCTCGGGCAGATCCCGGTAGACCAGATTGCCGACATGCTTGGCACCGACCGGCAAACGGCCCAAGCCGCGGTAGAAGCGGCCGTTCCCACCCTCCTCGCCGGCATGCACAACAATGCGCAGGCCCCGGATGGTGCGGCCTCGCTGGAGTCCGCGCTGGGCCAGCACCGGGACGGACTGGTCGACGGCGGCGTCGACGCGGCCCAGGTGGATACCGCCGACGGCGAGAAGATCGTGAACCATGTCTTCGGCGGCCAGCAGGACCAGGTCGCCAACCAGCTTGCCGGAACCGCGCAGCTTGGCGGTGTGGGCGGGGACCTGGTCCGCAAGCTCCTCCCCCTGCTCGCGCCGATCGTCATGTCCTATCTCGCCAACAAGGTCCTCGGCGGCCGGGGGCAGGCGGGGAGCGGAACCGGGGCTGGCGCGGGCACTGGTGCCGGTGCCGGGGGCATCGACCTGGGCGGCATCCTTGGTGGAATCCTCGGCGGAGGGGCTGCCGGCGGCGGTCTGGGCGACATCCTCGGCGGCATCCTTGGCGGCGGGCAGCAGCGGACGGCAAACGAGGCTGTCGCACCGGAGGGCGGCAACGCCGTCGAGCCGGAGCTTCAGCCCCAGGCTGTGCCGCAGGGTGTCCCGCAGGGCCAGCCGTCCAATAGTGAGCCGCAGCCCGGTGAGCTGATCGACATTGACCTCCCGGGCCAGCAAGGGGACGTTCCCCAGGACGCGCAGCCCGAGGCACAGAAGAACGACGGCGGCTTAGGCGGCCTGCTGGGCGGCCTGTTCGGGAAAAAATAGCGTCCGATTGGCAACGGCCTCCGGCGGCCTATTGGTGGCGCCGGGGGCCTTCCACTTTTTACCGGCCGTGTAACCGGCCTGGTAACCGGTCTGGCAGCAGCCGCCAGCCCGGCCCCGTGGCGGCCTGCTACAGTCAGGCTAAATTCCGGATCGATGTTGGGGGACATTATCAAGAACAAACTTCTCACCGCCGCCGCCCTCGCCACTCTGGTTGCTGTGCCGCTGGGCGTCGGTGCAGCGCAGGCCGCCGCAGTGAAGCATGCCGGCCAATCCACGGAGTCGAGGGCCAACGGTCCGGTCGGCGGCTACGAGGGCTGGTGGAACGCGACGCCGGCATCAGGTGACGCCGCGGCGCTGCCGCGGGAGACAGTCGCCGTCAACACGGAAACTTACAAAGTGGTGGACGCCTTCAACCGCGAGATCAACGACGCCGGACGGGCCACCAAGCTCACGGACGTGCACTACACGGTCGTGCCGGACCCGGCCTGGCCGGCCCACTCGGTGGTCATTATTGATACGTCGACGAATCGCGTGATTGCGGACTTCCGGGTCGACGCCCGGGGCGAACCGATCCGCTGACGCTGGTCAGGACGCCATGCTGGACCTTGGGCGCCGACCGCCGCACTACGGGGCGGGTCGCGGGTCTGAACCTAGGGAGCTGACCGGCAGATTACCCGGCGGGTCGCGGGTCTGTTTCGGGGAGCCGGGCGCCGCGCTACCCGGCGGGTCGCGGATCTGCTTCGGGGAGTTGCCGAAGCCATGCCTCGAGTTCGCGGGGGTGACGGAAGATGAGGACCTTCGACGCGCCCGGTGCGTTTTGCAGCTCTCGCATCACTCGTCGCTTGCGGCTAAAAGAGCGGAAATGCCATCCGATGATCGAGTCGGCTGCGAAGAGGCGGCCCAACGTTTCCTTGTTGCCGTTGCAGACCTCTTCCCGGGCGATGACGCGGCGAAGTGAGCGCCGGATCAATCGGAGCAGTGAAAGCCAGCGGGGATAGTCGAGGCCCACGATCAACTCCGCGCGCGGCACAACGAGGTCACGCCACACCCCATAGGCACTGTCGAGCACCCACTGGTCCTGTCCGGCGATGCGCGCTGCAAGTTCGCGCTGTATGGCGGTGTCGGGCTGCCGCCACCCCGGAAGCCAGCCGATATCGTCGTCGGCCGAGAACTCCGGGAGCCCCGTTCGAGCCGCGTACGCGCGGGCCGCGGAGGACTTGCCGCTTCCGGTGACACCGTAGAAGAGGACGCGGGATGGAGCAGCGGTGGGATTCGGGGTCTGCACGACGTTCAGCATGCCACACTGGTCCGATGCCTGAGTTTTCCATCTCTGCAAGCCCTGACGTGTCCGCCGCCGAGGCGTTGGCGCTCTACGAATCGGTGGGGTGGACCGCCTACACCCGGGACCCGGATCTGCTGGTGCGGGCTATCCAGAACTCCTCGTTCGTGGTCGCCGCGCGAAGTGCGACCGGTGGCCTTGTGGGCTTGGCCCGTTCCGTCTCTGATGACGCGACCATCTGCTACCTGCAGGACATCCTTGTGGATCCGGCGTTCCAGGGCGCCGGCGTGGGGCGTGCGTTGCTGGAAGCAGTCCAGCGGCGGTACGGGCATGTCCGCCAGACCGTTCTCATTACCGACAACGAGCCCGGCCAGCGTGCCTTTTACGAAACTCTGGGTTTCCCCGAGGGAGCCGATTTCAGTCCGGAGCCGATCCGCGTTTTCGCCCTGTTTCGCTGAGGCGCTGGTTGGCTGTTCTCCGTGGACCTAGTTCACATTGTCAGCTATGGTCTGAGCATGCGGAGGGTGGCGGGGGCAGCGGTAAGCGGAGCGCTGTCGCTTGTGCTGCTTTGCGGTTGCTGGATTGTGCCGGTCACCCACACAGACGTTTGCGTCGACTGGGTGCAATTCGAGACCATGCAGCAGCGCTTTGATCACGCCGGCGCGGTGTTGATTGGCAAGCCGCTGAAGCGGGACGGTGAGGCCCGGATCTACGGATACCAGGCGAACGTGCACGCGGTGGAAGTGGAGCGGGTACTCAAGGGCGGCATCGGGGCGGGCCCGGTACGTGTTGCGTCCATGCCGGTGACTTGCGGAAAGTCCTATCCGGACGGTGACCCGCTCGACACAGGTGCCCGGCAACTATTTTTCCTGACTGCGCAGAACGACGAATGGTTCACGATGACGCCGGACCAAGGCGCGGCACCGTTCCCGCCGGGTACTCCCCTCCCCTTCAAGATGCGTGGAGATGTGCTTCAGTCTGCCGTCAAGCGGTAAACCGACACGTGGCTGCGGGATTCTCCGGTGAATTCGCTGCCGTCCCAGTCTGCCCATCTGGATTCCAGCTCGAAGCCGGCCAGCCGGGCCATGAGGTCGAGCTCACTGGGCCAAATGAAGCGGTGTGGTGTCCGTACAATGCGTGCTTCCCTGCCGTCCGAGAGTTCCGGACCGAACCCCACGTGGTGCGAGACGACGTGCTGTTGCACCACGTCGTAAGTGTCGACCAGCAGGTACCCCGGCTGACTCACCTCGACCGTTCCGCTATGTCCGGGTGCGAGCGAACGAAGCTGTGGCACCCAGAGCTCGACGACGAAGCGCCCGCCGGGGGCCAGATGCCGGGCAGCGTTCTGGAAGCAGCGCACCTGCTCCTCCTGAGTTAGGAGGTTGGCGATGGTGTTGAACACTAGAAATGCGAGGGAGAAGTTGTCGCCTGCGACTGTCTCGGTCATGTCGCCTTGAACGACAGGAATCGCCTCCGCACCGTCCTTCTCGCGCAATCGGGAGATCATCGCATGCGACAGTTCGATGCCGGCGACACGGACCCCGGCTTCGGAGAGGGGAATCGCGACCCGTCCCGTGCCAATGGCAAATTCGACCGCCGGTCCGTTACCCGCGAGCTTCGACAGGACCTCGACCGTGGGGCCAAGTACCTCGGGCGCGAACATGCCCTCTCCAGGTGTGTCGTACTTCCTTGCGGCCTCGTTGTCCCAGAGCTGTTGCTGGTTGATCATCCCGCCACTATTGCATCCACTGTGCAGTTCCACTAGCGGTCGATGCGGTCCGCTCGGTACGAACTCGCGTGGCCAGGCGAATGGCGAAAGTTTTTGCTGACCGCTCGGCGCTCGCAGCTCTTCGCTCGGCGTCGTCCGGACCCCGGTTCGGACGCTGGCCCCACGACGCCAGTACACCCCTCCCCCTCCATGGAATCCTGAACTCCGCCCAGACCATGACCCCGCAGCTCCTGACCCAGCGGGACGACTCAACACGGCTGCCTCGGTCGCCCGTTCGGCGAGGGCCAGCACGGCACGGGTGGTTCACGATCTGAAGTAGTGGTTTCTTCGTGGTGTTTGGGTGGGGTCGAGGTGGGGTGGCGGGATGAACCAGGGGACGCCGTTGCGGGGTTGGATGGTCCATTGTTCTCTGTGGGTCAGGTGGTGATGGTGGGAGCACAGGAGTGTTCCATTGTCTGCGGATGTGGTGCCGCCTTTGGACCAGTAGGTGATGTGGTGGGCTTCGCACCAGGGGGCGGGGATGGTGCAGCCGGGGAAGGTGCAGCCTTGGTCGCGGGCGGTGATGGCTTTGCGGAGGTGGGGCGGGAAGAGCCGGGTGGTGCGGCCGATGTCGAGGATCCTGCGTTGGGTGCCGAGGAGGACGGGGATGATGTCGGCATCGCAGGCGATTTTGCGGATGGTCGCGGCGGTGACGGGTCCGGTGAATGCCATCGTGCCGGTGCCGGTGAAGCCGAGCCGGTCGGTGCCGGTGTGGCCGTTTCCGAAGGTTTCCCCAGTGCGGGTGGTGCGTTGGAGGCGTTCGAGGAGATCGCGGTAGTCGATGGTGACCATGACCTGAGGGCGTAGGCCACCCGCGGCGGGCCACCCGCCGGAGGCGAGGGCGACTTTGCAGGCGCCGACGAGGCCGTCCAGAAGTTTCTGAGGCCTCGACCGCCGGTCCAGGTCCGCCGCTCCGCCGTCGCCGTCTCTGGCCAGGCCGCCGCCGTCGGCGCCCGCCTCAGCTTGGTCCGCGCCTGCCTCTGCACCCGCACCGGTGCGGGGGTTGGTGGCGGTGTTCATCACGGTCAGCAGGTGTTCGAACTGTTCGGTGGTGGCGAAGATTTCCAGATGCTGCAGGCCGTGGCGGGGCCTGCGGACGAACGCGCCCTGGAGCTGGCGCAGGAGCTCCTCGGAGGGTTCGGCGCCGTCCTGGTCGATCGCGTCCATCCAGCGGCGGGCGATCCGGGCCAGGAAATCCGGGTCGTGCTCCGCCGCGGTGGCGGTCAGGGCGTGTTCCATCCGGGCGGCCGTGTCCGGGTCGCACACCGGCCGGACCCGGTCCAGTGCCTGACTGACGATGGTCGCAGACCGGGAGGGCACCGCGCCGGCGGCCACGGCCGCGGCGAGTTCCTCGCGCAAGGGCGGAAGGACCTGCCCGGTGATCCCGGTGCGCGGCAGCACGGTCCCGGCGAGGCAGAGCCGGCGGTGGGCCTCGGCGGCACTGATCTGGAGCCGGTCGCGCAGGAAGTCCCCGGTCTTGCGGTAGCCGTCGCCGGCGGCCGGGAGAGCATCGGCGGCGCCTTCCTTGCGGGTCCGGTCCACGGCCTCCGCGGCAACCACCTGCAGGTACTCCACCGCCCGGGAGATCTCCTCAACCCGGCCGGCGAACTCCGCCGCTTCACCGAACCCCAGCCGCGCCGCGTCCCCGACCGCCGTCGCGCACAGCTCCCGCAACTGCCCCAGAACGCTGCCCAGCGACAGAAAGCGTCGAACGCCATCAGCCGACCGATCGGCTGGCAAGAAGGTGACCGCTGCGCTGGTTCCCATGGACTAATCCTGCCGCGGACCTACGACATTATTGCCCCCACCGCTACCACTTGAGCCCTCGTCGGGCACGGGCGTCACGGGCCGGGCAACGGGCAACCGCCAAACATCATCGCCCGGCCGGTTGGCTGGCAAGAAGGTGACCGCTGCGCTGGTTCCCATGAGTCAATCCTGCCGTGGACCTACGACACTATGGCCCACCCAGAAACAACCCGCGCTCTCGTCGGGCCCGGGCGGCACGGGCCCGACCGAGTGCAACCGCCAAACATCATCGCCCGACCGATTGACTGGCAAGAAAGTGACCGCTGCGTTGGTTCCGAAGGTCAACCCCAATCCCCCAGCCGTGGCATGACAGACTATCCAGATGGACAGCTCAGGTTCACCGCAGCCAGCCCAGAAGAACCCCCATGACGGCCCGTCGGCAACGCGCGGAGAGCCGGAAGAGCAGGACCTGCGGCCGCGCGACACGTATCCCGAGCCCCGCCGGCCGCGCGGACCGCGGGACCCCGGCGATGCCTGGGTGGAAGGCGAACAAGGGCGCTTCTGGGGCCGCTTCGGCTCCGCGGGCCTGCTAGTACACGATGCGGCGAAGGGCGTCCTGCTGCAGCACCGCGCGACGTGGAGCGATCAGGGTGGCACCTGGGGTCTTCCTGGCGGCGCGTTGCACCAGGGTGAGGACGCCGTCGACGGCGCGCTGCGGGAGGCGAAAGAAGAGGCCGCCGTCCCGCCTGAATCCGTCCGTGTGCTGTTCACCTCGGTGTTCGACGTGGGCTACTGGTCGTACACGACGGTTGCCGCCCAGGTGGTGGAGCCGTTCGAGCCGGTCATTAGCGATCCGGAGAGCCTCGAATTGGAATGGGTCAGCCTCGACGGTGTCAGCGAGAAGGAGCTTCATCCGGGGTTCGCAGCTGCCTGGCCCGCGCTGCGCAGCAGGCTCCAGTCGCGCCACGGAGGTGCCGGGCGCCCCAACTAACGCCTTAAACGACCACGACGGCGGAGCTGCCAACGCGAACGTCAGCGGCTCCGCCGTCGAACAAACACCTTGCTAGCGCGAAGGAAAGCGCTCAGTAGCGCCCCGGGACCTCAAACGCGGCCAGAATCCTGGCCAGATCCTTCTGCAGGGTGGTCCAGCCCTCCAAGTCCTCGGGAAGTGCGTTGCGCTCGATCTGATGGGCCGTCGCCAACGCGGCCTGGCCCGACGGCGTCAGGGCGACAGAGAACTGCCGACGGTCGCGCTGGTCCCGGGTTCGAGTGACCAGTCCGGACTCTTCGAGCCGGCCGAGGACCTTGCCCAGCGACTGGCTTTGGACCGCGATCCGTCGCGCCAACTGCTCTTGGTTTAGCGGCCCTGCGGCGAGGCCTTGAAGGGCGATCACGGCGGCATGCGTCAGACCCAGGGCGGCCAAGGCCTGATCCTTGCGCCGCTCTACCACTCGCGCGGCCATCGACAGGAGTTGGTCTGTCCGCCACTTCTTGTCCGGCTTAGTATCGGGGTTCGTATCGTGACTCTGGCTCATGCGCGCCACCCGGGCTGGAGCCCCATGCCTGGTCTTCTCGGTTCCCATGTTGCTCGGGGAACGGCGTTCACAATGCTCATGATGCCTCCCTCGCTCCGGTGGACAAACGTGGGATAGCGGCTATCACTACCCGCGCTCCGGTACTACAATAAGCATGCTTACTATGCATTTGGCAAGTTTGCTTAGTATTCCGGATCACCCGGGCACTCCAAAGAACCCCTCCTCGGGGCTGCTTAGCTTGTGCGGGAGGTCTTGTCAGGCCTGTTTGGGTGCGGGGCGGCGGCGGTAGAGCCAGATGAGGCCAAGGATGGGCAGCAACAAGGGGATGAAGCCGTAACCGCGTCCGAACAAGGACCAAACCGTCTCATGCGGGAAGTTGACGGCGTCGAACAGGCTGAGCGCGCCAACCACCAGGACCCCGATCAGCTCGACCAGCACGGCGGTTACGGACACCTTGAACCAGGTCCTGCCGGCCTTTGCGAGTGAGACCGTCGCCACGATGTAGACGACGGCGGCGAAGGCGGACAGCAGGTACGCGAGCGGCGCCTCGGAAAACTTGGTGAGGATCTGGTACCCGGCGCGGGCGGTTGCCGATAGCGCGAACACCGCATAGACGGCGATCAGCAGCCGGCCTGGACCGGTGTTGCGGGTGTCCTTCGCCGGGGCGGCAGCCGCCTGGCCGGCGGCTCCGGCTCCAGTCTCGGCTCCAGTCCCGGCGCCCCCGGTCCCGGCAGCTCCGGCTGCGGTTCCCGCGTCGCCGCTGGCGTCCTGCTGTGAAGCCGTCATGTTCTTCTTTGCCTCTTCCACGTCAGTACCAGATCTGGTTCATTCGGGCCGCCATCACCAGAGCGGTGACGCCGACAGCCGCCAGCACGAAGTTGCTCCACCGGGTGCGTTCCAGGATGGCCCAGTACACGGCCCCGACCGGCAGCATCAGCGCGGTGACGAGGTATCCCCAGAATTCCCAGGGCTCGCCCGCGATGTGCTCCCCGGACGCGACCCGGATGATCGAACCCACCAGGTACACCAGCAGGGACAGCTCGACGGCGGCTACCGAGAGGATCGTCGCGTCGTTCGGAGCCTTCTTCAGGACGCCGGCGCCGATGCAAAGCAGGCTGGAGAGCAGCCCCACCGCCAGGATGATGTAGAAGTATGCGTCCACGGCTAACCCGCCGGCTCTGCGGAGGAAGCCTGCGTGGCGGCAGTTTTCCCGGCAGCCGGTTTCTCATTGTCCGGCGCGAAGACCAGCACGGGCTTGGCATAACTCCCAGCGTCGGCCAGCAAGGCCACGAGGGAGCCGTCGGGGGCGAAGGCCGCCGCGGGCTTCTCCGGCGTTGCGGCGTCCGGCGTGCCGACAGCAGGACCTGCCGTGATCCTACGCCCGAAGGACAGCTCCGTTGTTTCGTCGGCGGTCAGCTCCCGGTTGGGCATCAGCGCCCGGGCGGCCTGCGACATCTCCAGGACGTCCAACTCCTCGGCAAGCTGCTCCAGGGTCCGGGCCTGGTCCAGGGTGTAGGGGCCCACCTGGGTCCGGCGCAGGGCCGTCAGGTGGCCGCCGACGCCGAGGGCCTCGCCAAGATCCCGGGCAAGGGCCCGAATGTACGTTCCGGAGGAGCACTCAACGGTGACGTCCAGGTCGAGGGCTTCGCCGTCCTGCGTGCGGCGGAGTTCGTGGATCTCGAAGCGGTGGATCGTGACGGGCCGGGCCGCGAGCTTGACGTCTTCGCCGGAGCGGACGCGGGCGTAGGCACGCTCGCCGTTGACCTTGATGGCGCTGACGCTGCTCGGAACCTGCTGGATTTCGCCCGTCAGGGCGGCGACGCCGGCCCGGACGGCGTCCTCGGTGACCGCAGCGGCGCTGCGGGTAGCGGTGACCTCACCTTCGGCGTCGTCCGTGACGGTCGACTCGCCGAGGCGGATGGTGGCGGTGTAAGTCTTGGAGGTTCCCACGATGTAGGTCAGCAGGCGTGTCGCCTTGTTGATGCCAAGCACCAGCACCCCGGTCGCCATGGGGTCCAGGGTTCCGGCATGGCCCACCTTTCGGGTACCGGCGATCCGCCGCATCCGTCCAACCACATCGTGGCTGGTCCAGCCTTGCGGCTTGTCCACTATCACCAGTCCAGAAAGCACGCCTCCCAGTATATCCGCGCCGGGACGGCCCCCGGCGCGGACGGCGGCGCCAGGCTGCCGGCCGCGGCTAGGATGGCACACATGCCCGAGCTTGCAGCCCATGTCCGCGACGTTCCCGTCAACCAGATCCGCGAGATCACCGAGGCCGCCTGGCACACCCCGGGCGCGATCGTGCTGAGTATCGGCGAACCAGGCTTCGCCCTCCCCCGGCACATCCTCGAAGCCGGCATGGCGTGCCTGGACCGGGACGAGACCAACTACACGCCCAACGCCGGCATTCCTGCGCTGCGCGAGGCCTTTGCGGCGCGGTTCCGGGAGCACAATGCGACGCCGGTCGGCGCGGACCGGGTGTACGTCGTCGACGGGGCGCAGCAGGGCCTGCACTTCGCCATGACCTTGCTGCTCTCCCCCGGCGACGAGATCCTGATCCCGAACCCGGGCTACCCGACGTTCGCGATGACGTCCCGGCTGCTGCACGCCGTCCCGGTCGAGTACCCGCTCTACCCGGACCACGACTTCCAGCCGAGGATCGAGGACATCGAAGCCCTGATCACCCCGCGGACCAAGGCCCTGATCCTCAATTCCCCGTCAAACCCGCTCGGCGCCGTGCTGGGCGAGGATCTCACCCGCAGCCTCGTGGAACTGGCCGTCCGGCACGATCTGTGGATCATTTCCGACGAATGCTACGAGGCGTTCACCTACGACGTCCCGCACGTCAGCCCGGCCCGCTTCGACAGCGACGTCCCGGGCAAGGCCCGGGTCTTCACCTCGCTGACCCTGTCCAAGACCTATGGCCTCACCGGGCTGCGGATCGGTGCGCTGATTTGCCCGCCCGGGCTCGAGCAGCAGATGAACAACGTGATGGAGGCGATCGTTTCCTGCGTCGCGTCGCCCTCCCAGTACGCCGCCCTCGCGGCCCTGACCGGCCCGCAGGACTACGTCAGCCATGCCCGCGCGCATTACCGTGCCAACCGGGACGCCGCCTCCGCCGTACTCGAGTCCAAGGGCATCCCGTTCCTTAGCGCGCAGGGCGCCTTCTACCTCTGGGCCGATGTCTCGCACGCCAGCGGCGGTGACGTTCGTGCCTGGGTGCGACGCTTCCTCGCTGACTCCGGGGTGTCATTCGCGCCGGGTACCGCGTTCGGCTCCATCGGTGAGGGGTGGATCCGGATTGCCCTGTGCGGCGGCCAGGCCGAGCTCGTCGAAGGCCTGGGCCGGCTTCCGGCGCGCGACGGGGCTTTCTAGTCCTACCGCCCGGAGGGACCAGGCAGTAGCCTGACCACAACGCGGGTGCGGGCGGATCCACGGCGGGTACGCGGCCGGCCCGGGAGGAGGACCTCATGTGGTGGCAGGATTTGCTGTGGGGCGTCTGGAACGGCATCACGGCCTGGATTGTGCTGATTGCGCATGTGTTCGGCGCATGGAAAGAGTTCCCCTTCTACAACACGGGGCGGGCCGGCAACTGGTACGATTTCGGCTTCCTGCTGGGCATGGGTTCCCCGCTGCTCGGAACCCTGGGCCGGCGGCGGCGCTGAGGCGCCCACGCTAGAAGGCGGCGCTGCGGCGCGGGTGCCTCAGTGACGCTGCCCGGGCGGTCGGCGTCAGAGCCTGATTTCGTCCTCCGGCAGCAAGGACGACGGCGGCGCGGTGAACGACATCTTGACGATGAAGTGCCCCTCGGAACAGTTCCTCGCAATGATGGCCCCGGCTTCGCCGGCCAGTTTTACCCCGAACTGGAGCTCCAGGTGCTCGGGGGCGAGCTCCCGCATTACGTCGGCGGCGGCCCTGGCGGCCGGCCGCACCGCCGCAAGGGCGTCCTCGAGCCGCCGGCCGGCGTCGAGGATGCCCAGTTCATTGCGGGCGGGCCGTTCGACGCCGAAGCTGCCTTCCTCGACCTCCACCAGCACTGTTCCGGACCCAACTTCGTAGCGCAAGATTTCGGTCATGGCGTGCTCCCTTCGTGGCGGGCTGCCAGCGCACCGTCCAGCCAGTTGCGCAGTGCCGCGGCCGGCGGGGCTCCGGCCTGCCGGGCCACGACCTTGCCGTCGATGATCACCAGCATGGTGGGGATCGCCTGCACATCGAAGCGCCGGGCCAGCTGTGGTGACCGGTCGACGTCGACCTTGACGAGCTTGACCCGGCCGGCCCGTTCCTGCGCGAGTTTGTCCAGCACCGGGCTGACCATTCGACACGGGCCGCACCAGGCCGCCCAAAAGTCGACGAGGGCAGGCACCGGGGATTGTTCTGCGACGGCGGCGAAGTCTGCGTCGCCGGCCTCGACAACCCAGGGCAGGTCGCGGCGGCATTTGCCGCACCGCGGGTGCCCTGACGCCACGACCGGGATGCGGTTGGTCGTGCCGCAATGGGGGCACTTGAGCAGCGCGCTAGTCACGGCCGGTCGCCGTCGTTCCGCTCGCCCGCAGTCATGACTCCATGGGACGCTCCCGCCCGGACCGGGCCTAGAGTCCAAAGTCCCCCGGCTAGCCAGACACGAAACTGGCCGGACCCTTAGGGGTCCGGCCAGTCGTGGCAGCGCTGCGTCTATTGCCTGCTGCAGCTACTTGTTGCTGTCTTCGTCGACGTCGCTGTCGCCACTGAGGTCAGTGTCCTCTTCGTCGAAGTCGTCCTCGTCGAGCTCTACGTCCTCGGGGATGTCGCTCTTGTACGGATCGGCGTCGCCGGCGTGCTTTGCGCTGGCCGCGAGGGCCGCCACCTCCGCGTCGCGCTTCTTCGCCGCCCGCAGGAGCTCTTCAAGGTTGGAGGCGACGACGGGGATCTGGTCGGCGACGAATTCCAGCGTCGGCGTCAGCCGGACGGTGATGTTGCGGCCAACTTCCTGGCGCAGCACACCCTTGGCCTTCTCCAGGCCCTTGGCCGCATCGGCCTGGGCCACTTCGTCACCGAAGACGGTGTAGTAGACCGTGGCGTGCTGCAGATCATTGGTCACACGCGCGTCAGTCACCGTCACGCCCTCAAGCCGGGGATCCTTCACCCTCCGGCCCAAAGCCTCAGCCACAACAACCTTAATCCGCTGCGCCAACTTGGCAGCCCGTGCGGGATCAGCCATTTCCACTCCTAAAAAATTTGGATGTACGACGGCGCCGAAACGGTCGCCATACAACTGTTGGGATTTGATGCCACGCCCTAAAGCGAGTCTACGACGGACGCGCACGGGATTCTCCCGCGGATCCTTGGAGCCGTTGTGGGGGCCCGGGAGTGGCATCGGGCCTGCCGGAGCTGGGCGGCCGACGTCGTCAGACGTTGGCCGCCCAGCGCAGGGGCGGGGCCCCCACAACGGCGGAAAGGGCGGGGCCGCCGGAAAAAATCCAACGGCCCCGCACCTGTTACTGCTGACTCGCCATCAGGCGGACCGACTTAGACGCGCGGCTTTTCGCGCATCTCGAAGGTCTCGATGATGTCACCCTCGTTGATGTCGTTGTACGAGCCAAGACCGATACCACACTCGAAGTCCGTGCGGACCTCGGTGGCGTCGTCCTTGAAGCGCTTGAGCGTCTCAACGGTGAGGTTGTCCCCGATGACCTTGCCGTCGCGGCTGATGCGGGCCTTGGCGTTGCGCCGGATAACACCGGAGCGGACGATCGAGCCTGCAATGTTGCCGAACTTGGAAGAACGGAACACTTCGCGGACCTCGGCGGTACCAAGCTGGACTTCTTCGTACTCCGGCTTGAGCATGCCCTTGAGGGCTGCTTCGATGTCATCGATTGCTGCGTAGATGACGGAGTAGAAGCGCATGTCCACGCCTTCGCGGTCTGCCAGTTCGGCAACACGCTCGGCGGGCTTGACGTTGAAGCCGATGATGACGGCGGAGTCGACCGTTGCCAGGTTGACGTCGTTCTGCGTGATCGCACCGACACCGCGGTGGATAACGCGGAGCTGGACACCCTCGCCGACGTCGATCTTGAGCAGCGCGTCTTCGAGGGCTTCGACCGCACCGGACACGTCACCCTTGAGGATGAGGTTGAGGGTGTCGATCTTGCCTTCGGCGACGGCCTGGTCGAAGTCTTCCAGGCTGATGCGCTTGCGGCGCTTGGCCAGGGCGGCGTTGCGGTCGGCGGCTTCACGCTTCTCGGCGATCTGGCGGGCGGTGCGCTCGTCAGCGGTCACGAAGAAGGTGTCACCGGCGCGCGGGACGTTGGACAGACCCAGCACCTGCACGGGGCGGGACGGGCCGGCCTCGGTCAGGGCGCTGCCGTCGTCGTCGAACATGGCGCGGACGCGGCCGTGGGCCGTGCCTGCCACGATCGTGTCGCCGACGTGGAGCGTACCGGACTGGACCAGGACGGTTGCGACAGCACCGCGGCCCTTGTCCAGGTTGGCTTCGATCGCGATACCGCGGGCGTCCTTGTTCGGGTTGGCGCGCATGTCCAAGGCGGCGTCTGCGGTGAGCAGGACTGCCTCGAGCAGCTCGTCGATGTTGAGGTTCTGGCGGGCAGAGACCTCAACGAACATGGTGTCGCCACCGTACTCTTCCGGAACCAGGCCGTACTCGGTCAGCTGGCCGCGGACCTTGTCCGGGTTGGCGCCTTCCTTGTCGATCTTGTTCACGGCCACGACGATCGGCACGTTGGCCGCCTGGGCGTGGTTGAGCGCCTCGATGGTCTGCGGCATAACGCCGTCGTCCGCTGCCACCACGAGGATGGCAATATCGGTGACCTTGGCACCACGGGCACGCATGGCGGTGAACGCCTCGTGGCCCGGAGTATCGATGAAGGTGATCTTGCGATCGGTGCCCTCGTGGTTGTGGGTGACCTGGTACGCACCGATATGCTGGGTGATGCCGCCGTGTTCGCCCGCCATGACGTCGGACTTGCGGATGGCATCGAGCAGGCGGGTCTTACCGTGGTCAACGTGACCCATGACGGTGACTACCGGCGGACGAGCCTCAAGCTCCTCGTCGCCTTCGGCTTCCAGCTCAGCTTCGAAGTCAATGTCGAAGCCGGAGAGCAGCTCGCGCTCCTCGTCCTCCGGCGACACGACCTGGAGCTTGTAGCCAAGCTCCTCGCCGAGCAGGGCAAAGGTTTCCTCGTCCAGCGACTGCGTGGCCGTGGCCATTTCGCCGAGGTGGAAGAGGACCGTCACCAGTGCGGCGGGGTTTGCCTCGATCTTGTCGGCGAAGTCCGTGATGGACGAGCCGCGGCGGAGCCGGACTACGGTGTTGCCGTCGCCGCGGGGTACGCTCACGCCACCCAGCGACGGGGCACTCATCTGCTCGAGTTCCTGGCGCTTGGCACGCTTCGACTTGCGCTGCTTGCCGCGGCCTGCGCCGCCCTTGCCGAATGCACCCTGGGTGCCACCGCGACCGCGGCCACCCTTGCCGAAGCCACCGCCGGCCGGAGCGCCGCCGCCGGCGCCGGGACCACCGGTGCCAGGAGCGCCACCCGGGCGGCCCGGGCCACGGCCGCCACCGGGACGGCCGGCGCCGGTGGGCGCGGGACGTTCGGTGCGGTTGGGCATCATGCCGGGAGTCGGGCGGTTTCCGCCGGCTCCGGGACGGGCGCCGGGAGCGCCGGCCGGACGCGGAGCGCCCGGACGTGCACCGGCAGCGCCGGCCGGACGCGGAGCGCCCGGACGGGGGCCGCCTGCGCCTGCTGCGGGACGGGGACCGCCGGGGCGTTCGCCCTCGGTGCGGCTTCCGCCCGGACGCGGCATGCCCTGCGAGGGAGCGAACGGGTTGTTGCCCGGACGCGCCGTGCGTTCGTTGTCGCCGCCGCGGCCGCGGGGCATGCCCTGGGACGTGGCGAACGGATTGTTGCCGGGACGGGGGCCGCCCGGACGCGGTGCCGAGCCGCCCTGGCGTGCCGGAGCAGCGGGGGCCTCAGCCTTGGGTGCCGGACGTGCGCCGGGCTTGGCGCCGGTGGACGGAGCCGCCGGAGCTTCGGCAGCCGGTGCGGCGGCGGGGGCCGCTGCTGCGGGTGCCTCAGCCGGGGCGGAAGGAGCCGCCGGAGCCGGGGCTTCAGTCTTGGTTTCGGCTGCCTTCGGCGCGGCGGGAGCCGGCGCGGGCGCCGGTCGTGTCGCTGCCGGGCTGGCCTTGGGGGCGGACGCGGGCGCTTCGGTCTTCGAAGCGGCAGGTGCGTCGGGGTAGGCGTTGCGGAGTTTCCGCACAACGGGGGCCTCAATGGTGGAAGAGGCGGAGCGAACGAATTCGCCCAGTTCCTGCAGTTTGGTTACTGCATCTTTGGAAGTAATACCGAGCTCTTTTGCAAGCTCATGTACGCGGACCTTGGCCACATTTCTCCTGTCTCGGTCCGCACCGAGCCAGGCACGAACCGTCTACTTCTTACTGCGGGCCTCCGCCGCTGTTGCAGCTGAAAGGCCCATTGCAGAGCGCAACAAAGTTGTCATCGTTGCGCACTCATCGCTGGGAACTCATCGGGTTTCCATCAGTTTTCTGACCCGCTTTCAGGTTGGACGGTTTTTGCTGCGGCCACCGGGGTGTCCACTGCTTGCGTTCCTGCCATAATCCGGCGTTCGACGTCGGCTGTTCCGGTTGCCCCGTTGAGGGCACGTCCGAACGCTCGACGTTTGACCGCCAGTGCCAGGCACTTTTCGCTGTGGTGCAACCATGCTCCCCTGCCAGCCATCCGGCGTCGTTCATCCACTACGACAGCGGATGAACCGCCGGCGTCGGCGACGAGCCGGATTAACTCCGACCGCAGACCCTTCTTTCGGCATCCGATGCAGGTGCGCTGCGGCTGATTCCCGAGGTGCTGCACTTCTGCCACTACGAGTATCTTCCTGCCAGTACGCATCTGCCGGCCCCGGCTTCCGGTCAAAAAACCGGTTGCGAGCGAGGCACGCGGACACCGGCCGTTAGGCGCGGTCATGTCTATTCTAGCCCCTCCGGCCCCTATCCCCCGAAATGGGGGCATAGCGGGGAACCCTGGAGGGGTCGCTGGTCCGGGCGCCGCGGAGCGGTCCCGGACCAGCGTTACTTGTCGCGGTTTTCCGCGGCGTCAGAGACGATATCGATACGCCAACCGGTGAGCTTGGCGGCCAGGCGTGCGTTCTGGCCTTCCTTGCCGATGGCGAGCGAGAGCTGGTAGTCCGGGACAACCACTCGGGCGGACCGGGTGGCCTCGTCCGTGATGGTGACGGAATTCACCCGCGACGGCGACAGTGCGCTGGCAATGAACGCGGCTGGATCGTCGCTGTAGTCGACGATGTCGATCTTTTCGTGGTTCAGCTCGGTCATCACGGCCCGGACACGCGAACCCATTTCACCGATGCAGGCACCCTTGGCGTTGATGCCGGGGGTGTTCGCCTTGACCGCGATCTTGGTCCGGTGGCCGGCCTCACGGGCCAGCGCCACGATCTCGACCGAGCGGTCCGCGATTTCCGGGACCTCCAGTTCGAACAACTTCCGGACCAGACCGGGGTGGGACCGGGACAGCGTGATGGACGGGCCCTTGGTGCCGCGGTGCACGTCGATCACGAACGCGCGCAAACGGTTGCCGTGGGTGTACTTCTCGCCGGGAACCTGCTCGGGCGGCGGCAGCAGCGCCTCCACCGTTCCGAGGTTGACCTGGATCATGTGCGGGTTGTTGCCCTGCTGGATGGTGCCCGCGACGAGTTCGCCTTCGCGGCCCTTGAACTGGCCCAGCACGTTGTCGTCCTCGGCGTCGCGAAGGCGCTGCAGGATGATCTGCCGCGCGGTGCTCGCCGCGATACGGCCGAAGCCGGCCGGGGTGTCCTCGAACTCGCCGATCGGCGCGCCGTCGTCGTCGATTTCGGTGGCCCAGATGGTCACGTGGCCGCTCTTGCGGTCCAGTTCGGCACGGGCCTTCTCGAAGGCGCCGGGCGTCTTGTGGTAGGCCACCAGCAGGGCCTGCTCGATGGTCGGAATCAGGAGATCCAGGGGGATTTCGCGCTCACGCTCCAGGAGTCTCAGTGCGCTCATGTCAATATCCATTAGGCCTCCTCGGAAGGTCCATTGTCGTTCTCCAGACCGGCCTCTTCGAGGTGGCTGAACTCTATCTCGACTTTTCCGCTACGGATCCTGTCGAAAGGAAGCTTGATGGGGTCGCCCTGCTTGGGCTTCATCCCCTTTTTGACGGCCAGTTCCGGGACCAGGGTCACGCCGCCGTCGTCTACGGACTGGATCCGGCCGGTGACATTGTCGCCCTGGATCACGTTGACCGTGACGAGCCGGCCGCGGGCGCGGTGCCAGTGCCGTTCCTCGGTAAGCGGCCGCCCAACGCCGGGCGAGGACACCTCGAGGTCGTAGGGGCGCGAGTCGGTGCTCGGATCGTTGTCCAGGATGTCCGAGAGGGTCTTCGAAATCTCGGCGATGACGTCAAGGCTGACGCCGCCGGTCTCCTCCTGCGGCAGGTCCACCACCACGTGGACTACCCGGTTGGCGCCGGCAATGTGGATGGAAACGTCCTCCAGGTACAGCCGGTTCGCCAGGACTGCAGGCTCAAGGAGCGCGTACAGGCGCTCGGCCTCCAGATTGTGAGCGGGTGCGGCTTCAGCCTTCCCCGTCCCGGTCCGGTCTGTCGAAGTCGTGGCTTCTGCGTTGGTCATGATGCCGCCCGCCTCCCGCTAGATGATGTTGTGTCTACTAGCGTAGCGATATTCCCGGCAACGTGGTGCACTCGAGTTCCCGGCTGGTATCCCAACCATGACAACATGGTCTGTTGTGAAAGACGACAGCGGGGAAGAACGGGCGCGGATCCGGGTTTCCCGGCACCTTCCCCGGCTCGCCCTACTGCTCTGCCTTGCCCTCGTGGTGGTGAGCCTGGGCATCGCGTTTAGGCCCGGAAACGCGCCGAAACCACCGGAACCGTCCCGTTCGGAGCAGGCCCGCGCCGCCGCCCTGGCCGATGCCCTGCACCTGCGGACCGCCGGCGAGCAGCTGGGTGCTGCCCCTGCCGGCGCCGGCCGTCCGGCGGCCACGGCCGGCGCGGGAACGGCCGTCACTCGGACTGTGAGTTTGCTGACAACCCAGGCCCGCGCCCTGCTGCGCCCCGCCCACACGCCGTCGGCTGCGCCGGAACCCACGCCGTCGGCGTCGGCTTCTGCAGTCGCGCCGGACGCCGCCGCCCTCGCCGCGGACCTCGCCAAGAGCGGCCGGCAACGGCTCGCCGATGCCGCCACGGCCGACGGCGGGACGGCCAGGCTGCTGGCCGCCGTCGGAACCGCGCAGCTGCTCCAGTCGTCCGCCCTCGCTGCCGCGGCCGGCGCCCCCGACCCTGCGGGTTCGGTGTCCAGCCCCGCGGCGGGCGCCGGGCAGCCTGCCCCGGACGCCGCCTCCGCCGGGGCCTGCCCCGAAACGACCGCGCCGCCGTCGGCGCCCGCTGGCGGCGACACTGAAGCCGCCTCCGGTAGCGCGGGCCTGCCAGGTGCCCTGGCGGCGCTTATCAGGGCTGAGTTGGAGACGGTATACGGCTACCAGGTGGCCCTGACGCGACTGGACGGGGCTGCCGCCAAGTCGGCCGCCGGGCAGCTCGCGCTGCACGAGACGCTGCTCTCCGGAGCGGAATCCCTGAGCCGGTCGCACTGCGCGCCGATCCCGCCGCGGGAACCCGGCTATGCCCTGGACCCAAGCTTCCTGGCGTCCCCGGCTTCCGGCCTCGGCGCGCTCGAGAATGCCGCGCTGCCCGCCTACGGGGATCTCGTCGCCCTTAGCGACGGCGAGACCCGCAAGTGGGCAGTCTCCGGGCTACTGGGCGCCGCGCGCCGAGCCGCAGCCTGGGGCGCCAACCCGGGGCCGACGCCTGGGCTGGCCGTGGATCCGGCGTCGTTCCCCACCCTGCCCGCGGGCTGACGCCGGCCGACAGGCAAGGTGCGACTTACCTTGCTTAGCCTTCCAATACTGGTCAGCCGTGCCCGCCGGTGATTTGCTGTAGGCATGGAAACCAGCGGCACAGCAGCCCTTCATGACAACGAGCCCCACCACAACGACATCGCGCATCGCCTCAACTGGCTCCGCGCCGGCGTCCTGGGCGCCAATGACGGCATCGTTTCGGTCGCCGCGATCGTGGTCGGCGTCGCCGGTGTGACCACGGATTCGGGGCCGATCCTCATTGCCGGCGCCGCGGGCGTCGTGGGTGGCGCTATCTCGATGGCCCTCGGCGAGTACGTCTCGGTCAGCAGCCAGAAGGACAGCCAGCAGGCGCTGGTCGAGAAGGAGCGCCGTGAACTGGCGGAACAGCCCGAAGAGGAACTGGCCGAACTGGCCGCGATCTACCAGGGCAAGGGACTGAGCCCGGAAACGGCCCACCAGGTCGCCACCGAGCTGACCGCGCACGATGCCCTCGCCGCGCACCTGTCCGCCGAACTGCACATCGACGAGACGGACATCGTCAGCCCTTGGCACGCGGCCTTCGCGTCCGCCATGGCCTTCCTGATCGGTGCCATCCTGCCGATGCTGGCCATCCTGCTGCCGCCGGAGAATATCCGTGTTCCGCTGACCTTCGCCGCCGTGCTCGTGGCACTCGCGGCGACCGGAGCCATCGGCGCCTGGATCGGCGGAGGCTCGAAGCTGAAGGCGGCCGTCCGGGTGGTGATTGGTGGCGCCGCGGCACTCGTGGCAACCTTCCTGATCGGCAGCTGGCTGGGCGCCAGCGGCATCGCCGCCTGATCGCCCGCACTACGCTGGAGGCGATGAGTACGACACCAGCCGTCCCGATCCCGCCCGCACTCGCCCGGCGCTACAGCGGCAGCGCGGAGGGCCGGGAGTGGCTGGCGTCCCTCCCCCGGTTGATCGGGCGGTGCCTGGAACAATGGCAGCTCGAACCGGACCTCGCGCCGGGGAGCCTGCCCTGGCATGGCCATGGCGCCGTCGTGGTCCCGGTCCGGCGCCGCGCTGGCGACGGCGGGACCGGACTCGAACTGCCCGGCCCAGGGGCGGTCCTGAAGCTTGCCTATCCGCACGAGGAAGCCCTGGCCGAACCACATGCGCTGGCGTTGTGGGACGGCCGGGGCGCCGTACTGGCCCTTGCATCCGATCCCGACGCCGGGGCGCTGTTGCTGGAGCGGCTCGACGCCGAACGCTCGCTGCAGGACGTTCCGTTGGAGCTCGCCACCGGCGTCTGGGGCGGCCTGGTACGCCAGCTGAGCCTGCTGCCGGACGATCGGCCGCAGTGGCGCGAGTTCGACCATGTGGCCGCCCGTGCCGAGCAGTGGAGCGACGAACTCCCGGAAAGCTGGGAACGGCTGGGCCGGCCCTTCCCACGCTGGCTGCTGGAAGCTGCCCTGGAAGTCTGCCAGACCCGAGGCGCCGTCGGCCGGCGATCGGGGACGGACGTACTGGTGCACACCGACCTGCACTTCCTGAACATCCTCGCCCGGCCGGACGCCCCGGCCTGGCCCGGAACCCTGGCGCCCGGGGACTCCAAGCCTGGGGAGTTCAAACCAGGCGACTTCAAGGCGATCGATCCGCAACCGATGATCGGCGAGGCGGAGTTCGCCGTGGCCCCGCTGCTTTGGAACCGCTTGGCCGAACTCCCCCGGGCCGGCGCCGGCGGGGCCCTGCTGCAGCGCTGCCTGGATTTCAGCTCGGCCGCGGGACTCGACGGCGAGACCGCGCGCCAGTGGGCGCTCGCCCGTGAAGTAGACAACGCCCTGTGGTACGCGACCAAACCCAACCACGACGGCGACCTGGCCCGCTCGCTCTGGGTGGCCAGCAGCCTCGCCGGGAACACCCTGGAGAACCTGCCCGGCCCGCAGGAGCTGCCCGCGCCGGGCGAGTCCATGCACCGGCCGGTCCAGTCCTAGCGCTGTCCCCGAACCGCTGCCATGGCAGCGCGCACGGCGTCGACGGCGGCTGCCACATCGGCGTCGTCCGTGCTCCAGTTGCTCACTGAGATCCGCAGGATGTCCCGGTCCTGCCAGCGTGAGCCGGACATCCAGACGCGTCCTTCCTCGATGATCCGGGCCGTCACGGCGCGCGTGGTGGCGTCGTCGCCAAAGGCCAGCGAGACCTGGGTGTACTTGACGTCATTCAGCACCTCGACGCCGTCGAGTGCGGCGAGCCGCTCCGCCAGTTCGCGGGCACGGCCCACCAGGCCCCGCACCTGCGCGGCGACGCCGTCCCGGCCGAGCGATTTGAGCGCCGCCCAGACCGGCACCCCGCGGGCCCGGCGGGACAGCTCGGGAACTGTCTCGAAGGGGTCCGGCGCGCCGTCCGCAGCCTGGATCAGGTAGCTGGTGTGCGCGCCCATGGCCGAGCGCAACGCCTGCGCATCCCGGACCACCGCGATGCCGCAGTCGTAGGGCACATTGAGGGTCTTATGCGCGTCGGTGCCCCAGGAATCGGCGTCCTGCAGCCCATCGGTGAGGGCGGCGAGTTCGGGGACGGCGGCGGCCCACAGTCCGAAGGCTCCGTCCACGTGCACCCAGGCGCCGTGCTCCTTGGCAACGGCAATGGCCTCACGGAACGGGTCGAAGGCGCCCGAATGCAGGTTGCCGGCCTGTAGGCAGACCAGCAGCGGAACCCGTCCCGCCGCCTCTGCTGCGGCGCGGTCCAGGGCGGCGCCGAGTGCCGCCGGGTCGATGCGGCCCTGCCGGTCGGCCGGGACCACCGTGGGCCGGCCCAGGCCCAGGTACCGCAGGCCCAGGTCGATCGTGTCGTGCCGTTCCTGGCCCACAAAGCAGTGGATCTTGGGTCCGCCGGCGAGGCCGTCGGCGTCGAGGTCCCAGCCGGCGTCGGCCATCAGGCGCCACCGCGCCGCAGCCAGGCCGGTGAAGTTGGCCATCGTGGCGCCGGTGGCGAAGCCGACGTCGGATTCTTCGGGAAGCCCCAGCAGTTCGAGCAGCCAGGCACCGGCGGCCTCCTCGATGGCCGCCGTGGCAGGGGTGGCGAAACGCAGGACGGCGTTTTGGTCCCAGGCGCTGACCAGCCAGTCCGCCGCCAGCGCGGCCGGCAGGGTGCCGCCGATCACCCAGCCGAAGAACCGCCCGGAGGGCATGGCCATCAGCCCGGGTTCGGCTTTCGTCGCTAGGTAGTCCACCACCTCCGTGGCCGGCATGCCGACCCGGGGCAGCCGTCCGCCGAAGTCGGCGGCGAGTCCGGCCGCCGTCGTCCTAGGGCCGACGGGCCGGGTGTCCTGGCTCTCCAGCCACGCGCGGGCATGCCGGGCGGCGGCCGCCAGGGCGTCGCGATAACGCTCTTCGGGTGCTGACATAGCTGCATGCTACGCCCGCGCCCGGGCCCGCGGCAGTCCTGCGCGCCATCCGGGCCCGGTCCGCCCGGCACTACCCGAAGGTGTCGTGCCAGACGTCGGAGCCGAGTTTGATGATCAGCGCGGCGACCACCACCAGGAAGACGATCCGGATGAATTTGCTGCCGCGGCTGACGGCGGTCCGGGCGCCGAGGTAGCCGCCGGCCATGTTCGCGGCGCCCAGGACAAGGCCGAGGCCCCACAGCAGCGAACCGTGCGGCAGGAAGAACATCAGGGCGCCGGCGTTGGTGGCCATGTTGACGATCTTGGCCTTGGCGCTTGCCTCGAGGAAGGCGTAGCCCATCGCGGAGACCAGCGCGATGATCAGGAAGGATCCTGTGCCGGGGCCGATCATGCCGTCGTAGAAGCCGATCACGCCGCCGATCAGGCAGGCCACGACATAGTGCCGGTGGCCGTCGTGACGAAGCTGGGTCAGCTCCCCCACGTTGGGCCGGAAGGCAGTGAACAGCGCGACGGCCACCAGCGCCGCCACGATGATGGGCTTGAACACGCTCGCCGGCAGGGTCGCCGCCAGCACCGCCCCGCCGAAGCTGCCGGCCAGCGCGATCACGGCCATCGGCACCGCTGTGCGCAGGTCCGGGCCGACGCGGCGGTAGAACGTGACCGCGCTGGTGGTGGTGCCGAAGATGGAGCCCATCTTGTTGGTCGCCAGTGCCTGCACTGGGCTGATCCCGGGGACCAGCAGCATGACCGGCAACTGGATCAGCCCGCCGCCGCCCACCACGGCATCCACCCAGCCGGCGGCGAACCCGGCCACCACCACGAGGATGAGCGTGGCGAGCTGGATTGACTCAAGGCCGGAGACCATACCCTGCAACGCCGGGGCGGGTCAGTTGTTGCGGACGGCGTTGACCACGTAATCAACGGCCTTGTCCACGGCCACGTTCTCGGCGCTGCCGCTGCGGCGGTCCTTGATCTCCACGACGCCGTCCACCAGCCCGCGCCCGACGGCGAGGATGGTCGGGACGCCCACCAGCTCGGCGTCGCCGAACTTGACGCCCGGGGATACCTTGGGCCGGTCATCGTAGATGACCTCAAGGCCGGCGGCCTCCAGCTCAAGGGCCAGCTGCTCGGCGGCGGCGAAGATTTCCTCGCCGCGGCCGACAGCGACGACGTGGACGTCGGCCGGGGCGACGGCGCGGGGCCAGACGAGGCCCTTGTCATCGTGGTTGGATTCGGCCAGTGCGGCCACGGCACGGGTGACGCCCACGCCGTAGGAACCCATGGTCACGACGACCTGCTTGCCGTTCTGGTCCAGGACCTTCAAGTCCAGGGCCTCGGCGTACTTGCGTCCGAGTTGGAAGATGTGGCCCATTTCGATGCCGCGGGCGGTCTCCAGCGGGCCGGAACCGTCCGGGGCCTCGTCGCCGGCGCGCACCTCGGTGGCTTCGATCACGCCGTCCCAGCCAAAGTCACGGCTGGCGACCAGGCCGAAGACGTGCTTGCCGGCCTCGTTGGCGCCGGTGATCCAGGCGGTGCCGCGGACGACGCGGGGGTCGACGAGGTAGAGGAGCTTCGAGGCGGCTTCGGCGCCGAGCAGCGGCGCGTCCAGGGAGAGCCCGGGGCCGATGTAGCCCTTGACCAGGAGGGACTGCTTTTTGAGGTCTTCCTCGTTGGCTGCCTCGAGCGTGATTTCGCCGCCGATAGGCAGGAAGGCGCCAATGTTCGCTTCGACGCGCTTGAGGTCGACGCCGCGGTCGCCGGGGACGCCGATGACGACGAGCTGGCGTTCGCCGGTGGGCAGCGTGACGGCGAGGACCACGTTCTTGAGCGTGTCGGCCGCGGTCCAGGCGCCGCCGTCGGCGTCGCTGCGGGGTGCCAGGGCGTTGGCGGCGTCAACGAGCGTTTCGATCGTCGGGGTGTCCGGGGTGTCGCGGACCTCCGCGGCCGGGGCGTTGGAGAAGTCGATCTCCTCCGGCACCACGGTGGTGACGGCTTCGACGTTGGCCGCGTAGCCGCCGGCCGAGCGCACGAAGGTGTCCTCGCCGATCTCGGTCGGGTGCAGGAATTCCTCGCTCTTGGACCCGCCCATGGCGCCGGCCGTCGCGGTGACCGGGACGACCTCGAGGCCGAGGCGCTCGAAGATCTTCAGGTAGGCGGCGCGGTGTGCGGCATAGCTCGCGTCCAGGCCGGCGTCGTCCACGTCGAAGGAGTAGGAGTCCTTCATGATGAACTCGCGGCCGCGCAGCAGACCTGCCCGGGGGCGCGCCTCGTCGCGGTACTTGTTCTGGATCTGGTAGATGCTCAGCGGCAGGTCCTTGTACGAGGAGTACAGGTCCTTGACCAGCAGGGTGAACATTTCCTCATGCGTGGGCGCGAGCAGGTAGTCGTTGCCCTTGCGGTCCTTGAGCCGGAAAATGCCCTCGCCGTACTCGGTCCAGCGGTTGGTCGCCTCGTAGGGCTCCTTCGGCAGCAGCGCCGGGAAGTGGACTTCCTGCGCGCCGATCGCGGTCATTTCTTCACGGATGATCTGCTCCACCCGGCGCAGCACGCTCAACCCCAGCGGGAGCCACGTGTAGATGCCCGGGGCAGCGCGGCGGATGTAGCCGGCTCGGACCAAAAGCCGGTGGCTGGCCACTTCGGCGTCGGCGGGGTCTTCACGCAGGGTGCGCAGGAACAGCTTTGAGAGTCGAAGGACCACTGGGAGGTATCCGTTTCTGAGGAAGTGCGGGCGGACTGGGTAGGTACGAAATTGTCCAGAGACTAATCTACCGCCAAGCCGCCCACCGGGTTTGCTTCCGGAAATGGAAGAGCCACGCCATGGCACGGAAGCCCCTGGCCGTTTCCGGCTGGTCATCCAGTGATGGCGTGGCCCCTGCGACCCCAGTGCCGCTAAGTCCAAGGCTGGCGGGTTGGCTAATCGCCCTGCCCCCGCAGCCCGCGGTTTCCCCCTGAGACCGCACGCGCCTGCTTGGCGCGGCTAGCTAAAACGTATGTGATCCCCGTCGCAAAAACAAGAGTCCCCAACCACATTTCTGTCACAAGTGACTGTCACAAATATGTCTAGAAGAGAACGGTGGCAAAAGTACCCACCTGGCGGAAACCGACGCGCTCGTAGCTGGCGCGGGCGCGGGTGTTGAAGTCATTGACGTACAGGCTTGTGACGGGCGCCAGGGTCTGGGCGAGGATCACGACGGCGGCCATGTAGCCGGCACTCAGGCCGCGTCCGCGGAACGCCGGATTCATCCAGACGCCCTGTACCTGTGTGACCTCGGGAGTCACCGCGCCGAGCTCGGCCTTGAACACCACCTCGCCGTCCGGCCCCAGGTGGACCAGGGAATGGCCGGCCCGGATCAGGCCCTTGACCCGCCGGCTGTAGTATTCGCGGCCGCCCAGGTAGGGCGAATAGCCGACTTCTTCCTCGAACATGGCCGCGCAGGCGGGCAGGATCCGGTCAAAGTCGGCGAGACGGCCAAAACCAAGTGCGGGGTTGGGCTCGATGGCAGGCGTCCCGCTGATGGTCAGGAGGGGCTGCTCGCTGCGGATTTCCTGGGCGGAGTGGCCCAGCTCGTCCAGCGCGGCGAAGAGCGCCATGACCGCCTCGGCCGGGCCGAAGATGGAGGCGTAGCGGCGGCCTGTCCGGTGCGCAACCGCCGCCACCGCGGGCGCCAGTTCCGCATCCAGCTGCACCGGGACCAGGTTGGCACCGGCCCAGCAGGCGCCGATCAGTACGTCGCCGTCGAACACGCCGAAGATGCTGGCACCCCCGGCGGTGGGCGACGCCGTCCCCGCGGTCTCGAGGTGGGAAAGGATAAAGACGTTGGCGACGGCGTCCTGCCGGGCTAGGTCCAGCAGGGCACGGGTATCCGCGCCCGCCAGCACCCTGACAGTCACACCCGCAGGAGCGCCGGCTGCGGCGCCGTCCCTACGAGACGCTAACCACGGGGCTACCCGGGACAGCATCTTCGCCATCGGACTCCCCCATCTCTTCAGCGAGACGCATGGCCTCTTCGATCAGTGTCTCAACAATCTGGTCTTCGGGGACAGTCTTGATGACCTCGCCCTTTACGAAGATCTGGCCCTTGCCGTTGCCGGACGCCACGCCGAGGTCCGCTTCCCGGGCCTCGCCGGGTCCGTTTACGACGCAGCCCATGACGGCGACGCGCAGCGGAACTTCCATGCCTTCCAGTCCGGCCGTGACCTGCTCGGCCAGCGTGTAGACGTCCACCTGGGCACGGCCGCAGGACGGGCAGGAGACAATCTCGAGCTTGCGCGGGCGCAGGTTCAGGGACTGCAGGATCTGGTTGCCCACCTTGATTTCCTCGACCGGGGGTGCGGAGAGGGAAACCCGGATGGTGTCGCCGATGCCGCGGGAGAGCAGCGCGCCGAAGGCCGTGGCGGACTTGATGGTGCCCTGGAACGCCGGGCCCGCCTCGGTGACGCCGAGGTGCAGCGGCCAGTCGCCCTTTTCCGCCAGCATTTCGTAGGCGGCCACCATGATGACGGGGTCGTTGTGCTTGACCGAGATCTTGAAGTCGTGGAAGCCGTGCTCTTCGAACAGCGAGGCCTCCCAGACGGCGGATTCCACCAGGGCTTCCGGCGTGGCCTTGCCGTACTTCTTCAGGATGCCCGGCTCCAGCGAGCCGGCGTTGACGCCGATTCGGATGGAGGTGCCGTGGTCCTTGGCCGCGCGGGCAATTTCCTTGACCTGGTCGTCGAACTTACGGATGTTGCCCGGGTTCACGCGGACTGCCGCGCAGCCCGCCTCGATCGCGGCGAACACGTACTTCGGCTGGAAATGAATGTCCGCGATCACCGGGATCTGCGACTTCTTGGCAATGATCGGCAGGGCCTCGGCGTCGTCCGCGGACGGGCAGGCAACACGGACAATGTCACAGCCGGAGGCCGTCAGTTCGGCGATCTGCTGCAGGGTGGCGTTGATGTCCGTGGTGGGCGTCGTCGTCATCGATTGCACGCTGATCGGCGAGTCGGAGCCGACGCCGACCGAGCCCACCTTGATCTGGCGGGTCTTCCGGCGCGGGGCAAGAACGGGGGGCGGTGCCGACGGCATTCCCAGGCTGACCGAGGTCACATGGACTCCTCTGTGAATCGAATTCTAGGTCGAAAAATCGATGGCGGGTGGGCGGTAAGAGGCTAGGCTGCGTGGCCGGCCAGGAGGCCGGTCACCGGCGCCCAGGCCATCGTGCGGGTGCCGGAGACGGCACCGGTACCGGCGTAGGGATCCTGCTTGAGGAGTTCGTTGAGGGCCTGCTCGTCGGCAGCCTTGAAGAGCAGCAGGGCGCCGGCGCCATCCGTGTAAGGGCCGCTGGCGAGGAGGGTCCCCTCCTGCGCGAGTGCTGCGGTCCATTCGCGGTGCGCGGGCCGGGTGGCGTCGCGGATTTCGGCGGATTCGGCATCGAAAACGTACTCAACAGCAAAAACAGTCATAGAGATACCCTATCGCCCTGCCCGCCGGGTTCCCATCCGCCCAGGTCCGTTCCCGTCGGCGAAGATGCCCGGCTACAGCAGGCCTCCGGCCCGCAGGGCGAGCGTGTTCGGTCCCGGCGTCCGTGGGGACCATTACTTTCAGCCGAGGAAGAGGACCTTGACCAGGGCCGCGACCCCCGCCGCCCACAGCAGCGAGGTGAGGGTGCCGATGATGAACCGCTCCGCGGCCACCGGCGTTTCCTTCAGTTCGGCGAAGCGTCCGAGCCCCTTGATCGCGACAACATAGGCGATCGCGACGGGCTGGCCGGTCAGGATGGCCAGGCAAACTGCCAGGCGCTCGAGCACGCCGATGATCGCGCCGCCGCGCAGGATCCGCGTGCCGGCTCCGGGAACCGCGGGAGCCGGCCCGGCGCCGTCGGTTGGGGCCGGGGTGACGGCGCCGTGCTCCGCGGGCAGGGCGACCGCAGCCGCGCCCACCCCCGCAGGCTCCTCCGCAGGCAGGGTGATGTCGCCGTCGACCGCCCCGGCCGGGTCATCCGCGGTGTGCAGGGAGCCGGCGGCAGCGTCGGCGCGGCTGTCCGAGCGGTCATCGATGGTCCGGGCGAGCCGGAAGACGAGGGCGGTGACCGGCCAGCCGCCGAACCCGGAAATCAGCAGGGCCAGCGTGATCCAGAGGGCGTTCACCGGGCTCCTTCGCTATGGTCTTGCCGGGCTGGGTTCTGCCTGGCGGCGGTCTCCGTCCCGGTGGTCAGGCCGTGGGCCAGGGCCAGCAGCATTTCCGCCGCGGGCCTCGCCGCCCATTCTTCCTGCCAGCCGGAGCGGAGCAGGGCGCGACTCACCGATTGTTCGGTGATTCCGAGTTGCCATGCGGCGATCTTCTGCGTCCCGTGCGCTTCGGCTTGTCCCTGCCTGAGGCCCCGCAGCGCGTCGACCACTTTCCACTGCGCAGCGGTGCGGTCCTGAACAACGCGTCCGATCAGCCGCAGCACCGCCTCCGCATTGGCGCACTCCGTGGCGCCCGGCGGCTCTTCCGCCGAGCCGGCGGCGCTCCCCCGCGGGCGGCCGCCGGAAACGACGGCGAGCGGGACGTGGGAGGACGCCGCCTTGGCCCGCTCCACGGCGGCGCGGGCCGCCACGAAGGCCGGACCCGCCCCTTCCCGCGGGCTCGCAGGCAGCGGGAGCTCCACGGGTCCGACGCCGATGCCCACGTACCAGTGCCCGCTGCGGAGCGCGTGCAGGGCGAGCTCCACCACCGGGCCGGGATGCTCCAGCACCCCCTGGATCTCGTCTCCGACGGAGCGCTCGAAGCGTGCGTCGGGGCAAAGCTTCGCCACTTCCGCCAGCAGCCCGGGGACACGGTCCACGTCGTTGCTGCTGCCGCGCTGATCGATGGTCATCACGTACATAGCCCCAACCCTAGGCGGCTGATTCCGATGAATCAACCATTTACAACTGATTATCTATAATCAGCCGAAATAAGCTAACTGTGAAGAAACTGCCGTCTTCGGTTGACCCGGGGCCGGGCGGTGTGGCTAGCCGAAGAGGTTGACCGGCTTGACGATATCCGCGTAGATCAGCAGCGCGCCCATGCCCATCAGCAGCACAGCCACCACGTAGGTCACCGGCAGCAGCTTAGCGATGTCGAACGCGCCGGGATCCGGCCGCCCGAGCAGCCTGGCGATCTGCCGGCGGGCCCCCTCGTACAGCGCCCCGGCCACGTGGCCGCCGTCGAGCGGCAGCAGCGGGACGAGGTTGAACACAGCCAGCGCGAAGTTGAGTCCGGCCAGCAAGCCCACCAGGGCCGCCACCCGGCTCTGCAACGGAACCTGCTCCATGGCGGCGACCTCGCCGGCCACCCGGCCCACCCCGACGACGCTGATGGGGCCGTTGGGGTCGCGGGGCTCCTCGCTGAAGGCGGCCTGCGCCACGCCGGCCACGCGGGCCGGGAGGTTCACGACGACGCCGGCGATCTGCTTGATGTTCTCGCCGGCCATCGGCAGCACGGACGAGGCCGGCTGCTGCACGAGCGCGGTCTGGGCGCCGATGCCGAGGAAACCGACGTCCTGGTACTGGAGCTTGCCGTCGGCGTCCTTGGCCTGGCGTCCGTCCGAGCCGACGACCGGGCGCGAGGACAGCACCGGGGTGACCGTGGTGGCGACGGGGGCGCCGTCGCGCTCCACGGTGACGCTGACCTGTTTGCCGGCCGAGGCGCGGATCCAGCCGGTGAGCTCCTCCCAGTTGGTGACAGCCTTGCCGTCGAAGGAAGTGATGCGGTCGCCCGGTTTGAGGCCGGCTGCGGCGGCGGGGGTGGGCTTGCAGTCGGCGGAATTGGGATCCACGGTCTCGCCTGCCTTGACCTGGCATTTGGAGACGTCGGCGATGGTGGTGGTGGACTCGGAAACCCCGAAGCCCATCAGCAGCACGGCGGTCAGCGCCAGGCCGATCAGCAGGTTCATCGCGGGACCGCCGAGCATGATGATGATTTTCTTCCAGACCGGCAGCCGGTAGAAGACCCGGTTCCCGTCCTCGGGACCGATTTCTTCATGCGCCAGGGACCGGGCGTCGGAGGCGAGGGACTGGAACATGCCGGTACTGGAGGGCCGGACGCTGCCGTCGGTCTTGTTCGGCGGATACATGCCGATCATGGAGACAAAGCCGCCCAGCGGGATCGCCTTGAAGCCGTACTCGGTTTCGCCCCGGCGCTTGGACCAGAGGGTGGGTCCGAATCCGATCATGTACTTCGTGACGCGCACTTTGAAGAGCTTGGCCGGGACCAGGTGCCCCACCTCGTGCAGGGCGATGGACACGGCTATGCCGATCACGACGAAGACGACGCCGAGGATAAAGAGGACTACGGGGCTCATGCTGGGCTTGCTACTTCCTGGCCATTGGTCGGCTGCTTCTTAGGCACTTCCCACGGACAAACGCTCAAGCGTCCGCGCACGTGCCCACTGTTCAGCATCCAGCACGGATTCGACCGTCAGCCCGGAGGATCCTGAATGCTCACTGAGGACGGCTTCGATGGTATCGACAATATCGGTGAAGCGGATCCGGCCGGCGTGGAAGGCCGTCACGGCTTCCTCGTTGGCCGCATTGAAGACGGCCGGGAAGGTGCTCCCCCGCCCGGCCGCGTCTTTGGCCAGTCCGACGGCGGGGAAGGCCAGGGTGTCCAGCGGCTCGAAGGTCCAGCTGGTGGCCTTGCTCCAGTCGCAGGGCCGCGCGGCGCCGGCCACCCGGTCCGGCCAGCCCAGGCCCAGGGCGATGGGCAGGCGCATGTCCGGCGGCGAGGCCTGCGCGATGGTGGACCCGTCCACGAACTGGACCATGGAGTGGACCACCGACTGCGGGTGGACCACGACGTCGATCCTGTCCAAGGGGATGTCGAAGAGCAGGTGGGCCTCGATGACCTCCAGGCCCTTATTGACCAGGCTCGCGGAATTGGTGGTGACCATCAGTCCCATGTCCCAGGTGGGGTGGGCCAGGGCATCCTGCGGCGTGACGTCGTGGAGCTGATCCCGGGTCATGCCTCGGAACGGGCCACCGGAAGCGGTCAGCACCAGCCGGTCCACCTCGGCCGCGGTGCCGGAGCGCAGGCACTGGGCGATGGCGGAGTGTTCGGAGTCGACCGGGACAATCTGCCCTTCGCGCGCGGCCGCCTTGACCAGCGCGCCGCCCACGATCAAGGATTCCTTGTTCGCCAGCGCCAGCGTCGCGCCGGACTTGAGCGCGGCCAGGGTGGGGGCAAGCCCGATCGAACCGGTGATGCCGTTGAGCACGACGTCGGCCGGGATTTCCGCGATCCGGGTGGAGGCGTCGGGTCCGGTGATGATCTCCGGACGGTAGCCGCTGACGCCGGCCGCGCGGGCGGCGTCGTCGATCAACTGTTGCAGGGCCGCGGCGTCCCCGCCGGCGATGCCGATCGCCCGGGCCCGGGTGTGCACGGCCTGCCGGGCGAGGAGTTCCAGGTTGCCTCCGCCGGCGCTGAGGGCCACGATCTCGAAGCGGTGCGGGGCGCCGTCGACGACGTCGATGGCCTGGGTACCAATGGACCCGGTGGATCCGAGGAGGACGATTCTGCGCGGCTGCATGGTTCCAGTATCCCGCACCCGGCCCGTGCCCGGTCCTTCCTCCTGTCCTTCCGCGCCAAGCGACAGATCACGGCAGTGTTTGCTGGAAACACTGCCGTGATCTGTCATTTCGATCGCTCAGACGGACACGGACTCCTTCTCCGCCACCGCTTCCAGGGCGGCCTGCCGGCGGCGCAGCCACCAGGAACCCAGGAAGATCAGCGCCATGGTCGCGTAGACCACAACGGCGAACGGGGTGGAGAACAGGGCCGAGGGGTCGTTCTGGGAGAGTTGCAGCGAGCGCCGCAGTTGCACCTCGAACATCGGGCCCAGGATCATCGCCACCACCATGGGCGCCACGGGGTAGCCGTAGCGGCGCATGAAGTAGCCGAGGATGCCCACCACTAGCAGGACGCCGACGTCACTCGGCGAGAAGTTCACCGAGAACGCGCCGAGCGCGGCGAAGACCAGGATGCCGGCGTACAGGAAGGGCCGCGGAATCTGCAGGATCTTCACCCAGAGGCCCACGAGTGGCAGGTTGAGCACCAGCAGCATCAAGTTGCCCACGTACAGCGAGGCGATCAGGGTCCAGACCAGGGCGCCCTGGTTTTCGAACAGGAGCGGTCCGGGCTGGATCTGGTAGCGCTGGAATGCCGTCAGCATCATGGCGGCGGTGGCCGTCGTCGGGATGCCGAGGGTCAACAGCGGCACCAGGACACCGGCGGCGGCGGCGTTGTTGGCCGCCTCCGGTCCGGCGACGCCCTCGATCGCGCCCTTGCCGAACTGCGACTTGTGGGCGCCCTTCGCGAGCCTCCGCTCGGCCGCGTAGGACAGGAAGGTGGACACATCCGCGCCGCCGGCCGGTACGGTGCCGATCGGGAAGCCGATGAAGGTTCCGCGCAGCCACGGCTTCCAGGAACGCTTCCAGTCCTCCTTGGACAGCCAGGCGTTCTTGCCTTTGCTGACCGGGATCACCTCGACCGGCCCGTGCCGCAGCTTGGACGCCACGTACAGCGCCTCGCCGAGGGCGAAGAGTCCCACCGCCACCAGCACCATGTCGATGCCGTCCACCAGGTTGGGGTTGTCGAAGGTGAATCGCTGCTGGGCGGTGCTGTCGTCAATGCCGATCAGGCCGATGAACAGCCCCAGGGCCAGTGAGGCCAGCCCGCGCAGCACCGAGGCCCCAAGCAGTGCACCCACGGTCAGGAAGGCCACCACCATCAGCGCCACGTAGTCCACCGGGCCGAGGCCGACGGCGAGTTCGGCCACCACCGGGGCGAGGAAGGACAGCAGCACGGTGGCGATGGTGCCGGCGATGAACGAGCCGATCGCCGCCGTCGCCAGCGCCGCCGCTCCCCTGCCGGCCTTCGCCATCTTGTTGCCCTCCAGCGCCGTGACGATCGAGGAGGATTCGCCAGGGGTGTTGAGCAGGATGGACGTGGTGGAGCCGCCGTACATGCCGCCGTAGTAGATCCCGGCGAAGACGATCAAGGCCGCCGCCGGGTCCAGCGCGTAGGTGATCGGCATCAGCAGGGCCACCGTCATGGCGGGGCCGATGCCGGGCAGCACGCCGACGGCGGTGCCGACGAACACGCCGCCCAGGGCGTAGAGCAGGTAGACCGGTTGGAGCGCCGTCGTGAACCCCTCGAGCAGGAGCATGAAGCTATCCATGGAAGAACGGCACCCCCTCAAGCAGCGGGCCCGGCGGGAGTGAGACGCCCAGCAGGCCGCCGAAGACGTACTGCAGCACGAGGGCCATGATCACCGAGACCAGGATGGCCTTCCAGAGCGGCTTGGCCTCCAGGGTCCACGCGGATCCGCTGAACAGCACGGCCGCAGCCACGGGCCAGCCCGCCGGTTCGATCAGGAAGATGTGGAGCACCACGAAGCCGACGAGCTTGGCCAGGGCAATCCAGTCCGTCTTGGCTGTGACATCGAGGTCCTCGCCTTCCTCGGCCTGGCCGACCTTGCCGCGCAGGACCTGGACGACAATTCCAGCGCCGACCAGCACCAGCATGCTGCACACGATGTAGGGGAAAGCCCGGGGGCCGATGCCGGTCTCCGACGGCGGGACCGGAATGGATCCCGCCGCCAGGAGCCCTGCCGCGCCCACGCTCACGAACAACAGGGCGAAAAGAATCTCCCCTGTCGGCCGCCTGGTGGGCGTAAGAGCTTGCGAAGACATTGTTACTTGACCAGGCCGATCTGCGTCAGGGTGGTCTTGACCTTGGTGATGTCCTCGGTGAGGAAGGTCTTGAAACCGTCGCCGGCGAGGAAGGCGTCATCCCAGTTGTTCTTCTTCAGGGTGGACTTCCAGGCTTCGGAATCGTGCAGCTTGGTGACGAGTTCGGTCAGCTTGGTTCGCTGGGCATCGTCGATGGAGCCGGGTGCCACGACTCCGCGCCAGTTGGTCAGCACGACGTCGATGCCCTGGTCCTTGAGCGGCTTGATGCCCGGCAGCGCGGGAACTTCGGCCTTGCCGGAGACGGCGAGCGCGCGGACCTTGCCGGCCTTGACCTGCTCCGCGTATTCGCCGATGCCGGAGATGCCGGCCTGGACCTTGTTGCCGAGCAGCGCCGCGATGGATTCGCCGCCGCCCGAGTAGCCGATGTAGTTCAGCTTCTCCGGCTCGACGCCCTGGGACTTCAGGATCTGGCCGGCCAGGATGTGGTCGGCGCCGCCAGCGGAGCCGCCCGTGATGGCGACGCCCTTGCCGTTGGCCTTGATGTCTGCGACGAGGTCCTGCACGGTCTGGTACTTCGAGGACGCCGGCACCACGAGTACGAGGGGCTCCTCGGTCAGGCGGGCGATCGGGGTGGTGTCCTCGAGGCGGGTCTTCGCACCGTTGGTCTCCACCGCGCCGACCATGACGTAGCCCATCACCATGAGGGTGTTGGCGTCCTTTTCGGTGGCGAGTTTGGCCAGGCCGTTGGTTCCGCCGCCGCCACCGATGTTGGTCACCTGGGCCGAGGAGACGAGCTTGTTGGACTGCAGGTCGGCCTGGATGGCGCGGCCGGTCTGGTCCCAGCCGCCGCCCGGGTTGGCGGGAACGATGATGCTGAGCTTCTTGACCGAGTCCCCGCTGGAACCGGTGGCGGCCCCGCCGCCGGCGCAGGCAGACATGGCGAGCGCGAGGCCGGCTGCGCCTGCGGTGAGGGCTGCCCTGCGGGTGAAGTTGAGGTGGGACGTCATTATCTCTCCTTGTACGAATGTGATGCACATCATTGGAATCACTTCTGCGACCGTAGGGGCGGCGCGGGGCCGGGAACAGTATTCGGACGTAGAGGTAGTAGTGGTCATATTGGTCACGGCGGGAAGGCGTCATCCGGCGGGCCGCAGCGCCGCCGAATGGGAGACTTGTGACATGTTTCACAGGATTCCGCTGCGCTTCCAGCTGGTTGCCCTCCAGCTTGGGATCGTCCTGGCCGTCCTCACCGTGGTGGGCGCCGTGACGATCCGGATGCAGGAACAACAGCTCCGCGACGCGTACAAGGGCCGCCTGATCGGCGTGGCCGAAAGCGTGGCCCGGCTGCCCTCCGTTATCTCCGCCTTCCGCACCGAGTCCCCGGCCCAGACCATCCAGCCGATCGCCGAGGTCATCCGCCAGGCCTCCAACGTCACCTACGTGGTGGTGACGGACCGCAACGGCGTGCGGCAGTCACACCCGAACCCGGAGGAGATCGGCAAGCACGTCTCCACCGATCCCTCGGTGCCGCTGTCCGGTGACATCTACGTGGGCACCCAGACGGGGACCCTGGGCGAGTCCTGGCGGGTGAAAGTTCCCATCTTTGACCGCGCCGGTACGGTGATCGGTTCCGCGTCGGTGGGTGTGCTGGAAAGCACCCTGGCGGCGGACCTGAACGAGGACCTCCCGCTGCTTTTCGGCTGGCTGCTCGGGGCCGCACTGCTCAGTTCGCTGGGCGCCATGTATGTTTCGAAGCTGGTCTGGCGGCGCATCTACAAGCTCGAGCCCGAGGACATCGCCGCCCTGCTGGAAACCCGCGATGCCATGCTGCACGGCCTCGGCGAGGGCCTGGTGGCGGTCGACGCCGAGGGCAGGGTGGCGCTGGTGAACGACGAAGCCCGCCGGCTTCTCGGCGTCGGCGAGGAGATCCTTGGCACCGCCGCCACCGCCTCGCTGGAGCCCGGCATCCACCGCCTCCTCTCGGCCGGGTCCAGCACCGAGGAACTGGTGCTCTCCGGGGAACGGATCCTGCTGGGCAAGGTCAACTCGGCCACCGTGGACGGCCGCGAGGTGGGCAAGGTCCTGATCCTGCGCGACCGGACCGAGCTGCACACCATGCTGCGCGACCGCGACGGCGCCCTGGACGTGACGCAGGCGCTCCGGGCCCAGGCGCACGAGTTCGCCAACAAGCTGCACGTAATCTCCGGGCTGCTGGAACTCGGCGAGCAGTCCAAGGCGGTGGAGTACCTGGGCCGCAGCCATGACGATGCCGCGTTCGTGAACCGGCCGCTCGCTCCGGGGATCACCGACGACGGCGTCCGGGCCCTGTTGATCGCCAAGTCCACGGTCTGCGCGGAGCGCGGCATCGACATTGTCGTGGCGCCGGATTCCGTGTGCTCCCCCGACGGCACCGACGACGTCATCACCGTGCTGGGCAACCTGCTCGATAACGCCGTGGACGCCGCTGGCTACGACAGCACGATCGCCGTCGCCCTGGCTGAGGCACCAGGAGGCCGGCGGACTCTCACCGTAGAGGACGAGGGTCCGGGCGTAGCGGAGGCCGAGCGGGAAGCGGTGTTCGAGGCCGGGGTAACCAGTAAGAAGCCGGACGGCATCAACACCCGCGGCCTGGGCCTGGCGCTGGTGCAGCGCGTGGCCCGCCGACGGGGCGGCAGCGCCGCGGTAACGCGTTCAGAACTGGGCGGTGCCTGCTTTACCGTAGTTTTCAAGACGGCGGGGGTTGCGACGGCAGACGGGGTTCCGGCGGGCGGGCTTGCGACGGCGGGGCTGCCGACCGGCGGGGCCAAGACACAAGAGGAGGTACTGGAACGACCATGAGCGGCATACGCACCCTCATCATTGACGATGACGTGGCAGTGGCGGGGATCCACCACGGCTTCCTGCTGGCGCGCGGTGGCTTCGACGTCGTCGGCACGGCGCACACCGGGCAGCAGGGACTGGACCTTGCGGCGGAGCTGCTGCCCGAGCTTGTCCTGCTCGATATCCATCTGCCCGACATGTCCGGACTGGACGTGCTGCAGGGGCTCCGAAACCGACCAAGCCAGGCTGTCGACGTCCTGGTCATCACGGCGTCGCGCGAGCTGGAGACGGTGCGCTCGGCGATGGCCGGCGGCGTGCTGCATTACCTGGTCAAGCCCTTCACCTCGCAGGCCCTGAACGAGCGGCTGGACGATTACGTCCTGCTGCGCGACGAACTGGTCGCCGGGGCGGCCGCGGGCCCACTGGACCAGGCACGCATCGACCGGTTGGTGGCACCGGCACCCCGCGTCGCGGCGGCTGAAGGTGTGGACGCTTCCGAGTCGGCGCCACAGTCCGCTGGTCCTGCGGGAAGCCCGGCGCCGCGGCTGCCCAAGGGGTTGTCCCGGCCTACCCTCGACGCGGTCATTGAGGCGCTGCAGGCCAGCCCGGAGGATGTTTCCGCGGCGGGTCTGGCGCTGCGGATGGGGCTCTCCAGGGTCAGTGCCCGCCGCTACCTCGAGTACCTGGTGGTCAACGGCTATGCCCGGCTCACCCCAAGGTACGGAGCCGCGGGCCGGCCGGAGAACAGGTACCAGTGGAAGCGCTGAGCATGCTCCGCCTCGACTGGTCCGGGTGGACATGCCCATCCTTCGGAGTTCAGGCTCGGGGATCCGCGCTGCCGCCGAGGGCCATTTGCCACAGATGGCCGCTATGGGACGTGTCATAACGACCGTCGTTGGCTAATCGAGGAGGTCTGGGCCGGGGGCAGCGCGGTCCACGCACACCCCGGGCCGGCCTTGGACCCACGGCGGTCGTTGTTACACCCCGTGGCCGCCGGGACACCCCGCGGCTCGGTCCTGGCACCAAGATGTGCTCCGACGATTCCCCATTCGCCACAGATGGCCGCAATAGGACCTGGCATAGCGGCCATTTTTGGCTAATCGACGAGGCCCGGGCACACGACAACCGCGGCGCCGCCAAAGACGCCCGGGCCCGCGCACCCACCACGGTGCCCGGGCAACGAATCCCTCTGAGCCCTAGCGGCCCGCGCGGCGGAGGGTGGCCTCGGCGTGCTTGAGGATCGGACCGTCAATCATCTTGCCCTGGTACTGGAACACGCCCGTGCCGGCGGAGGCAGCCGCGGCCAGCAGTTCGGTGGCCGCGGCGACGTCGGACTCTGACGGGGCGTAGGCTTCCCGGACGACTGCCACCTGGTTTGGGTGAATGCAGGCCTTGGAACCGAAGCCGGAGGCCACGGCGTCCCGGGACTCAGCGGCTAGGCCGTCCAGGTCGGGAATGTTGACGTAAACGGAATCGATCGCGTCCTTGCCGAAGGCGCGGGCCGCTAGCAGAACAGTGGAGCGGGCGTGCAGTGCCACGGCGCGGTAGCCGCCGTCGTCGTTGCGGCTGGAGGTGCCGCCAAGCGAGGCGAGCAGGTCCTCGGCGCCCCACATCAGGCCGACGACGTTGGGTTCCGCGGCGATCTCGGCGGCGTTGACAATGCCAGCGGCCGTCTCGCACAGGGCGATCACGCTGTAGCCCTCAAGCTCCTTGAGCTGGGCGGCGCTCTCGGCCTTCGCCAACATCACGTGCCGGTACGGGGTGTGCTTGAGGCAGTGCAGGTCCTTTTCGAATTCTTCCGTGCCGGCGGGGTTGATCCGGACAATCGTGCGGCTCGGGTCCAGCTCCGGAACGTCGCCGGCGGACCCCAGCTGGGCGAGGATGGCGCCGCGGGCGCGCTGCTTGTCCGCGGGCGCGACGGCGTCCTCAAGATCCACGATCACGGCGTCGGAGCGCTCGGCCGCCTTCTGGTACCGCTCGGGCCGGTCGGCAGGGCAAAACAGCAGGGCAGGGCCCATCAGGAAACTCATGCTTCGATTGTCCCCTTTTCGGCCGGTTCCTGCCGCCCCGCCTGCGGCGAGCCCGCCTGCCGCCCCGCCTGCGGCGAGCCCGCCTGCCGCCCCGGCTCCTGCGCGGCATGCGCCTCGCGGGTCCACATCAGGCAGCTGCGCGTGGCCAGCGCCACCACCACACCGTCCTGGTTCCGGCCGGTGTGCTGCATGGTCACGATTCCCTGGCCGGGCCGGGAGGAGGACAGCCGTTTGCCGGTCACCTCGGTCTCCGTATACAGCGTGTCCCCGTGGTAAAGCGGGTGCGGGAAGGACACATCCGTCAGTCCCAGCTGGGCAATGATGGTGCCCTGGGTCAGCTGCGGGACGGACTGGCCCACCAGGGTGGCGAGCGTGAACATGGAGTTCATCAGCCGCTGCCCGAACGGCTGCCCGGCGCTCCACGCAGCGTCGAGGTGCAGCGCCTGGGTGTTCATGGTCATGGTGGTGAACAGGACGTTGTCCGTCTCGGTCACGGTCCGGCCTGGGCGGTGCGCGTAGAGCACGCCTTCTTCGAGTTCGTCGAAGTAGAGGCCGCGCTGTTCGATCACCCGGCGGCCGGTTCCGGACCCGGGCACTGCATTCCTTGTCATACGGTCAGTTCCTGGTCTTCCTCGAAAAGTTCGGCACCGGTGGCCGCTGCCACGTCCTCCGCGGTGACATCGGGGGCGAGCTCCCGCAGCACGAGCCGGGATTTGCCACCTTCGGTCACAACGTCGATCACGGCAAGGTCGGTGATGATCCGGTCGACGCAGCCTTTGCCGGTAAGCGGCAGCGTGCACTTTTCCACGATCTTGGGGTTGCCGTTGCGGTCCACGTGATCCATCATCACGATGACCTTCTTGGCGCCAAAGACAAGGTCCATCGCCCCGCCCATGCCCTTCACCATCTTGCCGGGGATCATCCAGTTGGCGAGGTCGCCGTTTTGGGCGACTTCCATGGCCCCCAGCACCGCCACGTCGACGTGGCCGCCGCGGATCATGCCGAAGGAGGCGGCGGAGTCGAAGAAGGCGGCCCCCTTGTTGACGGTGACGGTTTCCTTGCCCGCGTTGATCAGGTCAGGGTCCACCTGGTCCTCCGCCGGGTAAGGCCCGACCCCGAGGATGCCGTTCTCCGAGTGCAGCACCACCTCGACGCCGGCCGGAATGTAATTCGGGATCAGGGTGGGCATGCCGATGCCGAGGTTCACGTACTGGCCGTTATGCAGTTCCTGCGCCACCCTGGCGGCCAGTTCGTTGCGCGTCCAGCCTTTACCGTGGGCGCCGCCGACGTGCTCGACGGCGGAACGCCGGTATTCGTGCCGGACCGCCTCGGGCCGGGGCGGCGCGCCCTGCGCGTTGTTCGTCTCCACGGCTACGCTCCTGCCTGCTCGGTGGGGGCCGCGGTGACCGCGACCGTGCGCTTTTCAATCCGTTTTTCCGCCTGCGGCGCGAGGACCACCCGCTGGACGAAGATCCCCGGGACGTGGACGTGCTCCGGGTCCAGCTCCCCCGGCTCCACGAGCTCCTCGACTTCGGCGATGGTGATCCGTCCGGCCATGGCGCAGAGCGGGTTGAAGTTCATCGCCGTGGCGTGGAAGACCAGGTTGCCGTGCCGGTCGCCCTTCCACGCGTGCACCAGGCCGAAGTCCGGGGTCAGGGCCTCCTCCAGCACATAGTCGGCGCCGTGGAAGCTGCGGACTTCCTTGGCCGCCGAGGCGATCGCGACGTTCCCGTCGGCGTCGTACTTCTGCGGCAGCCCGCCGTCGGAGACCTGGGTCCCGACGCCGGCGGGCGTGTAGAAGGCGGGGATGCCGGCCCCGCCGGCACGCAGCTTCTCGGCCAGCGTGCCCTGCGGGGTGAGGACCACCTCGAGCTCGCCGGCAAGGTATTGGCGGGCGAATTCCTTGTTCTCCCCCACGTAGGAGCTGATGGTGCGGCGGATCCGGCCGTCCTTGAGCAGGATGCCGAGCCCCCAGTCGTCCACGCCGCAGTTGTTGCTCACGGTTTCCAGCTGGGTTGCGCCGCCCGCGTGCAGGGCGTCGATCAGGGCCACCGGTATGCCGCACAGCCCGAACCCGCCGACGGCGAGGGAGGCGCCGTCGTGGATGTCCGCGACGGCCTCGGCGGCGCTGGCAACAACTTTGTTGATCATCTGGGGATCCTTCCGGCCGGCTACAGTCCCAGTTCGCGGGCGATCAGCATCAGCTGGACCTCCGTGGTGCCCTCGCCGACTTCAAGGATCTTGGAGTCGCGGTAGTGGCGCGCCACGGTGAACTCGTTGATGAAGCCATAGCCGCCGAACACCTGGGTGGCGTCCCGCGCGTTGTCCATGGCTGCCTCGCCTGCGATCATCTTAGCGATGGCGGCCTGGGTCTTGAACGGCTTGCCGGCGAGCATCCGGGCAGCCGCGTCGTAGTAGGCCAGGCGGGCGGTGTGGGCGCGCGCCTCCATCCGGGCGATCTTGAACGCGATGGCCTGGTACTTGCCGATGTTCTGGCCGAACGCGCTGCGCTCCTTGGCGTATTTGACCGACTGGTCCACGCAGCCCTGTGCGGCGCCGACGGCGAGCGCGGCGATGGCGATCCGGCCCTCGTCGAGGATGGACAGGAAGTTGGCGTAGCCGCGGCCGCGGGTGCCGAGCAGGTTGGCCTCCGGTACCCGGACGTTGTCCAGCGTCAGCGGGTGGGTGTCCGAGGCGTTCCAGCCGACCTTGTTGTAGGCCTTTTCGGCCGTGAAGCCGGGCGTGTTGGTGGGCACCAGGATGGTGGAGATTTCCTTCTTGATGCTGCCGTCCGGGCGTTCCTCCTGACCGGTCACCGCAGTGACGGTGACGAGCTTGGTGATGTCGGTGCCGGAGTTGGTGATGAACGCCTTGTTGCCGTTGATCACCCATTCACCGCCCTCGAGCCGGGCGGTGGTCTTGGTTCCGCCGGCGTCGGAGCCAGCCTCGGGCTCAGTCAGGCCGAAGCCGGCGAGCGCCTTTCCGGAGGCCAGCAACGGCAGCCATTCCTCCTTCTGCGCATCGTTCCCGAAGCGGTGGATCGGCATGGCGCCGAGCGAGACGCCGGCTTCGAGGGTGATCGCGACCGACTGGTCCACCCGGCCGAGCTGCTCGAGCGCCAGGGCCAGGGCGAAGTAGTCCCCGCCCATGCCGCCGGCCTCTTCCGGGAAGGGCAGGCCAAAGAGGCCCATGTCCGCCATCTGGGAGACGACCTCGTAGGGGAAGCTGTGTTCTTCGTCGTGCTTGGCGGAGACCGGGGCCACCACCTGGTCGGCGAATTCGCGGACGGTGTCGCTGAGGTCCTGGTAGTCCTCGCTGAGTTCAAAATCCGGCATGGGGGTGACTCCTGTGTCTGGTGGCTGTTCTGGTGTGGTGCTGACGTTGTGGCTTGCTACTCCGCCGCGCCCATGGCGATGACGGATTCCTCGACGGTGTCCTCGGCTTTTGAGGGTTCGGCGGGGTGAATGGTGGCGAGGACCTGGTCGGCCTTGACGAGGTCTCCGGTGCCTGCGCTGATGTGGACGGTGCCATCCAGGGGCGCGACGAGCTGGTGTTCCATCTTCATCGCCTCGACCGCAAGCAGGACCTGGCCGGCGGTCACGGCGTCGCCGTTACCTACCGAGACCGACACCACGGTGCCGGGCATCGGCGAGCGCACCGCGGGGTCGGCGGCGCCTTCCTCGCGTTCGACTGCGGCCAGTACCCGGGCGAGGCGCGCCTCGCGGGTGAGCGGCTCGAGCCGGCAGGACCAGCCCTCGTTGCCGAGATAGACAAACTCCGGCAGGTCCTCCCGCGGATAATCCTGCCCGGACAGCGTGTGCGCGAAGCGGAATTCCCCACCGTCGATCTCCAGGAAAATGTTGTCGCTGGCCATCCCAATGACCGTCACGTCATGCTCGGGCCCGCCGTCGACCCGCACCCGGGCACGGCCAAGGTCGATATTCTCGAGCCAGGTCACGGCCACCTCGCAGACCCCGCCGCCCGGTGTGCCGAAGCTCATGGTCCACGCTGCGGGCGCGCCCAGGCGCCAGCCCCGGGCGGTGTCCCAAGGTGACCCCACCGTTTCCGGGCCCTCGGCGAGGACCCAGAAGGGCATGGCCGCGGCGATGAGTTCGTTGTCGCCGATGCGGCGGAACGAGAAGCCCGGCATCTTGCGTTCGATCAGGCCGGTGTCGAGCCGGCCGGCGCGGACGTCGGCGTCGTTAATCAGCATCCGCAGGTATTCGACGTTGGTGTCCACCCCCAGAACGGTGTACCGGGTGAGGGCCGTGTCGAGCCGGTCCAGCGCGGCCGCGCGGTCCTTGCCGCGGGCGATCACCTTGGCCAGCATGGGGTCGTAGTCGCTGGAGATCTCGAGACCCGTGATCAACGAGGAATCGATCCGGATGTCCGGGTCCGCGGCGGCCGGGGTGAAGGAATCCAGGTCATCCAGCGCCGTGAAGATCGTGCCGCGCTCGTCGAGCAGCAGGACCTCTCCCCCGGACGGCAGGAAGTTCTTCTCCGGCACCTCCGCATAGACGCGGGCTTCCACCGAGTGCCCGGTGAGCACGACGTCGTCCTGCGTCACGGTGAGTTCTTCACCGGCCGCGATGCGGACCTGCCATTCGACCAGGTCGATGCCGGTGACCATCTCGGTAACCGGGTGCTCGACCTGCAGGCGGGTGTTCATCTCCATGAAGAAGAACTCGTCCGGGGCGTTGTCGGAGACCAGGAACTCCACGGTGCCGGCGCCGCTGTAGTTGACGCTGCGTGCGGCGTTGCAAGCGGCCTCGCCGATCCGGGCACGGATGTCCGCCCCGTCGGGGAGGGACTCCAGCAGCGGCGACGGCGCTTCCTCGATGACCTTCTGGTGGCGGCGCTGCAGCGAGCACTCGCGCTCGCCCAGGTGGATGACGTTGCCGTGGTTGTCCGCCAGCACCTGAACCTCGATGTGCCGCGGGGTGGTGACGAGCCGTTCCAGGAACAGCGTGTCGTCACCGAAGGCGCTGGCCGCGACCCGGCGGGCGGTAACGAGGGCGTCCGCCAGGTCCTCGGGCCGTTCGACAACGTGCATGCCCTTACCGCCGCCGCCGGCGGAGGGCTTGATCAGCAGCGGATAGCCGACGCCGGCCGCCGCCTCGATCAGCTGCGCATCGCTCATGCCAGGTTCGGCGATGCCCGGGACCACCGGCACGCCGTAGCCGGTGACATGGTTCTTGGAGCGGATCTTGTCGCCCATCACGTTCAGCGATTCGACGCCGGGGCCGATGAACGTGATGCCGGCTTGCTCCAGGGCGCGGGCGAACTCAACGTTTTCGCTCAAGAAGCCGTAGCCCGGGTGCACGGCTTCGGCGCCGGTGTCGCGGCAGGCCTGGATGATGGCCTCGATCTTGAGGTAGCTCTCGGTGGCGGCCGCGGGACCGATCCGGACGGCGAAGTCGGCCTCCCGCACGTGGCGGGCGTCGTCGTCGGCGTCGGAGTAAACGGCGACCGAACGGATGCCCAAGGCACGCAGGGTGCGGATCACGCGGCAGGCGATCTCGCCGCGGTTGGCGACCAGGACGGTGCCGAAGAGCGGCGCGGGGGTCGAAACGGTGGGTGTGGAAGTAACAGTCACAGCGGGGCTCACATCCGGAAGAGGCCGAAGGAGGTCTCCGGCAGCGGGGTGCGGGAGACGACGTCGAGCGCCAGTCCCAGGACGGTGCGGGTGTCCGCGGGGTCGATCACGCCGTCGTCCCAGAGGCGGGCGGTGGAATAGTAGGGGCTGCCCTGGTCCTCGTACTGCTGCTTGATCGGGGCCTTGAAGGCTTCCTCGTCCGCGGCGGACCATTCCTCGCCGCGGGCCTCGTACTGGTCCCGCTTGACGGTGGCGAGCACGCTGGAGGCCTGGTTCCCGCCCATCACCGAGATCCGGGAGGCCGGCCACATCCAGAGGAAGCGCGGCGAGTAGGCCCGGCCACACATGGAATAGTTGCCGGCGCCGAAGGAGCCGCCGATCACGACGGTCAGCTTGGGCACGCGGGCCGTGGCGACGGCGGTGACCATCTTGGCGCCGTTCTTGGCGATGCCGCCCTGCTCGTAGTCCTTGCCGACCATGAAGCCGGAGAGGTTCTGCAGGAAGATCAGCGGGATGCCGCGCTGGTCGCAGAGTTCGATGAAGTGCGCGCCCTTGAGCGAGGATTCGCTGAACAGCACGCCGTTGTTGGCCACGATGCCCACCGGGTGGCCGTGCAGTTTCGCGAAGCCGGTGACCAGGGTGGTGCCGTAGTTCTTCTTGAACTCGTGGAAGCGGCTGCCGTCGACCAGCCGGGCGATGACCTCGCGGACGTCGTATTGGGCGTTCACGTCTGTGGGGACGGCACCGTACAGCTCGCCTTCGTCAGCCAGCGGCTCGACGACGGTGTCCACGTCCCAGGCCGGGGCTGCCGGCTTCTGCAGGGTGGAGACGATGTCGCGGACGATCTGCAGGGCGTGCTCGTCGTTCTCGGCCAGATGGTCGGTGACACCGGAGATCTTCGAGTGCACCTCGCCGCCGCCGAGCTCCTCGGCCGTGACGATCTCGCCGATCGCCGCCTTCACCAGCGGCGGGCCGCCGAGGAAGATCGTGCCCTGGTTGCGGACGATTACGGTCTCGTCGCTCATCGCCGGCACATAGGCGCCGCCGGCGGTGCAGGAGCCCATCACGGAGGCGATCTGCGGGATCCTAGCCGCGGACATCTTCGCCTGGTTGAAGAAGATCCGGCCGAAGTGCTCCTTGTCCGGGAAGACCTCGTCCTGCTTGGGCAGGAAGGCTCCGCCCGAGTCCACGAGGTAGATGCAGGGCAGCCGGTTTTCCAGAGCGATTTCCTGCGCCCGGAGGTGCTTCTTGACGGTCATCGGGTAATAGGTGCCGCCCTTGACCGTGGCGTCGTTGGAAATGACCAGGACCTGGCGGCCGTGGACCAGGCCGATCCCGGCAATCACACCGGCGCCGGGCGATTCGTCGTTGTACATGCCGTTGGCTGCGAGCGGGGCAATCTCGAGGAAGGGGCTGCCGTCGTCGAGCAGCCGGTCGATCCGTTCCCGCGGCAGGAGCTTGCCGCGTGCTACGTGCCGTTCCCGGGACTTCTCCGGCCCGCCCAGCGCCGCGACGGCGAGTCGGTCCTTCAGCTCCCGGGCCAGGCCGAGCTGCGCTTCGCGGTTCGCGGCGTAGCCGGCGCTGGCAACGTCCAGCTGGCTGGCGATTGTCTCCATTGACTGCTTCCATCCTCGGCCGTGGTGCCGGCGCTTGTCCTGGACATTTCCATTCGGGCATTTCGGTTAGTGCCGCATAACTGAGATTTAGGTTAGTCTCTATTAACTGTGATGTCCAACACAGGGCAGCTTCAACACAGAACAGTCGAGAGGGACGCGCCGGTGACCGAGTCCAGCCAGACAACCCAGCGAAGCCAGGCCAAGGAGAACCGCCGGAAGGCGCTGCTCACCGCGGCCGCCGCCCTCTTCGCCGCCGACGGCTTCCACCGCGTTTCGCTTGAGGACCTGGGCGCCGCGGCGGGGGTCAGCGGTCCCGCCGTCTACCGCCACTTCGCCGGCAAGCAGGCGGTCCTGGGCGCCCTGCTGCTCAGCGTCAGCCAGGACCTCCTGGAGGGCGGCCGCAGCGTGGTGGCAGGCTCCGACGGCGCCGCCGCGGCCCTGGCCGGGCTGGTCGAGTTCCACGTCGACTTCGCCCTCAGCAACGCCGACGTCATCCGGGTCCAGGACCAGGACTTCAGCAACCTCGACGACGACGACGAGGCAGAGGTCCGCGCCCTGCAGCGCAGCTACGTTGAGCTCTGGGTGGACGTGCTGGCCGGCGTGCATCCGGACACCGATCCGGCCGAGCTCCGGATGCGGGCACATGCCACCTTCGGCCTGATCAACTCCACCCCGCACTCGGTCCGGAACCACGGCCGCCGGATGGCGCTGAAGCGGGCCCGGCCGCTGCTGGAGAGCATGGCGCTGGCTGCCCTGACGGCACCGGCGGCTCCCCGCCCGCTCGGCTGACCGACGCCACTCCCATAACGCGGCACCCGCCGTCAGCTGCGAGTCCGACGACGAGCCCCGCCATCAAAGTGCCCCCGCACGGCAAAGGCCGGGCACCCATCATGCGGATAGATACCCGGCCTCTGACATTGCTGCGTCTAGACCATGGCCAGTGCCATGCCGGGATCGGCCAGGATGGCACCGAGGTCCTGGAGGAAGCGGGAGCCCTGTTCGCCGTCGACCAGCCGGTGGTCGAAGGACAGGCTCAGCGTCATGACCTGGCGCAGCGCCACCTCGTCCTGGTACTCCCACGGCATCTTCCGCACCGCGCCGAGCGCCAGGATAGCGGCCTCGCCGGGGTTGAGGATGGGCGTGCCGGCGTCAATGCCGAAGACGCCGATGTTCGTGATGGAGATGGTCCCGCCGGATAGGTCAGCCGGAGCGGTTTTGCCCGCCCGTGCGGTGTCGGTCAGCTCGGTCAGCGCGGTGGACAGCTCCAGCAGGGACATCCGGTCCGCGTCCTTGATATTCGGGACGGTCAGCCCGCGCGGCGTTGCGGCCGCGATGCCAAGGTTGACGTAGTTGAACTGGACGATCTCCTGGTTGGCTTCGTCCCACCGGGCGTTGAGCGTCGGGTGGTTGCGCAGCGCGATCAGCACGGCCTTGGACACCAGGGTCAGCGGCGTCAGCTTGTAGCCCGCGAACGTCCGGCTGGCCTTGAGCCGGCCCAGCAGTTCCATGGTGGGCGTGACGTCGAGGGTCAGGAATTCGGTGACGTGCGGAGCGGTGAAGGCGCTGGAGACCATGGCCGCGGCGGTGAACTTCCGCACGCCCTTGATCGGGGTGCGGGTTTCCCGCTCGCCCGGAACCGCCGACGGGGCAACTCCGGGGGCAGCGGCTTGGCCGCCGGCCAGTTCCTGCGGCGCCACCGGAAGGTCGCCGCCGCCAACGAAGTTCCGCACGTCGTCGCGGGTGATGAGGCCCCGCTCCCCCGTGCCAGTGATCGCTGTGAGGTCGACGCCGAGGTCCTTGGCCAGCTTGCGCACCGGCGGCGTGGAGCGCGGCCGTTCGGCGCTGCCGGCAGCGGCGGGCGCCGGGGCCTGGGGCACGGCCGCCGGGACGGGCGCCGTGACCTGCGCCGTGACCTGCGCCGACACGGGCGCCTCGGCCGGGGCGACGGCGGGCGCCTGCGCAGCTGGCGCCGGCGCTGCGGCAAAGCTGCGGGCGCGGCGGGCCGGACGGCCAGAGCCTTCCAGCACGGCGCCGTAGCCAACCAGGTTCGGCTCGCGCTTGGCGGGAGCTTCCCCGGCCTCCCCGCCGTCGTCGCCCTCGATCTCGAAGGACACGATCGGCTTGCCGACCTCAACGACCGTGCCCGGCTGCTCATGCAGGGCGGTGACGACGCCGGCGAACGGCGAGGGCAGTTCGACGACAGCCTTGGCGGTTTCCACCTCGGCGATGATCTGGTTGAGCGTGACGGTGTCCCCGACGCCGACTTTCCACGCGACGATTTCTGATTCCGTCAGGCCTTCGCCGAGGTCCGGGAGCCGGAATTCCTTGATCATGGTGGCGGTCATCCTTCCAGCCCGCTAAGGGAGTTGGGGCGGCCCAGGGCCCGGTCGACGCCGTCGAGGATCCTGTCCAGGCCCGGCAGGTGGTGCATTTCAAGCTTTGAGTACGGGTACGGGACGTCGAAGCCGGTCACCCGGACGGGCGCGGCTTCGAGGTGGTAGAAGCAGCGTTCGGTGATGCTGGCCGCGACTTCCGCGCCGAGGCCGCCGGACTGGCTGGCCTCGTGCGTGATGACGAGCCGTCCGGTCTTCCGTACCGAGGCTTCCAGGGTGGCGAAGTCCAGCGGGGCCAGCGAGCGCAGGTCGATGACCTCGATGGAGACGCCTTCGTCGGCGGCGGCGAGGGCGGCGTCGCGGGCGGTCTTCACGAGCGGTCCGTAGGCCACCAGGGTCACGTCGGTACCCTCGGTGACCACGCGTGCCTTCTCCATCGACAGGGCGGCGGCGAGGTCGAGCGACTCATCCACTTCCCCCTTGTCGTGGTAGCGGCGCTTGGGTTCGAAGTAGAGCACCGGGTCGTCCGAGGCGATGGCCTGCTGGATCACGGTGTGGGCGTCCTGCGGGTTCGAGACACTGACTACGCGCAGGCCCGAGGTGTGGGTGAAGTAGGCCTCGGGCGACTCGGAGTGGTGTTCGGGCGAGCCGATGCCGCCGCCGAAGGGCACGCGGATGGTGATGGGCATCTTGACCGCACCCTGGGTGCGGTAGTGCATCTTGGCGACCTGGCTGACGATCTGGTCGAATGCCGGGTAGATGAAGCCGTCGAACTGGATCTCCACCACGGGCCGGTAGCCGCGGTAGGCGAGGCCGACGGCGGTGCCGAGGATTCCGGATTCGGCCAGCGGCGTGTCCACCACGCGGTGCTTTCCAAAATCTTTTTGCAGGCCGTCGGTGACGCGGAAGACGCCGCCGAGGGTGCCGATGTCCTCTCCCATGAGGATCACCTTGGGATCGTTTTCGAGGGACTTGCGCAGGCCCGAATTAATGGCTCGGGCAAAGGTCATCTGTGTCATCAGCGTGCACCTTCTTCGGAAGCGGCCTCTGCGGGATCGCCGAAGGAAGCCAGGTAACGGGTGTAGTGGTCCTGCTGGCGTTCCAGCCAGGAGTTCGGCGTGCTGTACACGTGCTTGAAGATGTCCAGCGGCTGCGGTTCGGGCATGTTGATGGTGCCGGAACGCAGTTCCTTGGCCACGGCGTCGGCGTTGGCGGCGACGGCGGCTTCGAGTTCGGCGGTGAGCAGGCCCTTGCGCTCGAGCAGGGTCTTGAGCCTCGCGATCGGGTCCTTTGCGGCCCAGTCCTCAAGCTCGTTGGCGTCGCGGTAGCGGGTGGGGTCATCCGCCGTCGTGTGCGGGCCCATCCGGTAGGTGACGGCCTCGATGAAGGTGGGTCCGCCGCCGTGGCGGGCGCGGTCGATGGCGATCCGGGTGGCGGCCATGACGGCCAGCACGTCATTGCCGTCCACGCGCATGCTGGGAATGCCGAAACCGGAGGCACGGTCCGCGATCTGGATGTGGGACTGCAGCATGACGGGTTCGGAGATGGCCCAGTGGTTGTTCTGGCAGAAGAACACCACCGGGGCCTGGAAGCTCGCCGCGAAGACCATGGCCTCGTTAACGTCACCCTCGCTGGTGGCACCGTCGCCGAAGTAGGCCACGGCCACCGAATCGGCGCCGTCGTACTGGATGCCCATCGCGTAGCCGGTGGCGTGCAGCGACTGGGCGCCAATGATGATCTGCTGCGTCGCCACGTTCACGGTGTAGGGATCCCAGCCGGCAAGGGCGTTGCCGCGCCAGGCCTTGACGATGTCCGCCGGCTGCACACCCCGGACGTAGGCGACGCCGTTGTCCCGGTAGCTGGGGAAGACGAAGTCGTCGTCGCGGAGCGCACGGGCTGAGCCGATCTGGGACGCTTCCTGGCCCAGCAGCGGCGGCCACAGCGCGAGCTCGCCCTGGCGCTGCAGGGCGGTGGCTTCGGCGTCAATCCGGCGGATGGCGACCATGTCCTGATAGAGCGAGGCGAGCTGTTCGTCGCTGACGTCCTGGACCCAGGAGTCGAACTCCGGATGGCTTACACGTTCACCCCCCGGGGTGATGAGCTGGACGAGATCCCCGCCCGAGCGCCTGTTTGATTCTGCACTGTTCCCGGGGCCGCCAGCGGCAATGCCGCCCTTGCCCGCGTCGTCGGTAAACACAGTTTGTCCGCAACCTTCTGACGTCGTCTGACCCTGCCCGCGGGACTCGTGATCCCTGCGCGCGACGGCCACCCGGGCGCCGTTGCCCCGGATAATTGTGACCCTACTCACAAGTGCCATTGGGTACAACCACCCTCAAAAAAATTGAGCATTATGCACAGCTTGGGCGTTCGTGACCGTGCTAACCTTGCGCATTATGCAACCCTTGGATGGCACAGACACCCGCCTACTTTCGGCCATGGCACGGGATCCCCGCCGCACCGTGGTGGCCCTGGCGCAAAAGCTGGGCTTGTCCCGCAATACGGTGCAGGCCCGCATGTCGCAGCTGGAGAAAAAGCACGTCTTCCTGTCCTTCGAGCGGCGGATCAACCCGGCGGCGCTGGGCTACCCCCTGATGGCGTTCATCTCGGTGCACGTGCAGCAGCAGAAACTCGGCCAGCTGGCCGTGGAACTGGCAGGCATCCCGGAGATCCTGGAGGGTTACGGACTCACCGGCTCGGCGGACCTGTTGCTCCGGGTGGTCGCGCTCGACGCCGAGGATTTGTTCCGGATCAACGGCAAGATCCTCGCCTGCGACGGCGTGGACCGCACCGACACCGCCCTGGCCATGGGCGAACTGATCCCCTTCCGGATCCAGCCGCTGCTGGAACGCGGCTCCGCGGATACCTGAGCCGCCGGGGCCGGCCGCGCCGTGTTGCCAGCCAACGAAGAAGAGGCGGAGCCCCCGTGCTGTTGCACGGGGGCTCCGCCTCTCTGGCCTAGCCTGCCGGGCCGGCCCGCTGTCGCTGCGGCCCGGCAGTGCGGTTAGTGGTTGGTGGCCTTTTCGGCGCCCACCCCGGTCAGGGAGCGGACCTCCATTTCGGCCTGCTTGGTGGTGTCCTCGAGCTTCTTGTCCAGGACAGTGCCCAGCCAGCCCAGGAAGAACGCGAGCGGGATGGAGACGATGCCGGGGTTGCTCAACGGGAAGACCGCGAAGTTGGCCCCCGGGATCATCGACGTCTTGGCGCCGGAGACCACCGGGGAAAGTGCGATCAGGATGATGGCCGAGCCGAGGCCGCCGTACATGCTCCAGATGGCGCCCTGGGTGGTGAACTTCCGCCAGAACAGCGAGTACACGATCGTCGGCAGGTTGGCCGAGGCCGCCACCGCGAAGGCGAGAGCCACGAGGAACGCGACGTTCTGGCCGTTGGCGAAAATCCCGCCGACGATGGCGAGCAGGCCGATCACGACGACCGTGCGGCGTGCAACCTTGACCTCCGTGTCCGCGTCCGCCTTGCCCTTGGCCAGGACGTTGGCGTAGATGTCATGGGCGAAGGACGCTGCCGCCGTGATGGTGAGGCCGGCGACCACGGCGAGGATGGTCGCGAAGGCCACCGCCGAGATGAAGCCCAGCAACAGCGGGCCGCCCAGGTGGAAGGCCAGCAGCGGAGCCGCCGAGTTCACTCCGCCCGGAGCGCTCTTGATCGTGTCCGCACCCACCAGGGCCGCGGCGCCGTAGCCCAGCACCAGGGTGAACAGGTAGAAGATGCCGATCAGCCAGATGGACCAGACCACCGACTTGCGGGCTTCCTTGGCGGTCGGGACCGTGTAGAAACGCATCAGCACGTGCGGCAGTGCGGCGGTGCCGAGCACCAGGGCCAGGCCCAGGGACATGAAGTCCAGTTTGGATGTGTCGGACTTGCCGTACTGCAGGCCCGGGTTGAGGACGGCCGGGTTCTTGGCGGTTTCCGCCGCGCCGCCGAGCAGGTCCGAGAGGTTGAAGCCGTAGATCGCCAGGACCCAGAAGGTCATCACGGCGGCGCCTGCGATCAGCAGCATGGCCTTGATGATCTGGACCCAGGTGGTGCCCTTCATGCCGCCGATCAGGACGTACATGATCATCAGCGCGCCGACGACGATGATCACCAGCGCCTGGCCGCCCCAGTCGCTGATGCCCAGCAGCAGCGAGATCAGGCTGCCGGCACCGGCCATCTGCGCCAGCAGGTAGAAGAAGCAGACCGCCAGGGTGGAGATGGCCGCGGCGATGCGCACGGGGCGCTGCTTGAGCCGGAAGGACAGCACGTCGGCCATGGTGAACTTGCCGGTGTTGCGGAGCAGTTCGGCCACCAGCAGCAGCGCCACGAGCCACGCCACGAGGAAGCCGATGGAGTACATGAAGCCGTCGTAGCCGTTGATCGCGATGGCGCCGGTGATGCCGAGGAAGGAAGCCGCGGAGAGGTAGTCGCCGGCGATGGCGGTGCCGTTTTGCGAGCCGGTGAACGAACGGCCGGCGGCGTAGTAGTCGGCGGCCGTCTTGTTGTTGCGGCTGGCGCGGAACACGATCACCATGGTGACCGCGACGAACAGGGCGAAGATGCCCATGTTCAGCAGGGTGGTGTCCTTGAGGGCGGCGACGTTGACCGCGGGAACCATAAGGGTCATTTCGCTTCTCCGCTCACTCGGTTACCGTGCTTGTCGAACTCGTGGCCCTCGATTTCGTGCCGGATCTCGGAGGCGATCGGGTCCAGCTTCCGGTTCGAGTAGCTGACGTACCAGCCGGTGATGGCGAACGTGGAGACGAACTGCAGCAAGCCCAGGATCAGGCCGATGTTGATGTTGCCCCAGACCTTGGTGGACATGAAGCCCACCGCGTAGTCGGCCAGCAGGACATAGGCGAAGTACCACAGCAGGAATGCGATGGCCATCGGAAAGACAAAGCTGCGGTGCCGTTTGCGCAGTTCCTGGAACTGCTCAGTCGATTGGACTTCCTTGAAGTCCACGAACGCCGGTGCGTCCGTTTCTTGGGCTTCGTGACCCATCGTTCCTCCTCATTGAGACTGGCGAGCCACCCCCGGGTATCCCGGGCTCCGGGAAACAGACTTCCGGCCTTGTGTGACTGCAATCACTGTGCATCGTGACGCGTGTTACATTCCAGCACCGCCGTGTTTCCTGTCGCTCAACGGTCGCGATGCTGCGCCCAACGGCGCCTGCACGCCCCCGGCGGCACTCTGTGGCCGTTCCAGACCGCTTCCGGGCACCCGTGTGGCCCGCCGCGCTACGCTGGCAGCATGCCGGACTCTCCCCTCTTCACCGCCGCGGCGATCGCCGTGATTGCCCTGGCGATCGCCGTCGTCGTGGCCGTTGGACTCAAGGTCCTGCGCTCCTTCCGCGAGCTGGGCACCGACGCGGAACGCGCCACGTACAAGACCCTGCACGCCGCCTCGCGCGCCGGCCAGTATCTGCGCACCGGGCTGAACCCGGCCGGCGCGGCCAAGGCGAGCCGGCAGCTGCGGAGCCTGCTGGGTTGCGATGCCCTGGCGATCACCGACACGGCGGGCGTACTGGCCTGGGACGGCGCCGCCGAGGAGCTCAAGCCCGCGCTGATGGGGCTCGCTGCCAAGGTATTGGAAGGGGGCCACACCGCTGTGATCCCGGCGGGCGAGCTGTCGCTGCTGGCCAACGGCAAGACCGGGGCGACGCTCGCCCCCGGGGTGGAGCGCGCCGTCGTGATCGCCCCCGTCAAGGCCGGCAGCCGGGTGGTGGGCGTGGTGGCGGCCTTCGCCCCGGCAGCCGGGTCCGGGCTGGTCCGGGCCACCAGTGAGGTGGCCGACTGGGTGGCGACGCAGGTGGAGCTGGCCGAGCTGGACGCGTCCCGGACGCTGCTGATGGAGGCCGAAGTCCGCGCGCTTCGGGCCCAGATCAGCCCGCATTTCATCTACAACTCGCTGAACGCGATCGCGTCCTTCATCAACACGGACCCGGTCCGGGCCCGGGAGCTGGTGGTGGAGTTCGCCGATTTCACCCGCTATTCCTTCCGCCGGCACGGGGACTTCACCACGCTGGCCGAGGAACTGCGCTGCATCGACCGGTACCTGCTCCTGGAGCGGGCACGCTTCGGCGACCGGGTGCAGGTGAGCCTGCGGATCGCGCCGGAGGTGCTCAGCACGGTGATTCCGTTCCTGAGCCTGCAGCCGCTGGTGGAGAACGCGGTGCGGCACGGCCTGGAAGCCAAGGAGGGCCCCGGCCATATCTCCATCACGGCCAACGATTCCGGCGCCTTCGCCGAGGTGACCATCGAGGACGACGGCGTCGGCATGGATCCGGAGAAGCTGCGGGCCGTCCTGGCCGGGCACAGCGATGGCGAACACGTGGGCCTGCATAACGTCGACGCCCGGCTGCGGCAGGTCTACGGCGAGGACAACGGCCTGGTGATAGAGACGGCCCCCGGCGAGGGCACCCTGATCACGATGCGGGTGCCAAAATCACAGCCCCGGCACGACGCCTGAGACCCTGCGCAGACCCGTCGACGTGCCCGTCGCCGAGGAGTCCGGCCACGGCAGTACCCTAGAACCATGATTAACGTCCTCGTCGCCGATGACGAGCTGCCCGCTGTCGAGGAGCTGGCCTTCCTGCTGGGCCGGGACGAGCGGATCGGCGCCATCCACCGCGCTTCCTCCGGCGCCGAAGCGCTGCGCGCGCTGGAGTCCCACGAGGTCGACGCCGTGTTCCTGGACATCCACATGCCCGCCCTCTCCGGACTGGACATCGCCCGGGTCATCTCGCGCAGCGCCAAGCCGCCCGCCGTCGTCTTCGTCACCGCCGACGAGGACTGCGCGCTCGAGGCGTTTGAGCTCGCCGCCGTGGACTACCTGCTCAAGCCGGTCCGCGCCGAGCGGTTGGCCAAGTCGGTCGGCCGGATCAGCGAGCTCCTCCGGGAGGGCGCGCCGGCGCCGGAGATGATCACGGTGGACCTGGGCGGGAACACCAAGATGATCCGCCGGGAAGACGTCACCTACGTCCAGGCGCAGGGCGACTACGCGCGGCTGCACACCGCGGACGCGAGCTATCTCATCCGGGTGCCGCTGGCGGACCTGGAGCAGCAGTGGGCCGACGCCGGATTCCTGCGCATCCACCGCTCCTACCTGATCGCCCTGAACCACGTCGGCCACATGAAGCTGGCCGCGGCCCGTCCCAGCGTGACCGTGGCCGGGGCCGAACTGCCGATCAGCCGCCGGCACCTGCCGCCGGTCCGGGAGAAGCTCGAGGCGACCCGGATCCGGCCGCAGGCATGACCCGGGTCCGCGTTACCGCCCCCCGCGCGCTCCGGGCAGGCAGCCTCCCTGCAGGCAGCACCAAGGCGGGCGGCGCCGCAGGGCGCTCGGCCGCCGACACGCGCGAGGCTGCCGAGGAGTCCGACGCCGGGCAGGTGTTCGTCCGCTCGCTGATCCGTTCCCAGCTCCGGCTCGGCGTGGTGGTGGCAGCCGGGTTCCTGCTGATCCTGCTCGCCTTCGCGCTGATGCTGGGGCTGCTGCCCGGCCTGGCCGAGCTGAGGATCGCCGGGCTGCCCTTCGACTGGGTCCTGCTGGGCGCAGGAATCTATCCGGTGATCGGGCTCAGCGCCTGGCTGTATGTCCGGACGGCCGCGCGGAACGAATCCCGCTACCGCGACCTGGCCGGGGACAAGTGAGGCGCCGGTGAACCCGGTCGTCGGGATCGCGGCCTTCGCGGCCGTCTCGCTGGCCACCGCCGTCATCGGCTTCTACGGCCTCCGGGTCTCGCGCACCACCGGGGATTTCTACGTCGCCTCCCGCACGGTGCGGCCCTGGTGGAACGCCTCGGCGATCGGCGGCGAGTACTTGTCCGCCGCGAGTTTCCTCGGCGTCGCCGGACTCATCCTGCTCTCCGGCACCGACGCCCTGTGGTTCCCGATCGGCTACACCGCCGGCTACCTGATGCTGCTCTTGTTCGTGGCCGCCCCGCTTCGCCGGTCCGGCGCGTACACGATTCCCGATTTCACCGAGGCCCGGCTCGATTCCCGTGCGGTCCGCCGGGTGACGAGCTTCGTGGTGGTGGTGGTCGGCTGGCTCTATATCGTCCCGCAGCTCCACGGCGCCGCGCTGGCCATCCGGATCACCACCGGCCTGCCGGCCTGGGTGGGACAGGCGGCCGTGGTCGCCGTCGTCTGCGTGACGGTGGTGGCCGGCGGGATGCGGTCCATCACCTTCGTGCAGGCGTTCCAGTACTGGCTGAAGCTGACGGCGCTGGCCGTCCCGGCGCTGTTCATCCTGTTTGTCCTGGCCGGCAGCGGCTCCAGCGCGGTCGCCGAGGCGTCGGTGAATCCCACGGCGATGGCACCGGCAGGGCCGTACCAGAACATCTCGCTGCTGGTCGCCCTGCTCTTCGGAACCCTGGGACTGCCGCACGTGCTGGTGCGCTTCTACACCAACCCGGACGGCCACTCCGCGCGCCGGACCACGCTCATCGTGCTGGGCCTGCTTTCCGTCTTCTACCTGTTCCCGACCGCCTACGGCCTGATCGGGAGGGTGTTCGCACCGGAGCTGGCCAAGAGCGGCCAGACCGATGCCCTGGTGCTCCTGCTTCCGGGCCGGCTGATCGGCGGAACGGCCGGGGACCTGCTGTCCGCCCTCGTGGTGGCGGGCGCCTTCGCCGCCTTCCTGTCCACCACCTCGGGCCTGGTGGTGTCGCTCGCGGGTGTCATCAGCCAGGACATCCTGGGCGGCAGCGTGCGCGGCTTCCGGCTCGCCGCCTTGATCTCGGCCGTGGTTCCGCTGGGGATCGCGACCATGACGGACTCCACCGCGCTGGCCGGGAGTGTGGGACTCGTCTTTGCCTTCACGGCCTCGACCATCTGCCCCGTGCTGCTGCTGGGCATCTGGTGGCGCGGGCTGACGGACGCCGGCGCGATCGCCGGGATGCTGACCGGAGCCCTGCTCTGCGGCGGCTCCATGCTGGCAGGCACCGTGCTGGGTTCGGCCGCGACGCCACCGTGGCTCGCGCAGCCGGCCGCCTGGACGGTGCCGGCAGCCTTCGCCGTCATGGTCCTCGTCTCGCGCGCCACACAGGGCCGCGTTCCGCGGACTATCACCCGGCTGATGACCCGGCTGCACACCCCGGAACGGCCGCTCGCCACCGAACGGTGACGCGCCGCCAATGAAGCGGTGCTTCGTCAGTCGATCGCGGCCATGAGTTCGACGACGCGGTCCAGGAACGCGTCGACCTGGCTTTCCTCGTAGCCTTCGCGTCCGACGGCGGGGCGGAAGACGGCGCGGCGGATGTTGTCCACGCTGAGCGGCTGATCCTCCTCGAGGTAGCCGATCAGTTCGTGGCACAGGTCGTCGACGTCGGTGGTGTTGTAGCTGCGCACCTTGGCCTTGGTGGGACGGCGGAAACGCTGGCCGTCGGGGCGGTGCAGGCGGCCGCGCAACAGCCCTGCGAGCCGGCCGATTTCACGCAGCCAGGCCTCCTCGCCGCGCTCCCCGATCAGTTCGTCACGTTCCCGCCGGGCGAGGGCGTCCTCGAGGCGGTCCAGGGCCGCGTCCACCCCGGCGGCGGAGTAGCCGCCCTTGACCGGGTCGAAGGAGACGGCCCGGACATCGGCGCTCTTGACCGCGCGCCCGGCGGCATGGGGCGTTTCAAACGAGACCCGCGCGCGCTGCAGGAACTGGTCCACCTGCTTGGCGTTGTAGCCGTACTGGTTCCGCTGCACGCGGTCAAAGGAGGCCGGAATCTGCCGTTGAATGTCCACTGTAACTATGTTTCCTTCGATGCCGTTCGGCTCTTGTTGCGCCAAGTTCAGGCGTGTTTGCCCGGCACCATTCTAGGCACCGGGAGGAGGCGGTGCGCTCCCTTAGCCGCCGGCGCCGGCGGAGAAGATCATGAATGCCACCGGGGAGGCGAAAACGATGGAGTCGAGTCGGTCCATGACTCCCCCGTGGCCGGGCAGGATGCTGCTCATATCTTTGATGCCGAGCTCACGTTTGACCATGGATTCGGCCAGGTCGCCTGCAGTTGCCGCCGCGACCATGCCCACGGCCAGCGCGGCACCGAACCACCAGGGCTCCCCCAGCACGTAGATGCTTGCGAGGATGCCCACCAGGGCCGCGCCGGCGATCGAGCCGCCGAAGCCCTCCCAGGACTTTTTCGGGCTGATCTTCGGCGCCATCGGGTGCTTGCCCAGCGAGGCTCCCACGAGGTAGCCGAAGGTGTCATTGGAGACCACCAGCAGCAGCAGCGTGCCGATCTGCCAGGCCCCGATCGGCACCACACCCCCGGGCCAGGGCCCGATCGGGGTGATACCGCCGGAAGCGTGTAGCGGCAGCACGGCGAAGCTGATCAGGAACGGCACCCAGGCCATCGTGAAGACGCCGGCAAAGATGCTGCGCGCGGATCCTGCCGCTCCCTCCAGGGAGCGCCACAGCAGGACCGCCACACTGCTGAGCAGCAGCGTGAACAGCAGGCTTTCCGGGCCGCCGAAGTAGGCGGCAAGCGGCATCGCCACGGTTCCCGTCATGGCGGGAATGATCGGCAGCCGGGTGCCGGAAGCTTCCAGCGCGCGGAACACTTCCCAGACGCCGAACACGGCGAAGGCGGTCACGATCAGCACGAAGGCCAGTGGCAGGAACAGCAGGCCGCCCAGTACGGCGAAGAGCATGGCAAGGCCGACCGCCGTGGCAGCCGGAAGGTTCCTGCCGGCTTTGGGCGTCGGGTTCTTCCGCTCTTTCCCCCGCACCCGGACGCGCGGTCCGGCTGCCTGCTGTTCGTCCCCCATCAGACCTCGAGCAGCTCGGCTTCCTTGCGCTTGAGCAGCTCGTCGATGCCTTCGACGTGGGCCTTGGTCAGGGCGTCGAGTTCCTTCTCGCCGCGGGTGCCCTCGTCCTCGCCGGCTTCGCCGTCCTTGACCAGCTTGTCCAGGGTTTCCTTGGCCTTGCGGCGGATGTTGCGGATGGACACCTTGGCGTCCTCGCCCTTGGACTTGACGATCTTGACGTATTCCTTGCGGCGTTCCTTGGTCAGCTCCGGGATGGTGATCCGGATGACGTTGCCGTCGTTGGACGGGTTGGCGCCCACCTCGGAGTCGCTCAGGGCCCGCTCGATGTCCCGCAGGGCGGTCTTGTCGAACGGGGTGATGAGGATCGTGCGGGCGTCAGGGACAGCGAAGGAGGCCAGCTGCTGCAGCGGCGTCGGCGAACCGTAGTAGTCCACCAGGACCTTGTTGTACAGGCCCGGGGTGGCACGTCCGGTGCGGATCGAGGCGAAGTCTTCCTTGGCTACCTCAACCGCCTTGTCCATCTTGTCCCCGGCTTCGAGCAAGGTTTCTTCGATCACGTTCTCTCCTAAGAAATTGGTGCGTCCCCCAAGAGCGCGGGGAGCGGAACTGTCCTAAAAAACATCCTAGCCGCAGCTAGGGGGTGACTACGGTGCCCAGGTCCTCGCCGCGGATGGCCCGGGTGACATTGCCTTCGCCCTCCATGCCGAACACCACCATGGTGAGGTTGTTGTCCTTGCACATGGTCATCGCGGTCTGGTCCATGACGCGGATATCGCGGCGCAGGGCCTCGTCGTAGCTGAGCTTGTGCAGCTTCTCCGCGGTGGGGTCCTTCTTCGGGTCGGCGGTGTAGACGCCGTCGACGCCGCTCTTGGCCATCAGGACGACGTCGGCGTGCACCTCCATGGCGCGCTGCGCGGCGACGGTGTCGGTGGAGAAGTACGGGAGTCCGGCGCCGGCGCCGAAGATCACGACGCGGCCCTTCTCCATGTGGCGGATGGCGCGGCGCGGGATATAGGCCTCGGCGACCTGGCCCATGGTGATGGCGCTCTGCACGCGGGTCTCCACACCGGCCTGCTCCAGGAAGTCCTGGAGGGCGAGGCAGTTCATCACGGTGCCGAGCATGCCCATGTAGTCCGCGCGGGAGCGGTCCATGCCGCTCTGCGAGAGTTCGGCGCCGCGGAAGAAGTTTCCGCCGCCGACGACGATTGCGACCTCGACGTCGGGAACGGCTGCCGCGATCTGCTTGGCGACACCGCGGACAGTGTCCGGGTCAACGCCCAGTTTGCCGCCGCCGAAAACTTCGCCGGACAGCTTCAGGAGCACGCGGCGCCTGGTCTTCTTTGGCTGGGCTGAATTGTTGACGGTATCCATGGTGCCTTCCCGTTGGTGAGCTCTGAAAAAGGGTATCGTGCCGGGGACCAAAGGCTGCATTCCCCTCCGGGCAGCGTTCCCGGGTGCATGCAAAAGGGGTGGCCACCGCAGTGACCACCCCCTCAGCGTGACTTACTTAGGAACCGACGCGGAAACGCGTGAATGCGGTTGCCTTGACGCCGGCCTCTTCGAGGACCTGGGCGACGGACTTCTTGGCATCCTTGGCGAATGCCTGGTCAACGAGGACCTCGCCCTTGTAGAAACCGGTAACGCGGCCTTCCACAATCTTGGTCATCGCTGCCTCGGGCTTGCCCTCGGCCTTGGCGGTTTCCTCGGCGATGCGGCGCTCGGACTCGACCAGCTCGGACGGAACGTCCTCGCGGGTCAGGTAGTTCGGGGCCATAGCGGCGACGTGCACGGCGACGTCGTGGGCTGCGGTGGCAGCTGCTTCGCCTTCACCATCAACGGCGAACAGCACGCCGACCTGGGCCGGGAGGTCCTTGGAGGTCTTGTGCAGGTACGCGTCGACGGTCGGGGCCTCGATGCGGGAGATGCGTCGGACGACGACCTTCTCGCCCAGGATGGCGCCCTCTTCGACGACAACCTCGGAGAGCGGCTTGCCGTCAACGTCGGTTGCCAGCAGGGTCTCGAGGTCGGCAGCGCCGGACTCGACGGCCACGGCCAAAACCTTGTCGGCGAGCTGGATGAACTTGTCAGCCTTGGCGACGAAGTCGGTCTCGCAGTTGACTTCGATCATCACGCCGACGCCGTTGGCGACCTTGGCAGCAACCAGGCCCTCGGCGGTGGAGCGGCCTTCGCGCTTGGTAGCGCCCTTGAGGCCCTTGATGCGGATGATCTCGATGGCCTTGTCGGCGTCACCGTTGGCTTCGTCAAGAGCCTTCTTGACATCCATCATGCCGGCGCCGGTGCGCTCGCGCAGAGCCTTGATATCAGCGGCAGTGTAGTTCGCCATGTGAACCCCTCTGTCTAGAAATTTGTGTGGTGTACGGACTGACAGGACGGCTGCTCACCCAGTGAGCGGCCATCCTGTCAGTACCCCTTACGCTGCTAAGAGCGTGCGGGGAGATCCAGATTTACTTGTCTGACTACTTGGCTTCGTCGGCGGCCGGAGCGGCGTCGGCGGCGTCAGCGGCCGGAGCGGCGTCAGCGGCGGGAGCCTCAGCGGCCTCCGGAGCAGCTTCGGCGGCGGCCGGAGCGGCAGCTGCTTCGGCCTTGCTGCCCTCGAGGAGCTCGCGCTCCCACTCGGCCAGCGGCTCTTCCGGAGCTTCCGTGGTGCCGGTGGCGCGCTGGTTGCGGGCGATCAGGCCCTCAGCAACGGCGTCGGCAACAACGCGGGTCAGCAGGTTGACGGAGCGGATGGCGTCGTCGTTGCCCGGGATCGGGAAGTCGACTTCGTCCGGATCGCAGTTGGTGTCCAGGATGGCCACAACCGGGATGTTCAGCTTCTTGGCCTCGTCAACGGCGAGGTGTTCCTTCTTGGTGTCGACAACCCAGAGGAGCGAAGGCGCTTTGGTCAGGTTGCGGATACCACCGAGGTTGGTCTCCAGCTTGGTCAGCTCGCGGCGAAGGAGCAGCAGTTCCTTCTTGGTGTAAGCGGAACCGGCGACGTCGTCGAAGTCGATCTCTTCGAGTTCCTTCATGCGCTGGATGCGCTTGGAAACCGTCTGGAAGTTGGTCAGCATGCCGCCGAGCCAACGCTGGTTCACGTACGGCTGGCCGACGCGGGTGGCCTGCTCGGCGATGGCTTCCTGCGCCTGCTTCTTGGTGCCGACGAAGAGGACGGTGCCGCCGTGTGCAACGGTGGCCTTCACGAACTCGTAGGCACGGTCGATGTAGGACAGCGACTGCTGCAGGTCAATGATGTAGATGCCGTTGCGCTCCGTGAAGATGAAACGCTTCATCTTCGGGTTCCAACGACGGGTCTGGTGTCCAAAGTGGACGCCGCTGTCAAGCAGCTGGCGCATAGTTACGACGGGCATGCCGACGCTCCTTCCGGCAGGTCATTCATGAGAAAGCCCTGGGCTCTCTTACCCTGCCAATAGTTGACGGTTGTTTAGCAACACCCAAGACGGGTGTTCCTCCTGGCATCCACCGCACCCCTCATCCGGACCCTGGGGCCGGACCGTAAGAGGCGCAGTCCTCCGCACCCGGAAGCCGGGCTTCGGACAGGGAGGGCTGGATACGCGTAGTCAGCCGCTGCTCCCGCACTCCTGAATGAGACGTGCTGCCGGTCCAGATAACTGGATGTAGGCATGAGGGCACAGCAAACTGCTCCACCTAGTGTACTACAGCGGACCTGCCCGATTGGACGGTTTCGTGCGTCGGGAAGGACGGCTTTCGGGCCCGGTTTTGGGCCCGGTTTTTGGGTGGCGGCCCGCCCGGCTGAGGGCGGGGTTGCGGGCGGTGTTGCGCGCGGCGCATCAGGACTGGTTCTGGCTGGAAATCCACATAGCCGGCCGGGGCTCTTCCCGGCCGGGGACGCCCGCTGCAGGCTGGCGGCATGAAGGTTTCCATTGTGCTCGCAACGTTGCTGCTCGTCCCGCAGCCCACGGTTGCGCAGCCGGCTTCCCCGGCCGGGGACTGGAGCTGGCCGCTCTCCCCCAGGCCTGCCGTGCTGCGCGCCTTCGACCCGCCGGCCCGGCCGTGGCTCAGCGGTCACCGCGGGGTGGATCTCCAGGCTGCGTTCGACGGCGCTCCAGTCACCTCGCCGGCTTCGGGCACGGTCAGCTTCGTGGGCATGGTGGTGGACCGGCCTGTGGTCGTCATCGACCACGGCAACGGCCTGCGGAGCAGTTTCGAACCCGTCGACAGCACGCTGCGGCCCGGCGACGCCGTGGGCCGGGGGTCGGCGCTGGGACGGGAGCTGCCCGGCCACTGCGGCGCAACGCCGTGCATCCACTGGGGCGTGCGGCGCGGCGACGAGTACCTCAATCCGCTGGCGTTTGTGATGGACCTGCGGCCCTCCATCCTGCTTCCGCCCGTGAGTCCCGGCTCGGGACAGGGCGGTTCCGGATGAAGGGCCGCAAGGGTGCTGCGCGGGACGCACCGTCATTCGGTGGCGTCAGTCGAGCGCTTAGACGATGGCCGAGATCCCCGTGATCGCCCGGCCGGTGACCAGGGTGTTGATCTCGTGGGTGCCCTCGTAGGAGTAGATTGCTTCGGCGTCAGAGAAAACCTTGGCCATCTCGTAGTCCGTGACGATGCCGTTGCCGCCCAGGAGGCTGCGGCCGATGGCGACGCTTTCGCGCATCCGCGCCGTGGTGAACGCCTTGGCCAGGGCCGACTGCTCGTCCTTCGCTTCGCCGGCATCCTCGAGTTGGGACAGCCGGACCATCATGCCCATCGAGCTGACGACGTTGCCGAGGATCTGCACGAGCTGGTTTTGGACAAGCTGGAAGGAGGCGATCGGGCGGCCGAACTGGCTGCGCTCGACGGCGTAGCGGCGTGCGACGTCAAAGGCGGCGAGCTGCTGGCCAACGGCCTGCCAGGCCACCGACAGGCGCGTGACCTTCAGGACCTTGTTGGTGTCCCGGAAGCTGTTGGCATTGGCGAGCTTGAAGAAGTCCGGCACCACAACGTTGTCGAGGGTGATGTCGGCGTTCTGGACAGTGCGCAGCGAAATCTTGTTCTCGATCTTGGTGGCGCTGTATCCCTCGGTCGTGGTGTCCACGAGGAAGCCCTTGACCTGGTTGTCGGCGAGGTCGCGGGCGTAGATGACCACCCAGTCGGAGAAGGTGGCGTTGCCGATCCAGCGCTTGGCGCCGTTGAGGATCCAGCTGTCGCCCTCGCGCCGGGCGGTGGTGCGGGTGCCGCCGGCGACGTCGGAGCCGCCCAGCGGCTCGGTCAGGCCGAAGGCGCCGATCTTCTTCAAGGAGTAGATGTCCGGCAGCCAGGCCTCCTGCTGCTCCTGGGAGGCGAGCGCCTCGATGGAGCCGGTAAACAGCCCGTCGTGCACGCCCATGAAGGTCGCGATCGAGGTGTCCGCCCGGGTTGCCTCGGCGTGCAGGATCCCGGCGAAGAGGTTCGAGTAGCCCTGGCGCTTGACCGGGCTGACCAGGTCGATCTCAGCCAGCTTCGGGATCAGGTCCATCGGGAACTCGCCGCGGTTCCAGCAGTCCACGGCGATCGGCTTCACCTCGCGGGCCAGGAACTCGCGGACCTCCGCCAGCCGGTCCTTCTCCTTGCCGCTGAGCAGCTGCTCGAAAGCGAAAAAGTCGCCGTCGGCGTAGGGGAGGTTGTTGATGTCGATTGCAGCTTTGGACATGTTGTTCCTTCACTTGTGATCAGCAGCGATCAAAAGGGCACGGGCACCGCGCCGCGGATATGTTACTCGTGAGTAACATATCTCAGTTTTCGACCGGGTGGCAAGTGACCGGGCAGACTCCGGGCGCCGTATCCTGCCCGGCTGGCGGGATGGCCGGCGTCGTACGAAAAAGGGGCCGCTACTGGCGAAGGACGCCTGCTGCGGCCCCGGGGACACGGTGTGTCCAGGGAACTTTGGTGATGATGTAGGGCTACTCGGACTTGAACCGAGGACCTTAGGATTATGAGTCCCGCGCTCTAACCAGCTGAGCTATAGCCCCGTGGGCCCGAACGGCCATGCCCCGAAGGGCCGGACCGTTCCGGGCAAAAACACTCTAGCAATAGTAGTCGCCCCGGCAGGGCCAACGGCCTCCGCCGGGGCTGCGGCCCGCCTAGACCACCAGGTCGTCGTAGCTGGCGCCGCGGTAGATGTCCTCAAAGGTCTGCAGCGTACGTTCGATGCTGTGGCTTTCCACCATGCTTCGGCTCGCTTTGCCCATGGCCGCCCGCTCGTCCGCCGGCAATGACAGAACCCGTTCGATCTTAGATGCCAGGTCGTCGCTGTCGTTCGGGGTGAACAAGAAGCCGTTCTCGCCGTCGTGCACCAGGTGGGGCAGGGCCATGGCGTCGGCCAGCACCACCGGGGTGGATGCGGACATCGCCTCCAGCGTGACGAGGGACTGCAGCTCGGCGGTGCCGGGCATGCAGAACAGGTCCGCGCTCAGGTAGGCACGGCGCAGTTCCTCGTCGCTGGCCAGGCCCAGGAATTTGACCCGGTCCTGCAGGCCCAGCCGTTCGACCTGCGCCTCAAGCGCTGGCCGGACCTCGCCGCCGCCGACGATCTCCAGGTGGACGTCGAGTGCAGGGGGCGTCTGGGCGACGGCGTCGATCAGCACGTCGATGTGCTTTTCCTCCGCAAGGCGGCCGACAAACAGCACGGTGGGGCTGGAGTGCTGCACTGCCTCCTCGCCCGGCTTCAGTTCATAGGCTGCCGCATCGATGCCGTTGGACAGCGGCAGTACTTTGCGCAGGAATGCGTGCTGGTGCATGGCCTTGGCGGCGAGCGGCGTCGGCGTGGTTACGACGTCGGCCTGGCCCATGACCTTGCCCATGTCGCGCCAGGACACGCGGCCGACGATGTTCTTGAACCACTGCGGGAAGGGCAGGAACGGGTTGAGGTTTTCGGGCATGAAGTGGTTGGTCGCGACGATCCTGATGCCGCGCTTCACCGCCTCGTAGAGGACGTGTTCGCCGATCATGTAGTGGCTTTGGATGTGCACCACGTCGGGCTGGATCCGGTCGAACAGCAGGCCGATTTCCTTCTTGGTCTCCCACGGGAAGGTGATTCGGAAGTACTCGTGGGTCGGCACCGAGTGCGAGCGGAGCCGGTGCACGGTGGCCTCGTCGCGGAACTCGCTGTAGCTCTTGCCCTTGCTGGGCCGGCAGGCCAGGACATGGACGTCATGACCGCGGCCGGTCATGCCCTTGGCCAGGCGGTAGCCGAACTGCGCAGCACCGTTGACATCCGGCGGATAGGTATCCGCCGCAATCAGGATGGTCAGCTTTTTGTCGGCTTGGTCATTCTCGGGCATGGTCACGGGGATAGCTCCTGGTGGTCACGGTGCGGTCAGCTGGGCTGTGGTGGCCGGCTGGCCGTCGACGCAGGCGGCGGGCCTGCGCCGGAAGTCTGTGGCGCCGCCCTAGGACGGCCTGCCCGCGGCCTTCCGCGCGTCTTTCTTGCGCTTGGTGACCTCGGGGTGGTGCCTGGAAAGGGCGATCACTCCCACGATAGCAAGTAGTGCGGCCGCGCCCATGGCAATCGCCGTCACGGCGTGGACGTCGGGACGCAGCTCCCCCAGGATCACAATGCCGATCGCGATGCCGATAATCGGGTCGATGACCGTCAGCCCCGCGATCACCAGGTCGGGCGGACCGCCGGAGTAGGCGCTCTGCACAAACCAGGAGCCCAGGCCGCCGGCGGCGAGGATCGCGACCAGGGTGTACCACTGGACGTTGAGCAGGAACATCCCGTTCGGATCGACGAGGTGCTTGCCGATGATGCGCGTCAGGACCGCCACGAAGCCGAACAGCACGCCCGCGCCGAGGATATAGACGAAGGCGCTCATCCGGTGCTTGAACAGCAGCGCGAGTGTTCCGAAGAGGCTCACGGCCAGAGCCAGCAGCAGCACGATGGTGAGCTCGTCCGAACCGCTCACGTGGTGGTTTTCCTGCGTGACATTGACCGCCAGCACCACGAACAGGGCCGAGCCGGTGACACAGGAGCTGATGGCCACGACGGTGGCCCGGTTCATGCTGAGCCCCTGGTCCTTGGCATTGATGACGGTGGTGATGACCAGCGCGATCGCCCCGATCGGCTGGACCACGGTCAGCGGCGCCGAGACCAGGGCGACGGCATTCATCGCCGTCCCTACGCAGAGCAGCAGCAGCCCCAGGACCCAGCGCGGGTTGCGGATCAGGCGAAGCAACCCGTGGGAGCTGAGCGCCAGCCCTCCGGTGTCCGCTTTGACCGCGCTCCCCTGCCGTTGGGCGCCGAAGGCAAGGAAGAAGGCGCCAAGTACCGCCAGCACAACTGCGAACCAGACCATCAGCGGAGGCCGCCGTCGTCGATGTCGTTTCCGCTGCGCTGTCCGGGGAGGTTCCCGGCCGCATTGCCCTGTGTGAGGTCCCGGCCCTTGCGGATGATGGCCCAGAAGTAGTTGTAGGCCGCGATCCAGTGCCCCACGAGGCCCAGCCCCAGGAAGATCCAGGCAGCCACAAAGTAAGCGCCGGTGCCGGGGACGGGCAGCTTGGAGAGCACCAGCAGCGGCGTGCCGACCAGCAACAGCCCGGTACGGATCTTGCCGATCCGGCTGACGGGCAGGTCGGGATGGCTGTGGAAGTAGGACAGCGAGAGGACGAGCAACACCAGGTCCGGCACCAGCAGCGCGGCCAGGTACCACCACTGCACGACGCCGGCGATCACGAGGGTGACGGCCACGGCAATGAGGGAGAGGCGGTCCGCGATGGGATCCATGACGCGGCCCAGCTTGGACATCTGGTTGAAGCGGCGGGCGATGTAGCCGTCCACCCAGTCCGTGCTGGCCATCACTGCCAGCACGAGCGCGGCGGTGCCGTACTCCTGCTCGGCCAGGACCAGCCAGATGAAGAGCGGCACGCCGAGGAACCGGACGACGGTCAGCAGGTTGGGAACGGTGAAGACCAGGTCGTGATGGATCTGGGGCTGCCCGGCGCGTGCGCCAGCGCCGATGAACTTCATCCGTTCCCCCTTTCCACAGCCGGCAACGAGTTAGTGTCGGAGTCCAGGGTGGAGCCTAGCCTTTGAGCAGTCGGCGCAGCAGGATCACGAGGGCCGTCGTCGAGGCGGCGAGGGCTGCCAGCGGCTTCCAGCGTTTGCCGAGCTCGGCGGCGGCTCCGGACATGCCGGACTCGTTGGCGCCGGCGGACCCGGCTGCCCTTTCGCTGGAAGCCTTGGCCTGGCTGCGGAACCCGGCGATCTTGTCATCCACGAGTTCCTTGCCTTCTTCCAGCTTGTTCTGGGTGGCGGCGAGGAGGGCCTGGGCCTGGGTCTTGAAGTCGAGTTCCTGCCCGAGCTCGTCGCGTACACCGGTGAGGTGCTGCCGGCGCTGGTCCAGGCGGCGCCGAAGCTCACCCTCGGTCGGGGCAGGACCCAGATCGGGCTGTTCGGCTGCCTTCTTGGCTTCCTTCTCAGCTTTGGCCTTCGCGGCGGCTTCTTCCTTGGCTGCTTTCGCTGCCTTGGCCTGCGGGGAGTTGGGGTCCAGGACGGCGGCGTCGAACGCTGAGCCTTCCTTCGCGATGCCAAGGTCGTACTTCAGGCCGCGGATGGTCTCCTCGGGGAGCAGCGGCATGGCCTTCTTGAACCGGCCGTAGCCGATCAGGCCAACGATCAGGGCAATCACCAGGAAGGCGGCGCAGACCAACAGGGCGGCGAGCCACGCCGGCATGATGGTGGCGAGGCCCATAATGGCCGCCACGATGAGCCCGATCACGAGGAAGGCGACAAAGACGAGGGCGACGCCGAAGAAGGCGGCCGCGACGCCGAGCTGGATGCCCTTGCGCTTGAGTTCGGCCTTGGCGAAGGCGATTTCGTCGTTGAGCTGCCGGGGTGCCAGCTTGAAGATCAGTTTCAGGGTTTTGGGCAGCGCCGAAAGGCGCAGCCCCCCGTTTGTCCTGCCGGTGTGCCGTCCGCTCATCGGTTCCGCCTAACTGGTGCCATCTGTGATTCCGCTTCCGCTGGATTGCCGGGTCTGCGCGGCTTCACGCACTCCCAGGTGTCAAAACTACCATTCAGGGTCCCGGCGGCGTCCCGCCTGCGCTCGTGGGGACGGGCGTGGCGGGCGGCGCCGGCGTGCGGCGGGCTGTCCCGTGCTGGCCCTAGGATTGTCCTCTGTGCATACACCCAGCAATCCCGGGGATTCCCTGAGCCGCCGTCGCAAGCTCCTCTACATCCTGATGCTCGGCGCTTTGACGGCCCTTGGGCCGTTCACGGTGGACCTCTACCTTCCGGCGTTCCCGGCTCTGGAGGCGAGTTTTGGTGTCACCGAGGCGGCTGTGCAGCTGACCCTGACCGGCACGACCGTCGGCTTTGCCCTGGGCCAGCTTGTAGTGGGGCCGCTGAGCGACAAGTTCGGCCGGCGGCTTCCGCTGATCCTGGCCACCGGGGTTCACATCGGAGCCTCGCTCGGGGCCGCCCTGTCTACCGACATCGGCACGCTGGGCCTGTTCCGGGTGCTCATGGGGATCGGCGCTGCCGGCGGCGGCGTGGTGGCGATGGCAATGGTGCGGGACCTTTTCAGCGGCTACGCGATGGTCCGGATGTTCTCCAGGATGGCACTCGTCAACGGCCTGGCCCCCATCCTGGCACCCGTCATCGGATCCCAGCTGCTGCTGCTCATGCCGTGGCCCGGCATCTTTTTCTTCCTCGCCAGCTACGGCAGTTGCGTGATCATCGCGGCCCTCTTTGTGGTGCGCGAGACGTTGCCCAAGGAGCTGCGCGGGACGAGCGGCCTGACCATGCGCCAGCGCTACCGGGTCCTCTTCGCCGACCGCATCTTCGTCGGCATGCTGATGCTGGGCGGCATGAACTTCGGCGGCCTGTTCACGTACCTGTCGGCCTCCCCGTTCCTGTTCCAAGGTGTGTACGGGTTCTCACCGCAGCAGTACGGCCTGTTGTTCGGCATCAACTCGCTGGGGATCGTCGCCGGGGTCCAGACCAGCTCCCGGCTCATCAAGCGCGTCCCGCCGCAGTGGATCCTGGCCTGCTCGACGGCGTGGATGTTCCTGATGGCCCTGCTGATTGTGCTCTTCGATCAGCTGGGCTTCGGCCTGTGGGGTGTGATGGTGCCGCTCTGGCTCTACATCCTGGGCGCGGGCTTCACCTTCCCCTGTGTCCAGGTGCTGGCCCTGGCCAAGCACGGTGCACAGGCCGGGACTGCGGCCTCCCTGCTTGGTGCAGCGACCTTCCTGATGGCCGGCATCATTTCCCCCGTGGTCGGCTGGCTGGGCCTCGGCTCGGCGACGCCAATGGGAGCGGTCCAGGCTGGCTGCATCCTGCTGGCGGCTGCGTCCCTGTGGCTCGTAGTCCGGCCGCGGACCGTGCCCTCGATCCACTAGCCCGGGCGTACACGACGGGCATGTCCGGTGCTGCGTGGCAGCTGTGAGCATGTCCGGCGGCCGGGGCACGACAGAGGGTGCGGGGGTGCCATGCTGCCCTGTTCGCGGCCTGCAGCTGGCGATAAAGTTGTGGTGTGCCTGACTGGCAGGATCCTCCTCCCCTACCGGCCACGTGGCAGCGCTGCGACGACGGTATTCTGCCTCTGTGGTGGGAGCGGCTGTGCTCGCAAACGAGCCCCCAGTCCGCTGCCCTTTACGCGGCCGGGCTGTTCACCGAGGACCGGCGACGGCCGATCGCGCAATGGTACAACCCCGCTTACGACTCAGCCCTGCTGGTAGCCCTCGAGACATCGCCGGAATGGCCGGTGCAGCGCTTTGGCATCTTCTACGCGCCGCCGCGCGGAGGCTTCACCCGGGTACATTCCTCCGCGCACGAGTGGCATCCGCGGGAGCCGCGGCAGTCCCCCACCGCAGAGGAAGCCTTCCAGGCCGCCGTGGCCGAGGCGGAGCGCTTCCTGCAGGTCGAAATGTTCTTCGTCTGAAGTCTCCCGCGTCACCGGGATGCGTTACCGGGGCAAGAAAAAAGGTCCCGCGGCCGATTATTCACCGGCCGCGGGACCTGTCCGCTCCTCCTGCTGGACTTGAACCAGCAACCCTTCGATTAACAGTCGAATGCTCTGCCAATTGAGCTAAGGAGGAATGAAGCAGGTATGACATTAGCAAAGGTTTTACCGCTAGGGAAATCGACGGCGGCGGACGCGGCGGGCGCCCGCTCCGTCCCAGTCACATACCCCATCAGGGTATACAAAAAGTCCCCGTTCCGGTGACCCGGAACGGGGACTGTGCGCTCCTCCTGCTGGACTTGAACCAGCAACCCTTCGATTAACAGTCGAATGCTCTGCCAATTGAGCTAAGGAGGAATGAAGCGGATATAAGCCTAGCAAACACCGTGCCGGGAAGCGAAATTGGGCCCCGTAGTGCACAGCAGGGCCAGCCGCCGGCCCAATCACCCGCGGAGGATCAGGAATCCGCGCGGAGCGAGCGCCGCTGCATCTCCAGTTCCATGAGTTCCCGGTTCAGCCGCTGGAATGCTTCCGGGTCCGCCGCGGCGTCGAGGCGCTGCAACTGCCCCATCTTGTCGGCTTTGACCCGGGTGATCTGCAGCTCGAACAGCCGCGCCAGGATGTCCCGGCAGTAGCGCTGGACAGCCTCGGCGGTGCTTGCGGGCAGCGGCACGACGGCGAGCTCGGACACGAGCGGCCGGAGCGGCTCCGGGACCTCCTGCAGCAGCTGCTCGACCCACCGCGCAGGGTCCCCGATGGAACCCGGACCGGAGGCACGGATCGCTTCGTGGATCGCCAGGTAGGCAGGCGTGGAGAACCGCGCCTCGGAGAAACGCTGCCACGTCGCCCCCTCGAGGGTCGAAGGATGCTGGAGCACCACCTCGAGCGCCTGGCGTTCCATTGCGGCCACGGGATCGCGCGGGTCCGGCCGGTTGAAGGCCGGCAGCGTGGCCGACGGCGGCAGCGGCGCCACTCCGGGGGCGGCGCCGGGGGCCGTTCCGGCCGGGCGCGCCTGGTTTTGCCCGTATCCCTGCCCGGCTCCGCCGGACGTCCCCTGGGCGTTGCGTTTGGCCGCGGCACCAACGGCCCGGCTGACTTCTTCGACCGGCATTCCCAGCCAGCCGGCGAGTTCGCGGGCGTAGGCGGGCCGGATGCCGGCATCCCGGATCTGGGCGACGACGGGAGCCGATTCGCGCAGTGCCGCGATCCGCCCCTCGACCGTGTCCAGGTTGTGCCGCCGCAGGGTGGCACGGATCGCGAATTCGAACAGCGGCCGGCGGGTGCCAATCAGGTCCCGGACGGCCGAGTCGCCCTTGGCCTGGCGCAGCTCACAGGGGTCGGATCCGCCGGGTTCCACGGCCACGTAGGTCTGTGCCACGAAGCGCTGGTCCTCCTCGAAGGCGCGCAACGCCGCCTTCTGGCCCGCGGCGTCGCCGTCGAAGGTGAAGATGACCTCTCCCCCGCTGCCGTCGTCGGAGAGCAGCCGGCGGGCGATCTTGATGTGCTCGGTGCCGAACGCGGTGCCGCAGGTGGCCACCGCCGTCGTGATCCCGGCGAGGTGGCAGGCCATCACGTCGGTGTAGCCCTCCACCACCACCAGTTGGCGGTCCTTGGCGATGTTCCGCTTGGCGAGGTCGATCCCATACAGGACCTGCGACTTCTTGTAGAGCGCGGTCTCGGGGGTGTTGAGGTACTTGGGACCCTGGTCGTCCTCGTAGAGCTTGCGTGCGCCGAAGCCGATGGTGTCGCCGGCAATGTCGCGGATGGGCCAGATCAGCCGGCCGCGGAAACGGTCGTAGATCCCCCGGCCACCTTCCGAAAACATGCCGGTCAGTTTGAGTTCCGCGTCGGTGTAGCCGCGGCCGCGGAGGTGTTTGAGCAGCGAGTCCCAGCCCTGCGGCGCGTAGCCGACGCCGAACTGTTCCGAGGCGGCACGGTCAAAGCCGCGGCCGTAGAGGAAGTTCCGGCCTTCGGTGGCCCCGGGAGTCAGCAGCTGGGCGCGGAAGAATTCGTCGGCGATCTTGTGCGCGTCGAGCAGCCGCTGGCGGCGGCCGATTTCCTCCCGGTTCGGGCCCGAACCGCCGTCCTCGTAGCGCAGTTCGTAACCGATCCGGGCTGCGAGCTTCTCCACTGCTTCGTGGAAGGTGGTGTGGTCCAGTTTCTGCACGAACGAAATGACGTCGCCGTCTTCGCCGCAGCCGAAGCAGTGGTAGCGGCCCACCTGGGGGCGCACGGTGAACGAGGGCGAGCGCTCATCATGGAAGGGACACAGGCCCTTGTAGGACCCCAGGCCGGCGCCCTTGAGGGTCACATAGCCGTCGACGACTTCCTTGATGTCGGTGCGCTGGCGCACCTCGTCGATATCTTCACGTTTGATCAGGCCGGCCACGATGCCATCCTAGTCCCAGGGTGCGACGCCGGACGGCTGCCTATGGCGCCCGCCACCCGCACCGTCACCACAGCGACGGCAGGCTTCCGACGAGTCGTTCGTACATTGCCAGCGCCGAGCCGTCGGTCAGCGACGCCACCTGGTCGATGACTACGCGCAGCCGGGCGCCGTCGTCCTCCGCGGCGCGCCAGTCGGCGGCGAACATCGGCTCCAAGTGGCGGTCGCCGCTGGCGCTGAGCGCGGTCACGAGCGCGTGCAGGACCTCGCGCTGGCGCTCGTAGATGGGCTGGCGGTGTTCGGTGGTCATCACGAAGGTGGTGGCCAGGCCCTTCATCACGGCGATCTCCATCACGGTTTCGTCCGGGACGATGAGCTCGGCGTTGTAGCGGGTGAGGTTCTCCGGACCGTAGACGGCGCGGGTGGTCTCGAGCGCGCTCTGGCAGAACCGGCCGATCAGCTGGCTGGTCATGTCTTTGAGGGCCGCCATCGATTTCCGGCTGCCGTCGGCCTCGCGGACCCAGACACTGGTGGCCTCCAGCCGGGCGAGGGCCGCGTCGATGGCGGATGGATCGTTGTGCGGCAGGTACCACTGCTTGGCATACCCCACCACCCTGGCACGGTGGTCAGGGTTGTCCATCCAGCGCAGCTGGAAGTGCCCGGCAACGATCGCGTCCTCGACGTCGTGCACCGAGTAGGAGATGTCGTCCGCGAGGTCCATGACCTGGGCCTCGAGGCAGGAGCGGCGCTCGGGCGCGCCCTCGCGGATCCAGTCGAAGATCGGCAGGTCGTCCTCGTAGGCGCCGAATTTGCTGGTCCGCTGGCCGTGGATGACGGGGGCGTTCTCTGCCGACCACGGGTATTTCGCGGCGGCGTCGAGGCTGGCGCGGGTCAGGTTAAGCCCGGCGGGGCGGCCGTCCGGTGCCAGCACCTTGGGTTCCAGCCGGGTCAGCAGGCGCAGGGTCTGGGCGTTGCCTTCGAAGCCGCCGATCGCGTGTGCCACCTCGTTGAGCGCCGATTCACCGTTGTGGCCGAACGGCGGGTGGCCGAGGTCGTGGCTGAGGCAGGCGGTGTCCACGACGTCGGGGTCACAGCCCAGGGCGCGGCCGAGTTCACGGCCAACCTGTGCCACCTCGAGGCTGTGGGTCAGCCGGGTGCGGACAAAGTCGTCCGTGTCCGGGGCGACCACCTGGGTTTTGGCCCCGAGCCGGCGCAGCGCCGAGGAGTGCAGCACACGGGCGCGGTCGCGTTCAAAGTCGGACCGGTAGGTGCTCTTGGGCGGCTCCTCGACCCAGCGGGCGCAGTCCCGGTCCACGTAGCCGTCGAGGACCGGCGCCGTTGTCCTGGTTTCAGCCACCGGATACGTCCAGCTCGGCGAAGGAGATGTCCTGGGACTGCTCGGCATCGAGGCTGCGGTTGAGCAGCCAGTCCTTGGGCAGGGCAGGCTTCTTGGGTGATCCGGCGCGGCCACGCGGGCCTTCGGCGTCGGCCCCCGGATAGGGCGAATCGAGGTCCAGCTCATCGAGCGTGTCGCGGAGCACTTCCAGGCTGGTCACGAGCGCCAGCCGGTGCCGCAGGTCGCTGCCCACCACGTAGCCCTTGAGATACCAGGCCATGTGCTTGCGGATCTCGCGCAGGGCCTTGCCCTCGTCCCCGAACGTCTCGACCATCAGTTCGGCGTGGCGGTAGATGCTTTCGGCCACCTGGCGCAGTGCCGGGGTGTGCCGAAGGTCGCTGCCCTCGAAGGCAGCCATGAGGTCGCCGAACAGCCACGGCCGGCCCTGGCAGCCGCGTCCCACCACGACCCCGTCCACGCCGGTTTCGCGGACCATCCGTACGGCGTCTTCGGCGGACCAGATGTCGCCGTTGCCGAGGACGGGGATGTCCGGGAGCGCTTCGCGGAGCCGGGCGATGGCGGACCAGTCGGCCTTGCCGGAGTAGAACTGCGCGGCGGTGCGCCCGTGCAGGGCGACGGCGGCGACGCCCGAGTCGCGGGCAATGCGGCCGGCGTCGAGGTAGGTGAGGTGGTCCTCGTCGATGCCTTTGCGCATCTTGATGGTCAGCGGGATGTTGCCTTTGGACGCTTCCTTGACCGCGGTCTGGACGATCGAGGTGAAGAGGTCCGTTTTCCAGGGCAGCGCCGAGCCGCCGCCGCGCCGGGTTACTTTGGGCACGGGGCAGCCGAAGTTGAGGTCGATGTGGTCCGCACGGTCCTCCTCGACCAGCATCCGCACAGCTTGGCCCACGGTCACCGGGTCCACGCCGTAGAGCTGGACGGAGCGGACTTTCTCGTCTTCGTCGTGCGAAATGATGCGCAGGGATTCGGGCGTGCGCTCCACGAGGGCGCGGGAGGTGACCATCTCCGCCACGTACAGGCCGCCGCCGTATTCACGGCAGAGCCTGCGGAAGGCGGAGTTGGTGATGCCGGCCATCGGGGCCAGGATCACGGGGGTGTCCACCGTGAGGGGGCCCAGCTTCAGGGGCGGCAGTTCCAGCTTGGGGGCGGGAGGGGTTGCTACAACAGTCACCCGTCCATTGTCTCAAAGCCGGGCAAATCGGCAGGATCCGGCACGGCTATGTGGATATCGCGGTCAGCCCGACGCCGGTCTCCGCCGTTGTCAGCCGCGCACGGCGGCCCGCCGGCCGCGGCGGCTCGGCAGTGCCGACCCGGCGGCGCCGGCATCCGATTTTCCATCGTCGGAACCGCCGTCGGGACCGCCTTCGGAACCGCCGTCGAAAGCACGCCGGGACGGGGTGCCAGCAGCGCCGGCACCGGCGGGCCTGCCGCCGGTGCCGCCCTCCACCGCGTTGCCGCCCTTGAGCCCGGTGGCTTTGACGACGAGCACCGCGATCAGCGTGGTCACCGGGATGGCCAGGACCAGTCCGATGGAACCGACGAGGGTGCGAATGACCTCCTCGGAGAGTTCGGCGCTGGTCAGGGCGTCGCCCAGCGGCCGCTCATAGAGCATCACGATGATCAGGATCGGCAGGGCCGCGCCGGCGTAGGCGAAGGCGATGGTGTACACCGTGGAGGCGATGTGGTCCCGGCCGATCCGCATGGCCGAGGCGAACAGTTTCCGCGCCGATGTCCCGGGCGCGAGCTCCCACAGTTCCCACACCGCGGAGGACTGGGTGATCGTGACATCGTTGAGCACGCCTAGCCCGGAAATGATGAGCCCGCAGAGGATGATCCCCGAGATCGAGATGTGGTCCGAGACGTTGGCCAGCGTGGCGGCGTCGTGGTTGCCAACGCCGGCCAGGTTCGCCGCGTCCGTGGCCCAAGCCGCGAGGGCTGCCGTGATGCCGAGGCCGAACATCGTGCCCAGCAACGCCGTCGAGGTCCGGGCGGTGAAGCCGTGGGCAAAGTACAGCACGCCGATCATGATCACCGTGGATCCGACCAGCGCCAGCAACAGCGGCGGCTTGCCTTCGACCAGGCCGGGCAGCATGAAGGTGACGAGCACGGCGTAGGCCCCGACCAGGCCGATGAGGGCACGCAGGCCGCGCCAGCGCGCCACCGCGATCACGACGACGGCGTAGAGGACGGCGAGCAGGATGATGGGAAGGGTCCGGACGAAGTCGACGAACACGTACGCGGGCGTGCCCTGGGCGCCGGCGCCCTGGGCTTTCGAGAGGTTCAGGTAGCGGATGTCGTCGCCGGCCTTGACGCCGTGCGACTTGGCGACGTCGGGGTTGATCACCACTTTGACCGGGTTGCCGCCCTTGTCCGGTTCCGTGTAGGCGAAGGTGCACTGCGAGCCTTCGCCGGGCCCGGCTGCGGCCGGGGCCCCCGGCTGGGCGGCGGCATCCATGCAGCCGGCGACGACGACGCGCTGGATCTTTCCGGTGTCGAAGCTGACACCGGGCGCGGCCGCGTAGGGGCTGGACAGCTTGAGTCCCTCCTTGCTGCCCGAGGGCCACAGCAGCACCATCGCAACGATGGTCAGCAGCGTCAGCGGCACCAGGACGGCGGCCAGGATCCAGTTGGCCTTCTTCCGTGCGGCGAGCGCGCGGGGTGTCGGGTCGAAATGCCCTCGGGTGTGTGAATGTCCGGCGCCCACTAGCAGTTCAACCTCAGGCCGAAAACTCTACGGCGTCGGCACCGCCCGGCTAGGTATACAGCTAGGCCGGCACGATGTTCTGGTTTACATGGAACAGGTTCTGCGGATCGTACTTGGCCTTGACTTCCTTCAGCCGGGCGTAGTTGGGTCCGTAGTTGTCCGCGACGCGGTTCATGTCGTCGCCGTCCATGAAATTGATGTAGCCGGCGGTCTCGGAGAAGGGCTGCAGCGCCGCCGCGTAGTCCCGCACCCAGGCGATGTTCGCCTCGCTGTCCGCCGGATCCTCCCAGTGGCACGCTATGACCGGGGAGAACTTGGCGTTGCGGTTGGGAAATGCCGTGTCCGTGACCCCCACCCGGTGCACGGCGCCGTCGATCGGGTAGATGTGCACGGCTGTCTGCACGCTGGGAACCCGGCGGCCGTAGTCAAGGTGGGCGTCGATGGCGCCGTCGTTGAGTTCGGTCAGGAAGGCCGCTTTCCAGTACGCCAGGAGGCCCTTGGGATACATCCCGTCGAAGGCCGAGTTCAACGCCGGGTATGGCATGGGGCCCACCATGGATCCTGCCACCGGCGCGGCGCCGAGGAAGGGCTGCCAGCGGGCGGCCCCTTCGGCCGGGTCCCCGGTCCACATGCCGACGACGATGCAGACCGGCTTCCCGTGCCATTCTTCCGGAAGGAACGGGACGGGCGGGCCCTGGTGGAAGGCGAGGAAGGCGCCGAACTCTTCCGGCGCGGACGCCATGTGCTCGCGGTAGAACTTCGCCACCGTTTCGGCGTGCTCCGCGGGGTAGATGATGATGCCCGCGTGGACCATGTCCACGGGATGCAGGCGGAACTCCAGCGAGGTGACGACGCCGAAGTTCCCGCCGCCGCCGCGCAGCGCCCAGAAGAGGTCCTCATTCTCGCTGTCACTGGCCGTCAGGAACTTGCCTTCCGCGGTGACGACGTCGGCGGAGAGGAGGTTGTCGCAGCTCAGCCCGTATTTGCGGTCAAGATAGCCGATGCCCCCGCCGAGGGTCAGCCCGGACACCCCGGTGGATCCGACGACGCCGCCGGTGGTCGCCAGTCCGAAGGCATGGGTGGCGTGGTTGAAGTCGGCCCACGTGGCGCCCGCCTCCGTCCTGGCCGTCTTGCCGGCCGGATCGACCCGGACACCGCGGGTGCGGGCGAAGTCGATCACCAGCGCGTCGTCCGCCGTGCCGAATCCCGGGCCGCTGTGGCCACCGCCGCGGACGGCCACGGCGAGGCCGTTGTCCCGGGCGAAGTTGACGCCCGCAATCACGTCTGCCACCTGGGACACCCGGAGCACCGCAGCGGGGCGCTTGTCTATCATGCCGTTCTGCACAGTCCGCGCCTCGTCATAGTCCGCGTCGCCGGGCGTGATGACTTGCCCGCGGACCTGGCCGCGCAGGCCTTCGAAGTCGGTTTCGTTCATTTTCTGTACCGTCGATTTCGTCGTGATTTCCGACCCGGACGGTGATCTGTGCTCCCAGCCGGCGTGGCGTCCGGAGGTTTACGAGCACAGGCCTACTCCTTGGCCCGGGGGTAGTCAAGGGCTCCCATCCTTCCCGGCCACCGCTCCGAATTTCCCACGGGCAACCAGCCGGTGGAATCGCGGTCGGGAACGCCGCAGCGCAACTTATTGTTGGTAATTGCAGGTAGCTAATCGAGGTGGAGGACACAGACGTGGCCAGACGCAAGACAGACGACCGGGAGCACCAGAGGGCCGGAGCGGGCCCGGCGGCCCGGGCCGAACTGAGCATCGCGGACGCCGCCGGTGAGACCAGCGGCGTCGCCCTGGTGCTGCACGGCGGCCGCGCGGACAGCTTCGAGGCCGTCCGGGCCCGGCACCTCAGCCCGGCCAGGATGCTGCCCTTCGCCCAGGCGCTCCGAAACGAGGGCGGCCCGCACGGGCTGGCCGTCTGGACGCTCCGGAACCGGTACCGGGGTTGGAACGGGCCCAACATGTCCCCGGTGCAGGACGCCCGCTGGGCCCTCGCCCAGATCAGTCTGGAACATCCCGGCGTGCCGGTCTACCTGCTGGGCCACTCGATGGGCGGCCTCACCGCGCTCTGTGTTGCGGACGACCCCCAGGTGCAAGCGGTCGTCGCGCTGGCCCCGTGGCTTGATGCATCCACCCCGGTGGAACCAGTCGCCGGACGCCGGGTCCTGATTGTGCACGGAAACGAGGACCGCTGGACGAGTCCCAAGAATTCGCTGGCCTACGCCCGGCGCGCCGAGGGTGTGGCGGAGTCGATCGACTACGTATCGCTCAAGGGCGCCGGCCACTTCATGTTCCGCCGGGTCCGGCTCTGGAACTCGCTCGCCAACGGCTTCGTTCTTGAGGCCTTCGGCAGCAGCGCCGGCGCCGAACTCCGCGGCACGGACGCGCTGCGCCAGGTTCTCCCCGCCGCCGCCAGCCTTCCGGTGGTGCTTTGATGCCGGCCTTCCCGTTCGGTGACTTCCTGGCCAGCCTGCCGTGGGTGGCGCTGGCCCTGGTGGCTTTGCTGGCCGTGACGTTCGCCGTGGCCGTGCGCCAGAACCGCCACTCGGTGATCGACACCGTCTGGGGCCTGGGCTTCGTGGTGGCGGCCGCGGTCTCCTGGACCCTGTCCGCGGGCCACGGCTACGGCGGCCGCCGCCTGTTGCTGCTGGCCCTCGTTGCCATCTGGGGCATCCGGCTGGCCGTCCACATCGGGCACCGGGCCCGTGGCGGCCATGAAGATCCACGCTACGTGGACATGCTCTCTTCCGCCCCGGGTTCCCGCAACACCTACGCCCTGCGCCGCGTGTACCTGCCGCAGGGCCTGGTGATGTTCTTTGTCTCACTCACCATCCAGGTCGGCATGTTCGGCACCGGCTCCCTGGGCTGGCTGGCGTGGCTGGGCGTCCTCGTGTGGATTGTCGGCTTCGTCTTCGAGACGGTCGGCGACTGGCAGTTGGCGCGGTTCAAAGCCGATCCGGCCAAGCGCGGCACCGTACTGGACACCGGCCTCTGGCGGTACACCCGGCATCCGAACTACTTCGGCGACGCCGCCGTCTGGGCCGGTCTGTTCCTGGTCGCCGCGGACTCCTGGCCCGGCGTGTTGACCATCCTCTCCCCCGCCCTGATGATCTGGACACTGGCCGGCAAGACCGGGAAGCCGCTGACGGAGAAGGCCATGTCCGACCGGCCCGGCTACAAGGAATACGTCGAATCGACCTCCGGCTTCCTGCCTTGGCCGCCGCGGCGCCAGGACCCGCAGGGCTTGGACGCGCAGTCGGGCCCGCGTCCGCAGAACACCGGCGGCCGCTGACATGGCGGCAGGCGGCCGGGTCTGGCGACCCCAGCCCAACGACCGCTTCTACCGGGTGATTGTCCGGACCGGGCAGGTACTTCGGTGGCTGTTCCAGATCCGGGTCGTCGTCACGGGCCGGGAAAACCTCCCCCCGGCGCAGCCGGAGAACCAGCAGCCGGAGAACCAGCAGCTTGGCTCCTCACGCCGCGCCGTCCCGGGGACCGGCGCCGTCGTCGCGATTACCCACTTCGGCTACCTGGATTTCGCCTTCGCCGAGTTGTTGCTGTGGCGGCACAACAAAGCCCAGATGCGATTCCTGATCACCCAGGGCGCGGCGGACCACTGGTTCGCCGGACCGGCCGTCAGCGCCGCCGGGCACGTCGTCGTCGGCTACGACACCGGGGCGCACGCCTACGACGCCGCCGTGCAGAAGCTCCGCGAGGGCGAATACATCGCGATCCTGCCCGAGGCCGGGGTAAGCCGCAGCTTCGAGGTGCGTGAGTGCAAGACCGGCGCCGTGCGGATGGCCGCCGAGGCCGGCGTACCCATCATCCCCGTCTCGGTCTGGGGCGCGCACCGGATCATGACCCGGCACCATGGCTTCTCCCCGCTCCGCGCCTGGCGGGCCCCCGTGCGCGTCCACGTCGGCGAGCCCATCACCCCGGCACCGGGCCTGGACGTCCCGGCGGCAACCGAGGCGCTGCGCCAGGCCCTGCAGCGCGGAATCGACGCCGGCATCGCCGACTTCCCGCTCAGGCCCGAGCCAGGGGCCTGGTGGATGCCGGCCGCGCTCGGCGGCGGGGCCCCCACCGAGGCGGAGCGGCAGCGGCTGGAGGAGGCGGAAGGACCGCGGCGCGCGCGCAGCCGGCGCCGCTAGGCCGAACGCTCCCCTGTCCACAGCGTTAACCGAACTGACCCGCAGTAGTTGTCGTTTGAGGCGACAACCGCTGCGGGTCAGTTTTTTGCGTTGTGACGCTAGGCGGGGTCGGAGACAATCAGCGTCTCGGCGCCGGTCTGGCGGGCCTTGCCGTTCTCCAGCAGCGGCTCGACGACGGCGCGCAGCGCCGTCATCGCGTCGTCCAGTTCCAGCAGCACCGGGTACTGGTACGCGATCAGCGCCAGCAGGTCGCGGACCGCTGCACGGGCGTCGTCGTCGGACAGCTCCGGGTCATGGCCCAGGAACACGTCGGACGGTTCGCCGGACTTCGCGGCGTGGCCCTCCTCAGGGCCGCCCAGGTCCGGGCCGCCCTGCGCGTAACTGACCGCGAACGCCTGGATCCGGCCCTTCCTGCTGGCCGGCACGCCCGCGCCGAAGGCACTGGCCTTGGGTGCGCGCAGCACGATCGCGCCGTGGGCACCGCTGAGATCGTCCAGGAAAAGCCGCTGCACGGTGGCGATGCCGAGTTCGCCGGGGCTGTCCCAGTGGTGCACGGCCGTGTAATAACGGCCAACAACGTCGCTGAGCTCCACCGATCCGGTGGCCAGGTCCTCCACCTGCTCCGAGGCTGCAGACTCCGAGCCGTCGCCGAACACCGGCAGCTTCAGGGAGCCGGGCTCCACGACCACCAGGCGGGACCGCTGGATCGGGGCCAGGCCGGCCGCCTCGGCGAAGGCCGCGCCGGGCGTGCCCGGCTCCACCTTGGTCCGGAGCCGGGAGACGCCCGACGGCGAATGCTCGGCCTCGTGCCGGAGCATGGCCAGCAGCGTCGAGCCGACGCCGGTCCGGCGGTGGTCGCGGGCTACCTCGATATACACCCAGAGGCGTTCCGGGTGCAGCGAGGCCTCATGGACCACGCCGGCCGCAACGGGGATGGCGACACCGTCGACGACGTCCTCGGCCACGATGCAGCGGCGCCACGGGCTGTTGCCCGAGGGCGCCAGGGCGCCGCGGAACTGCCGGGCCTGGTCCGTCTCCGGACCGCCCCACATTTCCAGCAGCGCGAGGTCATCGCCCTCGCGCCATTCACGGTATTCAATCGCCATGCTCAGGCGCCGATCAGCCGTGCGGCCAGGTAGCCCTCCACCTTGTCCAAGGAGACGCGCTCCTGGCTCATGGTGTCGCGTTCGCGGATGGTGACGGCCTGGTCCTCGAGCGTGTCGAAGTCCACCGTGATGCAGAACGGGGTGCCGATCTCGTCCTGCCGGCGGTAGCGGCGGCCGATCGCGCCGGCGTCGTCGAACTCGATGTTCCAGTTCTTACGCAACTGCGCGGCGAGGTCCTTGGCCTTCGGGGACAGGTCCTCGTTGCGGCTCAGCGGGAGAACCGCCGCCTTGACCGGAGCCAGGCGCGGATCGAGCTTGAGCACGGTGCGGACGTCGACGCCGCCCTTGGCGTTCGGTGCCTCGTCCTCGGTGTAGGCGTCGATCATGAAGGCCATGAAGGAACGGGTGAGGCCGGCCGCGGGCTCGATCACGTACGGGGTGTAGCGCTCGTTCGTGGCCTGGTTGAAGTAGCTCAGGTCCTGGCCGGAAGCCTTCGAGTGCGTGGAGAGGTCGAAGTCGGTGCGGTTGGCGATGCCCTCGAGCTCGCCCCATTCGGAACCGTGGAAACCGAAGCGGTATTCGATGTCCGTGGTGCCCTTGGAGTAGTGGCTGAGCTTCTCCAGCGGGTGCTCGAAGAAGCGGAGGTTCTCCTCGCGGATGCCCAGGCCGGTGTACCAGGCCATGCGTTCCTTCATCCAGTACTGGTGCCACTGCTCGTCGGTGCCCGGTTCGACGAAGAATTCCATTTCCATCTGCTCGAACTCACGGGTGCGGAAGATGAAGTTGCCCGGCGTGATCTCGTTGCGGAAGGACTTGCCGATCTGGCCGATGCCGAACGGCGGCTTCCTCCGCGAGGTGGTGAGCACGTTGTTGAAGTTCACGAAGATGCCCTGGGCGGTTTCGGGACGAAGGTAGTGAAGGCCCTCTTCGCTGGCCACCGGGCCCAGGTAGGTCTTGAGCAGGCCGGAGAATTCCTGGGGCTCGGTCCATTCGCCGCGGGTGCCGCAGTTGGCGCAGGCGATGTCCTTGAGGCCGTTCTCGGCGGGACGGCCCTTCTTCTCCTCGTACTCTTCCTCGAGGTGGTCGGCGCGGTAGCGCTTGTGGCAGGAGAGGCACTCCACCAGCGGATCGGAGAAGACCGCGACGTGGCCGGACGCTTCCCAGACCTGGCGGGGCAGGATCACCGAGGAGTCCAGGCCGACGACGTCCTCGCGGCCGCGGACCACGGACTGCCACCACTGGCGCTTGATGTTTTCCTTCAGCTCGGCACCGAGGGGACCGTAGTCCCAGGCAGAACGGGAGCCACCGTAGATTTCACCGGCCTGGAAGACGAAACCCCGTCGCTTGGCGAGGGAAATGATCTGGTCGAGTACGGATTTTGCTGCCATGGGAACTCCAATTTCTACAGGGCCGCTGGGTGCGGTCCGTGCTGTCAGCCCCGGGTCACCGGCTGGTTGCCGGGCGGGGTCTTGCGAACGGTGTGATGCAAACTCCTAGCCTACCCGCGCTGCTACCTCTTGAGGGCTCCACGGGACCAGGGCAGGCTGGCCAGGACGATGGCGGCCAGCGTCAACAGGGTGCCGAGCACGGTGGGCAGCGCGACGACGGTGCCGGGCACCGGCAGGGCCAGGTCCAGGCCGAGCGAACCGAGCAGCTGCCCGGCGATCATGCCGAGCCCGGTGACCAGCACGCCCAGGCCGCGGACCAGGAAGGCGGCGACGCCGATGAAGATGCAGCCCATCGGGCCGCCGAGGTAGTACCACCACTCGGCGGGGAGGGCGTGGCCCGGGCCGGCGACGGCGAGTTTGATCAGCCAGGCGGCCCAGAGAACCACGCTGCCGGCGATGAAGTTCACCAGGGTGGCGGTGATGGGCGTGCGGTAGTGCACGGTGGCGGTGCCGTTCATCGCCTGCTGAAAACTCATCAGGAAACCGGCGAGCACCGGCAGCATCACTGGAACCAGCAGCTGCAGCGGGCTGGACTCGGCCCCAGTGGCCCCGGACGGGCCGGCCGCCGCACTGCCGTCGAAGCGCGGCGAGACGGCCCAGGCCACCGCGGCGACGGTCAGCACGCTGCCGAGCACCCGGATGCCGGTGATGGATTTCTTCCCCGCCGGTCCGATCCCCATCCGGTCCACCAGCAATCCGCTGAGGGTCTGGCCGGTGACGGCGGCGACGGTGAACAGGGCGACGCCGAGCAGCCCGACCGTGAAGGACTGGGCGAAGACGAAGAATGCGCCGATGCCCCCGGCGAGCACGTAATAGCGCGGGAACCGGCGTTCACGCAGCGCTGGCAGGACTTGAGCCAGCCCGGCGCGCCCTTTCGGAAGGACGAGGGAGACGACGATCATCAGCGCCAGGCCGACGCTGAAGCTGACCACCGCGGCGGCGAGGCCGTCAGCCAGGACGGATCCCAGGGCGCCGTTGATCCGGCCCTGGACGGGGACGAAAAGTCCGGCCAAAACGGCAAGGAGAAGTCCGACAGGCAGGGGAAGCCGCGGAGCGTGGGTCATTGGTGCCACCTTTGGTCAGGCATTATTGCTTGTATGAGCAACCCGGAGATTGAAGACATTCCCATCCGCGACGAGATGATCCGGCTGGGCCAGCTGCTGAAGCTGGCCAACCTGGTCGAGGACGGGGTGGAGGCTGCCGAGCTGATCAAGAACGGTCTGGTGAAAGTCAACGGCGAGATCGATGACCGCCGCGGACGCCAGCTGCACCACGGCGACACGGTCACCGTGAACGGCCAGACGGTGCGGATCGCCACGCTCAGTGGAGCCTAGCAGCGCCTAGCTGCGCCCGACCCCCCGCCGGGGTTACTTGTTGAGCACCTCGTGGGTGAGGAACTCGCCGACGTGGCCGATCTCCTGCTGGTTGATGCCGTGCCACATGCCGGTGTACAGGACCTTGGTGAGCTTCACGTGCTTGCGTACCCAGCCCATGGTGAACTCGATCTTGTCCGGCGTGATCACGGGGTCCTGCTGGTCGCGTCCCCAGAACATCGGCACGGTTCCGTCCAGTTCGCCGTCGTGGAAGCTGGGATCCGCGCCGGCGTCGACGGCAAAGCCGGAGAGTCCGACGACGGCGGCATAGCCGTCCGGGCGCTGCCGCAGCAGGGTCGTGGCCATGGCCATGCCCATCGAGAAGCCGAGCAGGGTCACCGAGGGGTGGTCCGCCCTGACCGAGTCGATCCAGTCCTCTACGTAGGCAGCGGCGTGCTTTACGGCGTCGAGCGAATACTCGATCGACGCCGTAAGCGGGAACCAGGTGAAGCCGGGGCCGGAGACGAGCGGGGCCCGCAGCGAGGCCACCACAAACTCCGCCGGCAACATCTCCGCCAGGCTGAACAGATCCTGCTCGTTGGCGCCGTAGCCGTGCAGCAGCACCAGCAGGGGCCTGCCGGCACGGTCCTCTTCTGGCCGGGACCAGAGGACGACGGGAGCGGGGAAGGCAGCGGGGAAACGGGCGGCTTCAGTCATGGCTCCATTCTTACAGTTAGCTGAGGGTCACCAGATACGGTGGCGCCGCTTTGGGAAAAGAGTGCAGGATATGAAGGTGACCGAAACTGAATCGCTGGACAATTTCCCGGACCGGACCGTCAACCACCCGTGGACCCGCTATGTGGCCATGGGCGACTCTTTCACCGAAGGCATCGGCGATCCGGAGCAGGCGAGTCCGGGCGGGCACCGCGGCTGGGCGGACCGGGTGGCCGAGGAATTGAGCCGCGGCCACGAGGATTTTGCCTATGCCAACCTCGCCGTGCGGGGCCGGCTGCTGCAGCAGATCGTGGACCAGCAGCTCGCCCATTGCCTGTCGCTCAAGCCGGACCTGGTGACCCTGTCCGCAGGCGGCAACGACCTGATCCGGCCCGGCGGGGACCCGGATGCCCTGGCCGAACGGCTCGACTCCGTGGTCCAGATCCTAAGCCTGGGCGGGGCAACGGTGGTCCTGTTCAACGGCCCGGACACCGGCTCGTCGGTGCTGGGCCGGATCCGCAGCAAGGTGGCGATCTATAACGAGAACCTGCGCACCGTGGCAGCCCGGCACGATGCCGTCATCGCTGACATGTGGTCGTTGCGGCAGCTCAACGACCCCCAGATGTGGGACGCGGACCGGCTGCACTTCTCCCCGCTGGGCCACCACACCATCGCGGCCATGGTGCTGGACTCGCTCAACGTCCAGCACACCCTGGAACCGCTCTCCCCCAAGCCGCTGCCGCCGCGCAGCTGGCGCGAGGCACGCACCGGGGACCTCATCTGGGCCCGCGAGCACTTCGTTCCGTGGGTGGTACGCCGGCTCCGGCACCGTTCCTCCGGCGATGGCATTACGGCTAAGCGGCCGCTGGCCGGGCCGGTGTTCGGCCCCGGGGTCCCTCTCGGCTCGGGCGAGGGACCGCCCGGATCCGAGGACGCGTTGAGGTCCTAAGCGGAACCGGGCGGCCCGGCAGCGGCGCACCGCCCGGCACCCGGGACGGGCCCTGCGCGTTAAGCTGGAACGACACCCTTTGAGAGGCCCGGTACCGTGAGCATTTTCTTTTGGATCATCCTTCTGTCCTTCGTGGTTCCGGCGGCACTGCGCCTGTACCGCAAGTCCGTCCGCGGACGGAACCAGGATCCGGGCATGACCGGCGGATTCCCCGGTCAGTACCCGGGCCAATTTCCCGGCCAATTTCCCGGCCAATTTCCAGGGCAGCAGAGCAACCAGCCGCGGGACGGGTTCACCCAGCGGGACTACTTCGGCGGGTTCGGCCAGCTGGGCGCCCCGCAGCCCCCGGCCAACCAGCCGCCGATGAACCAGCAGTACCCCGTCCCGTACGAGGACAGCCCCGAGTACCTGCACAACCCGCCGCAGGCTGCGCCGCCGCAACAATGGCAGCAACAATGGCAGCCGCCGGCACCTGCACCTGTTCCGGCACCCTCCCCAGAGCCGTTCTCCCCGGGCGTTCCGCCGGCGCCGTCTGGCCCGCAGGGCTACCGCGCCCGCAAGCTCGCCGAGCTGGACCAGAGGTACAGCAACGGCGAGCTCGCGATGGAGGACTACATGGCCCAGCGCGCGGAGATCATGAACGGCTAGCCAGGCTAGTCGACCTGCGGGAAACCGAGGTCGATCACCGAGGTGGACGGATCCGGCCAGCGAGTGGTGACCACCTTGCCGCGGGTGTAGAAGCGGATGCTCTCCGGGCCGTACATGTGGGTGTCGCCGAAGAGCGAGTTCTTCCAGCCGCCGAAGGAGAACGTCCCTACCGGTACCGGGATCGGGACGTTGACGCCCACCATGCCGGCCTCGACGTCGAACTCGAACTGCCGGGCGGCGCCGCCGTCGCGGGTGAAGATGGCCACGCCGTTGCCGAACTCGTTGTCGTTGACGAGCTTCACGGCGTCGGCGTACGTCTCGACGCGGACCACCGAGAGCACAGGGCCGAAAATCTCGTCGTCGTAGACCTTCATGCCCGGCTTGACGTGGTCGATCAGGCTGACGCCGATGAAGAAGCCGTTGGAGTCGAACTCCTGCTCCCGGCCGTCCACCACCACGGAGGCGCCCTCGTCCGCCGCGCCGGCCACGTAAGAAGCCACCTTGTCACGGTGCTCGGCCGTGATCAGCGGACCCATCTGGGAGGCCGGATCCGTGCCGGGGCCGATCTTCAGCGTGGCCATCCGGGTCTTGATGGCGTCCACAAGATCATCCGCGATGTTTCCGACGGCGACGAGCACGCTCACCGCCATGCAGCGCTCCCCTGCGGAGCCGTAAGCGGCGGAGACGGCGGCGTCGGCAGCCATGTCCAGGTCAGCATCCGGCAGCACCACCATGTGGTTCTTGGCCCCGCCCAGGGCCTGGACGCGCTTGCCGTGATCGGCGGCGCGCTTGTAGATCGACTGGGCGATCGGGGTCGAGCCCACGAAGCTGACGGCCTTCACGTCCGGGTGCTCGAGCAGCACGTCGACGGCTTCCTTGTCCCCGTGTACCACGTTGAGCACGCCGGCGGGCAGGCCTGCCTCGGCGAAGACCTGGGCGATGAAGATGGCCGAGGACGGGTCCTTCTCGCTCGGCTTGAGCAGCACGGTGTTGCCGCAGGCCAGGGCGCTGCCGATCATCCAGAGCGGCACCATGGCCGGGAAGTTGAACGGCGTGATGCAGGCGACGACGCCCACCGGCTGGCGGACGGAGTGCACGTCGACGCCGCCGGAGACCTGCTCGGAGCGTTCGCCCTTGAGCGCGTGGGACAGCCCGGTGGCGAACTCGATGTTCTCCAGGCCGCGGGTGATTTCGCCCTCGGCGTCGGAGAGGACCTTGCCGTGTTCGCTGGTCAGCAGGGCCGCCAGTTCGGGCCGGCGCTGCATGAGCAGTTCGCGGACCTTGAAGAAGATGCTGGTGCGCTTGGCCAGGCTGGTGGCCCGCCAGCCCGGCAGTGCGGCGCGCGCGGCGGCGATGGCTTCCTCGACGCGGGCGGCGGAGGCGAGGGCCACCTCCTTCTCCTGCTCACCGGTGGCGGGGTTGAAGACGGGGCCGTAGCGCTCGGCGTCGGAGACGAGGGCGCCGTTGATGAAGTGCGGAATGCGTTCCATGGGTGGGTCTCTTTCTACAAGGTGTGGAGGCTACTTGGCAGACTCGAAGGAGCCGTCGACCAGCTTGACGATCGCGGAGCAGTCGGTGCCGGACTGGCCGCCGTCGATGAGCCGCTGGAAAAGCGTCTGGACGTGCTCGCCGATCTCCAGCGGCGTGCCGGTGTCCTTGGCGGCGCTGATGGCCAGTCCGATGTCCTTGTTGGCGAGCTCGGCGGTGAACGTCGGCGCGAAGTCGTTGTTTGAGGCCGCGGTGGGCACGACGCCGGCCACCGGGTACCAGGTGCGCAGCGCCCAGCTGTCACCGGAGGAGACGGAGGCGATGTCCCAGAAGACCTGCTTGTCCAGGCCCAGGCGGTCGGCGAGGACGGCGCCCTCGGCCGTGGAGGCGAGGTTGATGAAGAGCATCAGGTTGTTGCAGATCTTGGCGGCCTGCCCGGTGGTGGCGCCGCCGGTGGGGATGATGTTTCCGGCCATCGGACGGATGTATTCGGTGGCGTCTGCGACGGCGTCGGCCTCACCGCCAATCATGAACGTCAGCGTGGCGGCCTTCGCGCCGCTCATGCCGCCGGAGACCGGGGCGTCAACGAAGCGGAATCCCGCTTCCGCGGCGGCGTCGTGCAGGGCCTGGGCCGAGGCGATGTCGATGGTGGACGAGTCCACCAGCAGGGTCCTGGTGTCGGCGTGGGCCAGGACGCCGTCCTCGCCAAGGTAGACGGCGCGGGCGTGCTCGCCCTTGGGGAGCATTGTGAAGACGACGTCGGCGCCCTCCACGGCCTCGGCGATGCTGCCGGCAGGCTTGACTCCCCCGGCTTCCGCGGCGGCGACGGCCTCGGGGTTGAGGTCGAATCCGTGGACCTCGTTTCCGGCCTTGGCCAGGTTCACCGACATGAACCCGCCCATGTTTCCCAGTCCGATCCAGGCGACAACTGCCATGGCATAAGCTCCTTTGCTTTGCATTGTGTCCGGCCCGATGGCCGGTTGTTCCGTGTCCACCATCACACCCTGTTACAGTGCAATCAAGGGGAAAAAGTGAAGATGCCATGTGCAACGATGCACATTGATGGCCAGATTTGTTCGGAAGGGTAAGACCAAGGATGGACCTGAAGCGGCTCCCCAGTCCTGACGATCTGCTGATCCTGCTGACGGTGGCCCGGCTGGGCCGGTTCAACGCCGTCGCCGAGACCCTCGGCACCACGCACACCACCATCTCGCGCCGGATCCTCGCCCTGGACAAGCAACTGGGAGGCCGGACGCTCGAGCGCAGCCCGCATGGCTGGGAACTTACCGAGCTGGGCTCCCAGGCGGTGGCGGCGGCGGAAACCATCGAGGGCACGTTGGCCGCTCTGTCGGGCCGGATTGCCCGGACCGAGGACGTGCTCTCCGGCATGGTCCGGATCAGCACCCCGGATGGCTTCGGCGCGGAATTCGTCGCGCCGGCCCTGGTCCGGCTGCAGCGCGAGCACCACCTGCTGAACGTGGAAATGCTCAGCGCCACCCGGAAGGTCAGCCAGAACCGTTCCGGAGTGGACCTGGAGGTGGTAGTGGGGAACCTGGACGTCAGCAACGCGCAGACCATTTTCCTGTCCAACTACTTCCTGCGACTCTACGCCAGCCCGCAGTACGAGCTTGAGCACGGGCTGCCGGTGACGCTCGACGACGTCCGGCAGCACGGCTTCGTCTCCTACGTCGAGTCGGCGCTTCAGGTGGCTGAGCTCGGTCACCGCTCCACCCAGCTGCCAATGCCGCGCTCAAGCTTCCAGGCCACCAGCATCTTCGCCCAGCTGGAGGCGGTCCGCCGCGCTGCCGGGATCGGGCTGCTGCCGAACTTCCTAGTCGTCGGCAAACCAGGATTCGTGCCGGTGCTGCCGGACGACTTCCAGCGGCAGCTGCCGATCTGGGCTGTGGCCAGGGCGGAATCGCTGCGCTCGGCGCCGGTACAGGCCGTGCTGGCCGCGGTCAGGGCCGAGATCGCCGAACGCCAGGACGTGCTCAGCGGGTAAGCGGTGCGGTCATTTGTGGAGGGGCTTGGTCAGGTTGAGGCTGATCGTCTGGCCCGGGGCCAGCTCCCCCGAGGGCAAGTCGGTGAAGGTGTACCAGACGCGGTCGGTGCCGGTGAGCGGCCGGTTCGCCCACTCCAGATTCGCCTGCTCCGACAGTCCGAACCGGAAGGAGATCTGGCGTTCGGTGTCCCCGGCCGCGGTGGTGTAGGTCTGGGGGACGCCGTCGGCGTCGGCGGTAAAGGTGCCCTGGGCGCCGTCGATCTTGAGTTCGCCGGGGATGAGTCTCACTCTGGTCCCCGCGGGGATGGCCTGGTCCGCGGCCAGGGACCGGTTGTACTGCAGCAACTGGTTGGTGGTGCAGCGGAATTTGTAGCCGAGGCTGTCGAAGGAATCGCCATCGACGGTGGTGTAGAAGATGGCCTGCCCGAATGAGTTGGTGACGCTGGTTCCCCCACCGGATCGGCTGTCGACGGGATTCTTCTGCAGCTGGATATGCCTCCCGGCACGGACAAAGTAGACGTTGCCCTTCTCGTACACGTACGGGACCTTGTTCGCTTCGGCCAGTTGCTCCCCCGTGATGCCGAACCGGTAGGCGATGCCGTCCAAGGTGTCGTCGGGTTCGATGGTGTAGCTCGTGGGTATGCCGTTTCCGTCGACGGTGGCTGTCCCCTTCGCGCCCATGATCGGACCCGGAGCCGGGATCAGGCGAAGCTTCGTCCCTGCTGCCAGCGGCGCCCCGGGCTCGAGGCCATTGAATTCGGCGAGTTTCGCCTCGGGGATGCCGAAGGCTTCAGCCACTGCTGCAGACGTTTCACCGGAGACGGTGGTGTAGTAATCCACGTTCCCAAACGAATCCGTCACAATAGGCCCCGCAAGGGAAGACTTCCCGGAGCCGGCCGGTGACGCCGTCGTGCTGGCCCCTGCGATAGTCGGAGCCGCCGCCGTGTTGTCCGGCGCCGGCGAGATACCTGCGGCAACGATTACGCAGGCGGCGACCGCCGCGGCCGCAAGTCCGGCGGCGGCGATGCGGCCCCAGTGACGTTGTGCCGGCGCGCGGCGGAAATCGTGGTGGAAGTCTTCGACAGATCCGCCCACGGCGATGTGAGTGACCTCGGAGTTCACAAATGACAGCGAACGCTGGCGGCTGCGGATCAGCTCGTCCTCGGTGATCGTGAGTGCGGGATCGGCGGCTGATAGCAGCTCGGCGGCAGCTTGGTCCTGTCTCATTCTGTTACTCCTTCCGGCACTGCCTGTTTCTGGAGTATCCGCCCTAGTTCCTTGCGGGCCCTGTGCAGTCGCATGCGCACGGCAGTCGCCGAGGTGTTGAGGAGCTGGGAGACTTCGACGGCGGTCAGTCCGTCCCAGTACGTCAGCAGTAACACTTCCCGCTCTTTCGGGGCCAAGGAGTCGATGCCATCCCGGACATCGGATCCCTCCGCGGGGGTTTCATGGAGGCGTTCCAACCGCAAAGCGCCGATGAGCCCGGCAGACCGGGAGACGGACCTGTCATGGTTTCGGAGCACGTTCTTCGCCACGCCGAAAAGGACGACTGTCGAGAGGTCGTCGCCGTGACCAGACTTCTCCCACACGATCCGGAAAACCTCAGCGGACAGGTCCTCCGCGGTGGCGGCGCCGTCCGTCCTGCGCCGGAAATAGCGGTAGATGCGGTCGTGGGTCGATTCGTGAGCTGCCAGGAACCGACTTTCCCTCTCCAGATCCACGCGTTCCCCCATTGTTTGCAAGCTCATGCCCTGTTAATGTCCGGCAGCCTCCAAACTGTAACGGGAATTTCGAAAAACTTTGTGAGGCATGGTCCGCTAGGCTCCGGGCTATGCCTTCCTCCTGGACCGTTCTGATCTCAATTCACGCAATCGCCGCCAGCTACTCCTTGGTTTTCGGAGCCGTCAACCTGATTCGCCGGACCAAAGGCGGCAGCGTTCACCGGGCCGTGGGCCGGATCTGGGCTGTTGCCATGTATGTCGTGGTGCTGACCTCGTTCGGAATCAGAACTATCGACGGAGGGTTCAATTGGCTCCACGCACTCTCGGTGCTGACGTTTTGCACGCTGACAGCTGGACTGTGGGCAATCTGGAAGAGAAATGTCCGGGCCCACCGCAGTTTTATGACCGGCAGCTACTTCGGCCTGATCGGGGCCTTTGTAGGGGTTCTGGCAGTGCCCTCGCGCCGCATTCCCCAGCTCGCTATCCATGAGCTCCCGCTTCTGGGGTTGTTAGTCCTGGTCCTGCTGGGCACGGCTGCACTCACTGTCATTGGGGCCGCACAACTCCGCAAGACGAAGATACCCATTAGCTAGAACGCCGAACGCCAGGAGGTGCTCACCGGCTGGCGCCGGCACGCTGGGTGGTGAGGCGACGGCCCGTTGGCGGGAGGCCTTCAGTCAGGCAGGAAGAATGACACGAAGCTGGGCTCGGATCTCCGTGAGGAGATCCTCAATGCTCTTGGCAACGTTGCCAGTAATTGCCAGGGCGATGAACATGATCGCGGAAACAACGTGGGCCAGGGTCGCCGCCGCGTCCGGCGCGAGTCCGTTGCGTCGCTGGAGGACCCCGGCGATCGCCTTCTCGGTTTCGATCGTGTAGCCGAGGGCGTCGCGGTGGTGTGGTTCTTCGGGGTCGCCAAAGACAATTTCACGGAGGTACGTTCGACCGTTGTCGACCTGGGCTCGGTTGCACTCCACCACCGGACGCAGGATCGCCATCACAGCCTCGAGCGTGTCGGTGGCCTGATCGGCGGCGGCGGTTCCGCGGACGAGCGCGTCGGCGTATGCCGAGTTCTGCACGAGCAGGAGCAGCTCGCTTTTGGTTTTGGCGTAAAGGAAAAGGGTTCCGGTCCCGATATCCGCTTTGTCGGCAATCTGCTGGGTTGTAACGTCGTCGACGCCGAACTCGGTGAAGAGTTCACGGGCGGCGACGGTGATGCGTTCGAGCTTGTCCTTCTTGTTGCGCTCGCGCCGTCCGGGCCGCGGGGAAGCAGTGGGCATGATGCGTCCTTCGGGAATATAGTCTGACTGCGCTCAGCTCTGAGTATATTCACTGCCGGTTGCACGGGACCTTCGGTGACCGGCCCGGCAGCGGCCGGCGGCCGGCAAAATGTCATCGGCCCAGGAACTCGACCACGGTGGGTGCGAACGTCGAGTGGAACTGGAAGATCCCCCCATGGCCGGAGTCCGGGTAGATGACCAGCTGTGAACCGGCGATCCGCTCGTGCAGGTCAACGGAGAGAACCGAGGGGACCATACGGTCGTTATCGCCGTTGGCGATGAGCGTCGGCTGTGTGATGACCGACAGATCCGAGGGCCGTGAGCGGCCGTATTTCTGGATGGCTTTGAGCTGGGCACCGAACGCTCGGGTGCTGATCGCTTTGTCACGGTCGATTGTCCGCTCTTGGAGACGCGCGATGAACGCTTTTGCGGCGCGCTTGCCGGTGGTGTTGCGGTTGAAGAAAAGGAATTCCTTCGGGTCCGACCGGGTAAGGGCTGCCCGCAGAATGTCGTAGTAGGTGGTGCCCACGACCTTGTCCATATCCTTCCCACCGCGGGGACCCGTTCCGGTCAGAACGAGCTTGCGGACAAGTTGAGGGTGTTTGACCACAAGATCCTGGGCGATCATGCCGCCCATGGAGAAGGAGAAGATATCGATCTTCTCGTATCCGAGGGCAGTGATGAACGTGAACGCGTCGTCGGCGGCTTCCTCGATGGTGCCCGGCACCTTGCCAGAGGAGGCGCCAACTCCGGCCTGGTCGAACGCGATGACGTGGCGGTTCGTCGCGACCGGCTCGATGATGGCTGGGTCCCAGTTGTCCAGGGTGGCTGCGAGGTGCACGAAGAACACGACGGGGACGCCTCCCTTGGGCCCCAGTTCCCGGTAGGCGAAGGTGGTGCCCGCGGCGGTGATGGTCTTTGTGGGCGCCTTGGCGTACGAGGTGACGACGGGTTCGTTTTCCGGGATAGTCATGATGTTTCTCCAATGGTTGGGGTACGCTGCCAGGGACGAAGCCCGGGATCAGGGGTTGCCGATGACGGTCTTGCCGCGGATGCCGCCCTGATCCATACTGCGGAGCGCCTCGACGGTCTGGTCGAAGGGGAAGACGCGCCCCACGACTGGGCTGAGCACGCCGCGCTCCACCAGCTCGGTAATCCGGCCGAGCTGTTCGCCGTCGGCGCGCATGAAGAGGAATTCGTAGCTGACGCCGAGCCTCTTCGCCTGTGCGCGGACCTTGCGGCTCAGCACGGCGACGGCGAGGCGCAGCACCGGGTTCAGCCCGGCGTCGCGGGCGAACCGGGGGTCCGGCGGGCCGGAGATGCCGATGGCCTTGCCGCCCGGCGTGAGGACCCTCAGCGACTTCTCCAGGTTCTCCCCACCCAGGCTATCCAGCACCAGGTCGAAGCCGCTGAGCCGCTCCTCGAAGTCCTCCGCCCGGTAATCGATGACGATGTCCGCTCCCAGCGCGCGCACGAAGTCGGCGTTCCCCCGGCTAGCAGTGGTCGCCACGGTCGCTCCCAGGTGTTTGGCGAGTTGGATCGCGATGGATCCGACACCGCCGGCGCCGGCATGGATGAGGACCTTCTGGCCCGGCTGGACGCGGCCCCTCTCGACTAACGCCTGCCAGGCGGTGAGGGCCACGAGCGGCAGCGATCCGGCCTCCTCAATGCTGACCGTAGAGGGAGCCAGGGACAGGTCCGCGTCGGCCACGGCGACGAGTTCTGCGAAGGTGCCGATGCGGTCCGTGTGCGGCCGCCCGTAGACGACGTCGCCCGGCGCGAACCGGCGCACGTCCGAACCGACCCGGACCACCGTTCCCGCGACGTCGTTGCCGAGGATCAGAGGCAACGTGTACGGCAGGATCTGCTTGAACTCTCCGGCACGGATCTTCTCGTCCAGCATGTTGACGCCGGCCGCCTGCATCCGGATGAGGACGTCCCGGGAGCCAACGGCGGGCTCGGGTGCCTCGATTTCCTGCACCGGGCCCCTGTAGTTGCTGACGGCGAACGCTTTCATGTCTGATCCCTTGCTTTCCGCGAAGCCCGGCAGAGCTATTTACCGAGCACTCTCAATAATGAGTGCACTCAGTTATCTTGTCAAGGCTGCCCGTTGAGGCTCACGGGGCCCCTCCCGCGACGCACCGGACCCCAACGGCAGCAGCCCCCGTCTCCGCAGTGCGGGGACGGGGGCTGCTGTTGTTAGTGACGCGTGCAGTTGCCTGCTAGCTAACGGTGCTGGTTACCGCTTGGCTGTTACCGCTTGCCTGCGGCAAGGAGGTCGGCCGTGCCCTGGGCGTCGGCGGCGTCGACGTCGTGCAGGGAGATGCCGCGGGTTTCCTTCAGGAAGTACACCGCCACCATCGTGACAACGCAGGCGATGAGCAGGTAGATGGCCACCGGGACGGAGGACTTGTACTGGCTCAGTAGCGCGACAGCGATGATCGGGGCGAGCGAACCGGCCACGATCGAGGTCACCTGGTAGCCGAGCGAGACACCGGAGTAGCGCATCCGGGTCGGGAACATCTCGGCCATGATGGCGGGCTGCCCGGCGTACATCAGTGCATGGAAGAGCAGGCCGATGATGACCGCGGCGAGGATGACAAAATCGTTGCCGGTGTCCATCATCGGGAAGGCGAAGAAGCCCCAGGTCGCACCCAGGACGGCGCCGGCCATGTAGACCGGCCGGCGGCCGAGACGGTCGGAGAGCCGGCCCACCATCGGAACCACGGAGAAGTGGATGGCGTGCGCCACGAGCAGCAGGAGCAGGATCTTGGCGGTGTCGGCGTGAACAACCGTCTTGAGGTAGGTGATGGAGAAGGTGACCACGAGGTAGTAGAGGATGTTCTCCGCGAAGCGCAGGCCCATGGCGGTGAAGACGCCGCGGGGGTAGCGGCGAAAGACCTCGGCGACGCCGTAGCTCTTGTTTTCCGTGACGACTTCTTTTTGTGCCTCCAGGAAGATCGGGGCGTCCTGGACCTTGGTGCGGATGTAGTAGCCGACGACGACGATCACGGCGGAGAGCCAGAAGGCGACGCGCCAGCCCCAGCCGAGGAAGTCCGCGGAGGACAGCGTGGAGGAAAGGACGAACAGCACGGCAGTGGCGAGGAGGTTGCCCAGCGGAACCGCCGACTGCGGCCAGCTGGCCCAGAAGCCGCGGGACTTGCTGGGGCTGTGCTCGGCAACGAGGAGCACGGCGCCGCCCCATTCGCCGCCGACGGCGAAGCCCTGGGCGAAGCGCAGGAAGACCAGCAGGGCCGGCGCCCAGTAGCCGATCTGCTGGAAGCTCGGGAGGCAGCCCATCAGGAAGGTCGAGACGCCGACCAGGATGATGCTCAGCTGCAGCAGCTGCTTGCGGCCGAATTTGTCACCGAAGTGGCCGAAGACGATGCCACCGATGGGGCGGGCCACGAAGCCCACTGCGTAGGTCAGGAACGCAGCAAGAATGCCGTCCAGCTCCGTGCCCGAGTTGGGGAAGAACATCTTGCCAAAGACCAGGGTGGCGGCGGAGGCGTAGAGGAAGAACTCGTACCACTCCACCACCGTGCCGGCCATGGAGGCCGTTACTACCTTCTTCAGCCCGGACGTCTTGACGTCCGGCTCCTCTGCGCGCCTTACGGCGGCGTTTTCCGTGCTCATGCGAACTCCTTCGGTGTCCCCTTCGACACCCCGTGGATTATTAGGCTGACTGTGCGTGTGTGAGTTGGAACACACGGCGTCATTCTCCACGAGTATGGACGTCGTTCACGGCAGGCTCAACGACTAATAGCGCAGAGGGTGTCTGCAAAAATGCACACCCGGCGGCCGCTGCTAGGCGAAGAAGTCACCCCGGAGCTGATCACTGAGCTGGCCGATTTCGGTCAGGAAGCCGTCGTGGCCGATCGGCGCCTCGATCACGTGCACCGGGACCTCCCCCGGCAGGGCCCGGGCAAGTTCATGGGACTGGGCCGGAAAATACAAACGGTCCGAATCGACGGCCGCCACGAAGAACTCCGCGGTCGCAAGGGAAACGGCTTGCTCCAGGCTCCCCCGGCCGCGGCTGACGTCGTGGCTCATCAGCGCCTCGGTGATGGCGATGTAGCTGTTGGCGTCAAAGCGTCGCACCAGCTTGTTGCCCTGGTGGTCCAGATAGCTCTCGACCTGGTAGCGGCCCCGGCCGGCCAGCGACCCGGCTTCCAGCGGCGCCTCGGCCGCCTGGGCGTTCCGTCCAAAGCGGCCGTCCAGTTCCGCGGCGGAGCGGTAGGTGATGTGGGCGATCCGGCGCGCCAGGGCGAGGCCGGCGTCCGGCTCCGGGCCGCCGTAGTAGTCGCCGCCCTTGAAGTTCGGGTCCTGGCGGATCGCCAGTGTCTGGGCCTGGGCGAACGCGATCTGCTCGGCGGTGCTGCGCGCGCCGACGGAAATCACGGCACAGCGACGGACCCGCTCCGGGTAGCTGACTGCCCACTCCAGCGCTCGGGCTCCCCCGAGCGAGCCGCCCAGCACGGCATACCAGCTGCTGATTCCCAAGGCGTCGGCAAGCCTGGCTTCGGCCGCGGTGCTGTCCCGGAGCGTGACCAGCGGGAAGCGTGAGCCCCAGGGCCGGCCGTCCGGGGCCGGGGTCGAAGGCCCGGTGGACCCGTAGCAGCCGCCGAGGATGTTGATGGACACCACAAAGTACTTCTCGGTGTCCACCGGGGCGCCTGGACCGGCGAGCTGTTCCCACCAGCCCGGCTCCTCGCCGGCACCGCGGGTGACGTGGGTGTCACCGGTCAGGGCGTGCTCGATCAGCACCGCGTTGGAGGCATCGGCGTTGAGGGTCCCCCAGGTCTCGTAGGCGAGGGTGACCTCCGGCAGGACGGCGCCGGACTCAAGGGACAGGGAGCCGACCGGGAGGCACTGCAGCGTCCCGTCGGGAACGGCCGCCGTCGTGCGTTCGGCGCCGGAGGTTTTGTTTTCGGGTACACCCATGCGGGTGACAGCAATCGTCATGTGAGGACCTAACTTCGCGCTTGCCCGCCGTCAGCTGACCGGCAGGCCAGGTCTTCACCCGGGGCACCCCGCCGCAAAAGGAGGGTTGCCGGCCAGCAAGCCGGGGCTGTCACTGGCACTCATGACCTGGCTCGATTCTACGAAACACGGCGGCGCAAGCGCGAAGATTGTGACGGCTGTGTGACCTCAGCCGTTCTTGGCCGCCCGGAAGCCTGCGTCGAGGTCCGCGATGATGTCGTCGATGTGCTCGAGCCCCACCGACAGCCGGACCAGGCCGGGGTGTACGCCGGCTACCGCCTGCTGTTCCGGCGAAAGCTGGCTGTGGGTAGTCGACGCCGGGTGGATCACCAGCGAGCGCACGTCACCGATGTTCGCCACATGGGAGTGCAGCTCAAGGGCGTCAACGAAACGCTTGCCGGCTTCCGCTCCCCCGGCCAGGTTGAAGGAGACGACGGCGCCGGTGCCTTTCGGGCCGTACTTGCGGCCGCGCTCGTACCAGGGGCTGGACGGCAACCCGGCGTAGGCGACGGACTCGACGTCGTCCCTGGCCTCGAGCCATTCGGCCACGCGCTGGGCATTGGCGACATGCCGCTCCACCCGCAGGCTCAGCGTCTCGATGCCCTGGGCGATGAGGAAGGCGTTGAACGGGGAGACGGCCGAGCCGAGGTCGCGCAGCAGCTGGACCCGTGCCTTGAGGATAAAGGACAGGTTCGCGCCCAGCGCCCCGTCCGACCCCAGGTCCCGGGCGTAGACCAGTCCGTTGTAGCTGGGATCCGGGGTATTGAAGCCGGGGAAGCGCTCCGGGTCCTTGCCGAAGTCGAAGTTCCCGGAGTCGACGATCACGCCGGCGATCGCGGCACCGTGGCCGCCGAGGTACTTGGTGGCCGAGTGGACCACGATGTCAGCGCCCCACTCGAGCGGCCGGATCAGGTAGGGGGTGGAGAGGGTATTGTCCACGATCAGCGGCACCCCGGCCCGGTGGGCCACGTCCGCGACGCCTTCGATGTCCAGCACGTCCTGGCGGGGGTTGGATACCACCTCGCCAAAGAACAGCTTGGTGTTCGGCTGAACGGCCTCACGCCACTGTTTCAGGTTGTCCGGGTCTTCCACGAACGTCACGGAGATGCCGAACTTCTTCAAGGTGTGGGCCAGCAGGTTGTAGGTCCCGCCGTAGAGGCTGGGGCTGGCCACGACGTGGTCCCCGGCTTCGGCGATGTTGAGGATCGCGAAGGTTTCCGCGGCCTGGCCGGAACTTAGCAGGAGGGCCCCGAGGCCGCCTTCGAGGCTCGCGATCCGCTGTTCCACCGCATCCTGGGTGGGATTGCCGATCCGCGTGTAGATGGGGGCCAGTTCGGCGAGCGCGAAGCGGTTGGCGGCGCTTTCGGCGCTGGGAAAGACGAACGACGTCGTCTGGTAGATCGGCAGCGACCTCGCGCCGGTGGCGGAGTCCGGCTCCTGGCCGGCGTGGATCTGGCGGGTTTCAAAGGACCAGGCGTTAGACATTTGGTGTGCTCCTAGGACTGGGCACAGGCCGCACCGGGCCCCGTGGGACCGGAACGGCTCAGGCGCCGCGCTTGCCGCCCGGCGGACGCCGGAGGGCCAGGTCTTCACCCGGGGCACCCCACCGCGCAAGGAGGGTTGCCGGCCAGCAAGCCGGGGCTTGGTGCTGGCACTCATGACCTGGCTTCAGTCTAGGAAGCAGCCCCGGCGCCCGGATAGCTTTGTGACAAAAATGAAGGACCGTTGCACCGGCACCCCGGACGCCACCCCTGAAGGAGAGCCCGCCGGAAAGCGCGCCCGCGCGGCCGGCTGATCCGCCCGATCGCCGCGGACAATGACATCCCACCACGGTTAGGGCACCCTAAGCTGAGAGCTCCATCACAAAGTGCCAAGATGATGGCATGCGCATGGATCACGTCTCTTACGCCTGTGAACAGGATGGCTTGGCTGCCACCACCGAACGTATTGCGACCGCCCTCGGAGTCGAAGCCGTCAAGGGCGGAGTACACCCCCGGTTCGGGACCCGCAACATGATTATCCCGCTCGCCGGGCACAAATACCTCGAGGTCGTGGAGGTCCTGGACCACCCCGCCTCGGACAAGGCACCGTTCGGGCAGGCAGTCCGCGCCCGTTCGGCAGCCGGCGGCGGCTGGATGGGCTGGTGCGTCGAGGTTGACGACCTGGCACCCTTCGAGGAGCGGCTGGGCCGCTCGGCCGTGAACGGCAACCGCAAGTTCCCGGACGGCCGCGAACTGGTCTGGAAGCAGATCGGCATCCTGGGCCTGATCGCGGATCCGCAGGTCCCCTACATGCTGAAGTGGGAAGGCGACCCCGAGCTGCACCCGTCCAACGCCTACGCGAGCAGCGTGAAGATGTCTGCCCTCACGATCGCGGGCTCGGCCGAGCGTGTGACCGAGTGGCTGGGCGAACCCGTCGAGAAGCCGCTCGAGGATGTGGACGTGCACTGGCTGGCCCCGCACGGGACGCCGGGAATCATGTCCGTCACCTTCGAAACCGATTCCGGAGCCGTCACCATCTGACGCGTCTTCCCCGAAAAACTTCGGCCGCCAGCAGCGGGTGCCAATGATGCCACCCACCGCTGGCGGCCGAATTCGTTTCTGGGCCGGCCAGGCCGGTCAGTGCTTGAGCAGGTCCGGGTGGTGGACCTCGACGACGTTGGGGTGCGCCCGGAGCCGGTAGCGCAGGGCGTTGTCGCCGTAGGTCTCCAGGATCGGGCTGTTCGTGGGGTCCACCGAAAGGCCGCGGGCCTTGGCCTGGAACTCCGGGCTGACCGCGAGGCGCGGCATGGTGGCATCCAGCGCCGGGTTGTAGAAGAACGGCAGCGAGATCCTGTCGGTGCCGCGGAGGGGCGAGATCACCCGGTGCAGGGTGGCCTTGAGGTATCCGTTGGTCGCCAGTTCGAGCATCTCGCCGATGTTGACGACGAACGTTCCGGGCACCTGGGGCGCGTCGATCCACTGGCCCTGGTACTCGACCTGGAGGCCGCCCTTGCCGGGTTCCACGAGGAGGAGCGTCAGCACCCCGCCGTCGCGGTGGGACCCCACGCCCTGCTTGGGTTCCGGATCGGACTCCCCCGGGTACCGCACGATCTTCAGCAGCGGGAAGGCCCGGGCGGCAAACGCCGCGTCGAAGGTATCTTCAGGGGCACCGAGGGACAGGGCCAACGCCCTTAGGAGCTCCAAGGAGATGGCGCTGAGGCGCTCGGTCCATTCGGTGACGATCTCCCGCATTTCGGGCAGGTCTTCCGGCCACAGGTTGGGACCCTCCAGCCGCCAGTAATCGGCGACGCCGGGGGCTTGATCCACGGTGTTGCGCTCGACGCCGATGTCGATCTGTTCGCGCCAGTCGACGCCGCCGTCCGTTATTTCGCCGCCGACGCGGGTGTAGCCGCGGAACTGCGGGCTATGGACATTCTCGATCGCGAGCTTCTGGCTCTCGGGTAACTCAAAGAAGCGTCGGGAGATGTCCAGCATGGCGTCCGTGAGTTCCTGCGGGACGCCATGGCCGGCCAGGTAGATGAATCCGACCTCGTGCATGGCATCGCGCAACTCGTCCCGGAACCGGGAGGCCTCCTCCGGGCCCGCGGCCAGGAGCGAGATATCCAAAATGGGCAATGATTCGAGCGTCACCGTCTATAGTCCTTTACAGCGAGTCTGGCAAGCCGAAGCCTGGAATAGCTCCAATGTTACGGACATGGCTGCGGCCACGGTGAGTCTCGTGTCGAAATATGTCATCCGGCTCGCGGCGCCCGGGCAGGCGCCGGTGTCAGCCCAGGCCGATGGCCTTGCCGAAGAGACTGAAGCCGACGAACGCCACAATGTCCAGCAGCGCGTGCGCGATCACCAGCGGCATTACCCGCCGCGTCCGGGTGTAGACGAGCGCGAAGATGACGCCCATGATGGCGTTGCCGATGAAGGGCCCGAAGCCCTGGTAGAGGTGGTAGCTGCCGCGCAGCATCGAACTGGCGAAGATCGCCAGCGGCATGCCCCAGCCGAACTTGCCGAGCCGGTCCAGCAGGTAGCCCACCACGATCACTTCCTCCACGATCCCGTGCCGGATCGCGGAGAGGATCAGCACCGGCACCGTCCACCAGTAGGAGTCCAGCGCGCTGGGGATGATCGCCGTCGTGATTCCCAGCGCCCGGCCGGCCGCGTAGAGGCCAAGCGACGGGACGCCGATCAGGGCGAAGAGGCCCAGGCCCTGCAGCAGGTCCTTGCCGGGGCGGGCAAAGTTGAAGCCAAGCTTCCGGAAGGCCGAGGTGCCGGTGCCGCCGGCCATGCCTGCGGGCCGGTGCTCGGTCAGGAAGTAGATCACCAGCACCACCGGAACCAATGCGAAGATGATGTCCAGCAACTGGTAGGTGAGGTCGAAGTATTCGCGGCTGCTCTGCGAGCGGTTCAACGTCGAGGTGCCCTGGGCCAGCGGCGCCCGGGTCAGCTTGTCCAGCAGCTGCACCACCGAATAAACCGCCGACTGCCCCAGGGACAGGCCCAGGACGATCCAGACTTCTAGCCGCAGCCGACGGCGGGAGGGAACCAACATGGTTCTATCTTGCCTGCCGTTGCCGGGAGTTGACTGCAAGTGCCTATGCTTGGGCTGTGAGTGCGCCCGGGAGAATCTTCATGATCCGGCATGGCCAGTCCGCCGCCAACGCCGACACCTCGATCTACAATCGGGTGCCCGATTACCGGATCCCGCTGACCCCGCTCGGCGTCGAGCAGGCCACGGCCGCCGGCGAGCAGCTGCGACGCCAGCTGGACGGGCAAAAGGTCTGCGTCTACGTCTCCCCCTACCTCCGGGCCTACCAGACCCTCGAGGCGCTCCGGCTGGGGTCCCTCACCGAACGCGTTATCGAAGAACCGCGGCTGCGCGAGCAGGACTGGGCGAACTTCCAGATCGCGGGCGACATCGAGGACCAGAAGGAGCTCCGCAACGCCTACGGCCACTTCTTCTACCGCTTCCGGGAAGGCGAATCCGGCTCCGACGTGTACGACCGGATCTCCTCGTTCATGGAAACGCTCTACCGGCACTGGTCCAAGCCCAACTACGCCCCGAATGCCTTGTTCGTGACGCACGGGCTGACCATGCGGCTGTTCTGCATGCGCTGGTTCCACTGGTCGGTGGAGTACTTCGAGTCCCTGAACAATCCGGACAACGCCGAGATCCGCACCCTCCTGCGCACGCGGCAGGGCAAGTACGAGCTGGACAAGCCGTTCAGCCAGTGGGAGCAGCGGCGGGTGGACGAGACCGTCCTGGACGCCCCGCCGATGTTCTTCTAGGTCTTGGCCTGCGCTTTAGAGCGGGTCATGCTTCAGGGCAATGACCTGGTGGAACTTCCCGCTCGCGCCGGTCTGCTCCGGCGCCTCCTCCGCCCGGACCAGCTCCACGTTCGCCAGCCCTTGGCCGGCCAGGAAAGCGGCCAGTTTGCTCGTCACGTCCTGCCATACCGCGTCCGCCTGGGCGCCCGATTCCAGCTGGAGCCTGACCCGCAGCGACGCCGGGCCGGACTGGACCAGCTGGCAGCGCTCCACACCCAGTGCGTCGTCGATCGGGGCGGTGATGGCGAGCGGAAGGACGCTCACCGTTCCGCCGTCGGCGTTCCGCAGATGCAGGATGTCGTCGTGCCGGCCGGCCACGCGGACGGCTGGCAGCGGGTTGCCGCATTCGCAGGGGCCGGTTTTGGCGATCACGGAGTCCCCCAGGTCGTAGCGGATCAGCGGCTGGACCCGGTTGGCGAGGTTGGTCAGCAGCACCGTATGGGACGGCTGCCCCTCGGGCGTTGGCCGGTAGTCTGCCTCGACCGGTTCCAGGATGACCCAGTCGCTGTTGACGTGGAGCCAGCCGCGGGGACAGTCCAGGGCGATGGGCACGAACTCCGAGGCCGCGTAGACGTTGTGGACCTTGGCACCCAGGGCGGCGGCCAGCCGTGCCGCGTCACCGAGGGATTCGCCGCTGGATTCCACCAGCACCGGCCGGATGTGCAGCCGGCCCGCCTCCTGCTCCGCGGCCAGGAGTTCCAGCGCGCTCGGGTAAGCGACCAGGAGGGCCGGATCGAAGCCGTTGAGCGCCTGCACCAGCGACTCCAGCGGCTGCTGCACCGAGATCAGGCGGTAGGCCCGGCGCCGGGCCCGGCTGCGGCGCCGTTCGGTCTCGAGCCATACGACGCCCGCGAAATGGCCGCCGGAGCCGACCACGACGGCGGTGCGGACTCCGCGCCGCAGCACGGCCAGCAGGCGGCCGGCGTCGAGGGTGGTCCCGGCGGCGCGGGCGCCCAGGGCCCGGTAGCATGCGACGGCGGCGGCGTCGTGCACGAACAGTCCCGGATGGCCCGTGGTTCCGGAGCTGGTGCAGACGAAGTACCGGCCGCGGTAACGGCTGCCGATCAGGGTCGGATCGGCGACGAAGGCCTCGAGGTCAGTCCGGGTGACGGCGGGGTCGGTGACCCAGTCGTCGAAGCGGGCCATCAACTCCGGTTTGGAGACCGGCGGCAGCACGCTAAGCGGCACGCTCTCCGGAAGGCCGCGGTAGAGCTCCCGGTAGAAGGGAGAGCTGGTTCGGGCGTGGGCCACGAGGGCAGCCAGCCGGACGTCCCGGCGCCGCGACAGTGTCCGCGGGCCGCCGCGCTTGGCCCACAGCAGATCCAGGAGGATGCCTAGCTCCCTGGCTAACCCGGCCATGCTGTTCTCCCTTTGACCTCGTCGGTGCCTTGGCCCTCGTCGGTGCCCTGGCTCCGGTGGGCTGGTCCGTCAGCGTGCGCGGACCCCGGCGCGCCAGACGGCGTGCGTGAGCGGCATACCCGGCCGGTAGGCCAGATGCGTGGCCGAGGGGGCGTTGAGCAGCTGCAGGTCCGCCCGGTGCCCGACGGCGATTGAACCGACCGCCCGCTGGCCGTCGACGTCGTTCCCCGACTCCCGGCCGAGCGCCAGCGCGCCCCCGTAGGTGGCCGCGCGGACGGCCTCATGCACGCTGAGCCGCATCTGCAGCACGGCGGTGGTGACGCAGAACGCCATGGAGCTCGTATAGGAAGTACCGGGGTTGCAGTTGGACGCGAGCGCCAGCTGGACGCCGGCGTCGAGCAGTTCACGCCCCGGTGCCAGCGGCTGCCGGGTGGACAGGTCGCAGGCCGGCAGGCAGGTCGCGACCGTGCCGCGCTCCCCTGCCCCGGCCGCCGCCTCCCAGCCTGACCAGCTGTCCGCAAGGTCTTCGACGTCGCGCCGCGAGAGGTAGTTGACGTGGTCCACGCTCGCGGCCCCGAATTCCACCGCCAGCCGCACGCCAGGCCCCTCGCCCAGCTGGTTGCCGTGCACGCGCAGGCCCAGGCCGGCGTCCCGGCAGGCCGTCAGCACGCGGCGGGATTGTTCCTCGTTGAACGCGCCGCGTTCACAAAAGACATCGGCCCAGCGGGCGTAGGGCCGGACCGCGGCGAGCATCGGACCGCAGACGAGGTCCGTGTACTCCTCCGCGTCCATGCCCTCCGGGACCAGGTGCGCGCCGAGGTAGGTGACCTCGTCCGCGATCGTGGAGGCGATCCGGGCGCTGCGGGCCTCGTTCTCCACGTCCAGGCCGTAGCCGGTCTTGGTTTCGAGGTAGGTGGTCCCCTGAGCGACGGCCTCGGCCACGCGGCCCAGCGCAAGCCGGGTCAGGTCGAAGTCGCCCGTGCTTCGGGTGGCGCCGGTGGTGACCGCGATGCCGCCGGCGCTGTAGCTCTCCCCCGCCATTCGTGCTTCGAACTCCGCGGTCCGGTCGCCGGCGAAAATCAGGTGCGTGTGGGAATCCACCCAGCCTGGCAGCAGCGCGCGGCCGGCGGCGTCGACGGCGTCGTCCGCGGCCGGTGCGTCAGCGGCGGTGCCGAGCCAGGCGATGCGTTCGCCCTCGATCACAATGGCCGCATCCTTCAGGACCCGGTGGTCCGTGTCCTGGGTCATCAGTTCGGCGATGTTGGTAATGAGGGTGCTCATGGGTCCATTCTTCAGGCCCGGATGGACATCCGCGTCGCTGCCAGTGCGGCGGCTGTCCGGGATGCCGGACTGTCGGCCGGGAGCGGCTGTGCCGAACCCTGGCCGGCGAGGATCAGCTCCGCTGCCAGTTCGGCGATGGCCGAGGAGGTCTGGAAGCCGTAGCCGCCTTGGCCGGCGAGCCAGAAGAACCCGGTGGCCTCGGCGTCGAACCCCACCACGGGAATACCGTCGGAGGCCTCGGTCCGCAGCCCGGTCCAGGCCCGGCTGACGTTGCCTATTCCCATCGTGGTGACGGTGTTGAGCCGGGTGATCAGCGCCTCGATGTCGCCCGGGTACGGCCGGGCGTCCTCGGGGGCGCTGGGCACGGTCTCGGACGGCGAGATCAGCACCTGCCGCCGCCCGTCCGGGCGGAAGTAGAAACTGCCGGCGGCCGCCACCATGGGGCAGCCCTGCGGGAGCGGATGTTCGACGTCGACAATCGCCGCGGTGCGGCGGTAGGGCTGGAGCCCGAGCTTCTCGACGCCGCTGAGGACCGCGAGTTCGTCCGCCCAGGCTCCGGCGGCGTTGACCACGACGGCGGCCTCGAAGCCTTCCTGCCCGGCGCCGAGCTCCCAGCCGGAGCCGAGGCGCTGGGCAGAATGGACCCGGGCGCCGGTGATGATGTCCACGCCGGCCTCGACGGCCCGCTCCCTGTGATCCTCCAGCAGCAGGGACGCGTTGCAGGCGAAGGACCCGGAGTCCAGCCCGGCCGCCTCGAAGGAGTCCGGTTTGAGCGCGGGGCAGATCTCGAGGGCCTCGGCGTGGCTGATCCGGTGCATGAAGCCGCTGGCCTGCTGTTGGACGGCCTCTTCGTCACCGATCAGCATGAAGCGGCGCGGCGAGAGCACGGGTTCGGGCCGCGTGCCCTCCTTGGTGCCGATGAGCTCCAGCGTGCGCATGGTGAGCTCCTGGACCACGGGCGGCCCGTAGCTGGGGATCAGCTGCCGGGCCGAGCGGGCGGAGGTGTGGTACCCCAGCGTCTGCTCGGCCTCGACCAGGGCCACCCTGCATTTTCCGGCAAGGGCGGAGGCCAGGGACAGGCCGGCAATGCCGCCGCCCACGATCACGACATCGTATGTAGCTGACATGCCTCCATCCTTGCACCCGGCAGGAGGTCACGTCAGTACTTTCCGCTAGGCGGACGACGGCAGATCCGCCGCTAGGAGGCCGCGGCCACCGCCTCGCGGCTGGCCACGAATGCCTGGACGCAGCTCTCGACGTCGTCCGCGCTGTGTGCGGCGGAGAGCTGGACGCGGATGCGGGCGGCCCCCTTCGGCACCACCGGGTAGCTGAAGGCGGTGACGAAGACGCCGTGGGCGAGCATCGCGTCCGCTACCTTGGCGGCCATCACGGCGTCGCCGAACATGACCGGGACAATGGCGTGTTCGCCGTCGAGCAGTTCGAAGCCTTCCTCGCCCATCCGGCGGCGGAAAAGCTCCGCGTTGCTGAAGAGCTTGGCGCGCAGTTCGCCGGAGTTCTCCACCAGGTCCAGGGCCTTCAGCGTGGCGGCGACGATCGCCGGGGCCAGCGAGTTGGAGAACAGGTACGGGCGCGCCTTCTGCCGGAGCATGGCGATGACCTCGCGCCGGCCGGAGACGTAGCCGCCGGAGGCCCCGCCCAGGGCCTTGCCGAAGGTTCCGGTGTAGATGTCCACCCGGTCCGAGACGCCGGCGTGTTCCGGCGTTCCGGCACCGGTCGCACCCATGAAGCCGACGGCGTGCGAGTCGTCCACCATGACCATGGCGTCATACTTTTCGGCGAGGTCGCAGATCGCTGCGAGCGGTGCGAGGAAGCCGTCCATCGAGAAGACGCCGTCGGTGACGATGATCTTGCGGCGGGCCGGGTTCTCCTGCGTCGTGGCCTCGATCAGCCGGGCCTCCAGGTCCGCCATGTCCTGGTTGGCGTAGCGGAAGCGCTGGGCCTTGCAGAGCCGGATGCCGTCGATGATCGAGGCGTGGTTCAGGGCGTCGGAGATGACCGCGTCCTCTGGGCCGAAGAGCGATTCGAAGACGCCGCCGTTGGCGTCGAAGCAGCTGGAGAACAGGATGGTGTCCTCGGTGCCGAGGAACTTCGACACCCGCTCCTCGAGGGCCAGGTGCAGGTCCTGGGTGCCGCAGATGAAGCGCACGCTGGCCATGCCGAAGCCGCGCTCGTCCATGGCTTCCTTGGCGGCCGCGATGATCTCGGGGTGGTCCGCGAGGCCGAGGTAGTTGTTGGCGCAGAAGTTCAGCACTTCCGAGCTGCCCTGGCCCAGCTGGCCGGCCTTGATGTGGCTGGCCTGCGGGGAATCGATGTGGCGTTCGGTCTTGAACAGCCCGGCGCCGCGGATTTCGTCGAGTTCGTGCTGCAGCTGGTCCTTGATGGCTGAATACATGGGGTGCGCTCCTGTGCAGGGGTGAATTTTTGTACGGTACCGGAAACGGGCCGGGGCTAGAAGCCGGTCCAGTCGAGGACGACCTTGCCGCCGACGCCGGCGCGGGCAATCTCGAAGCCTTTTTCCCAGTCCGCGGCGGGCAGCGTATCGGTCACGACGGCGGAAATGTTCGCGTGCAGCACCGGGTTGGAGGACAGCATGGCGCTCATGGCGTACCAGGTTTCGAACATTTCGCGGCCGTAGATGCCCTTCATGGTCAGCATGTGCGTAACCACCTTGCCCCAGTCGATGTCGATGGACTGGCTGGGCAGGCCCAGCATCGCGATCCGGCCGCCGTGGTTCATGTTGTCGATCATTTCAGGCAGCGCCGTGGGGTGCCCGGACATTTCCATGCCGATGTCGAAGCCTTCGCGCATGCCCAGTTCGCGCTGCGCGTCCTTGACGCGCATTTTGGAAACGTCGATCGCGAGGTCGACGCCGAGCTGCCGGGCCAGCTCGAGGCGCGGGGCGGAGACGTCGGTGATGGCGATCTTGCGCGCACCGGCATGGCGGGCGACGGCGATCGCCATCAGCCCGATAGGCCCGGCGCCGGTGATCAGCACGTCCTCGCCCACCAGCGGGAAGCTCAGGGCGGTGTGGACGGCATTGCCGAACGGGTCGAAGATCGCGCCGAGTTCCGGGGTCACGGACGGGTCGTGGTGGACCCAGACGTTGGTTTCCGGGATGACGACGTACTCGGCGAAGGCGCCGTCGCGCTGCACGCCGACGCTGACGGTGTTGATGCACATCTGCTTGCGACCGGCGCGGCAGTTGCGGCAGATGCCGCAGACGATGTGCCCTTCGCCGGAGACCCGGTCGCCGACCTTAACGTCCATGACGTCCTCGCCGATCTCGACCACTTCGCCGTAGAACTCGTGGCCGGCGATCAGTGGCGCGTTGATGATGCCCTGTGCCCAGGCGTCCCACGACTGGATGTGCAAGTCGGTGCCGCAGATTCCGGTGGTCATGACGCGGATCTTGACGTCGCCGGCTCCGGTTTCCGGCTCCGGGCGGTCAACCAGTTCGAATCCCGCGTGGGCGCCGGACTTGTAGAGAGCCTTCATGGGCCTGCCTATCTGTGGTGGCCGCTCCGCGGAGAGGGAGCGGCGGTGTGGGACAACTCACCTCATTAGACCCGGCGGGAAGCGTTAGCACAACCGGATTTTTCTCAATCGACGATTTAGATTCTGCTTACCTCTAAGATGGTGCCCATGGAAATCCACCAGCTTGAAATGCTCCGGGAACTCGGCGCGCTTGGCAGCGTCAAGGCGGTGGCCGAGACGTTGCTGGTCACCCCCTCCGCGGTATCCCAGCAGTTGGCCGCCCTGCAGAAATCCGTCGAGGTGCCGCTGACCCGGAAGGAGGGCCGGAACCTGGTCCTCACCGAGGCCGGCCAGGTGCTCGCGGACGCCGGGGCCGCCGTCGTGAGCGCGATGGCGGACGCCAGGACGGCTATCGGCGCGTACCACGGCTCGCCGGTGGCGCCCGTGACCCTGAGCGGGTTCCACAGCGCCGGCCAGGCCTTGTTCGCGCCGCTGGCCCGGCTGCTGGCCGAACCCGGCCAGCCGAGGATCCAGCTCTCCGACGAGGACGTTGCCCAGCAGGATTTTCCGGGGCTGACCGCGCGGTACGACCTGGTCCTTGCGCACCGGATGGACCACAGCCCGCGGTGGCCGGAAGAACGCGTGGCGGTGATTCCGCTCGCGCACGAGCCGCTGGACGTGGCGCTGCCGGCCGGGCACCGGCTCGCCGGGCAGCGCGCGGTGACGGCGGACGACGTCGTCGGCGAGCCCTGGGTGACCAGCCACACCGGGTACTCCCCCGCGGACGTGCTCTCCGCCGTCGCCGCGGTCTCCAGCCGTGAGCTGAACATCGTGCACCGGATCAACGACTACTCGACGGTGGCGGCGCTGGTGGCGACGGGGAGCGTGATCGGGCTGCTGCCGCGGCACACCGCGCGGCCCGTCCTCAACCCGGAGATCGTCCTGAAGCCGCTGGAGGGCATCAGCACGCGGCGCCGGATCGACATCCTGGCGCGGCCGGAGAACCTTAAACGCAAATCGGTCATGATGGTCTGCGAAGCGCTGCAGGCCATCATGACCGAGCTGGTCGGATAAGTTTCACGCTTAACCCAACTGACTCGCATTAGTTGTCGTTTTGAGGGCTCAAAACGACAACTAATGCGAGTCAGTTGGGTGGCTAGGGGCTAGCCCTCGACGCCGAGGCGCTCGAGGATCAGCTCCTTGACGCGGCCGGCGTCGGCCTGGCCGCGGGTTGCCTTCATCACGCCGCCGACGATCGCGCCGATTGCCTGGAGCTTGCCGGCGCGGATCTTGTCCGCGACGCCGGGCTGCGCGGCCAGGACCGCGTCGATGGCTTCGAGCAGCGGGCCGTCGTCGGAGACCACGGCGAGGCCGCGCTGTTCGACGATCTCCGCCGGGGTGCCCTCGCCGGCGAGGACGCCGTCCAGGACCTCGGAGGCCATCTTGTTGTTGATCTTGCCGTCCTCGACCATCTGGTTCAGTTCCACGATGGTGGCCGGTGCGACGCCGAGCTGGCCGGGGTCGACGTCGGCGTTCTTGGCGCGGCCGACGATCTCGCCCATCCACCACTTGCGGGCCACCGTGGCGGTGGCGCCGGCGGCGATGGTTTCCTCGATCTCGTCCATCACGCCGGCGTTCACGACGTCGCGGAACTCCAGGTCGGAGTAGCCCCAGTCGGCCTGCAGGCGCTTGCGGCGGGCGGCCGGCGGCTCGGGCAGGGTGGCCCGGAGCTCCTCGACCCACTCGCGCGAGGCGACGATCGGCACCAGGTCCGGTTCCGGGAAGTAGCGGTAGTCATCGGCGTCGGACTTCGGCCGGCCCGAGGTGGTGGAGCGGGTGTCCTCGTGCCAGTGCCGGGTCTCCTGGATGACCGGCGCACCGGACTCCAGCACGGCGGCGTGCCGCTGGATCTCGTATCGGACGGCGTGTTCGACGGCGCGCAGCGAGTTTACGTTCTTGGTCTCGGAGCGGATGCCGAAGCGTTCGCGGCCGTGCGGACGCAGCGATACGTTGGCGTCGCAGCGGACGTTGCCGCGCTCCATCTTCGCGTCGGAGACGCCGAGGTTCTTGACGATCTCGCGGACCGCGGCGACGTAGGCCTTGGCCAGCTCGGGCGCGCGGCTGCCGGCGCCCTCGATCGGCTTGGTGACGATCTCGACCAGCGGCACGCCGGAGCGGTTGTAGTCCACCAGGGAGTAGTCCGCGCCCTGGATGCGGCCGGCAGCGCCGCCCATGTGGGTGAGCTTGCCGGCGTCCTCCTCCATGTGGGCGCGTTCGATCTCGACGCGGAACACGGTGCCGTCGGAGAGCTCGATGTCCAGGTAGCCGTCGTACGCGATGGGCTCGTCGTACTGGGAGGTCTGGAAGTTCTTCGGGGTGTCCGGGTAGAAGTAGTTCTTCCGGGCGAAGCGGCAGGTCTCGGCGATCTTGCAGTTCAGCGCCAGGCCGATCTTGATCGAGGACTCGATCGCGGTCTTGTTCACCACGGGCAGTACGCCCGGCATGCCAAGGTCCACCTCGTTGACGTTGGTGTTCGGCTCGTCGCCGAAGACGTTCGGCGCGGAGGAGAACATCTTGGTCTTGGTGTTGAGCTCCACGTGCACCTCGAAGCCCAGGACGGGGTCGTACTTCTCCATCGCCTCTTCGAAGCTGAGGGTTGCGTCAGTCATTAGTGTGAACCTCCGTGGCTCAGTGCGGCGTCAGTGAGTGAGGGGGCACGGTCCAGCAGCGGTCCGCCCCACTGCGCCTCGAGCAGGGACTCGAGCACGGCGCCGACCCGGTACAGGCGGGCGTCCTGGCGGGCCGGGGCGAGTAGCTGCACGCCCACCGGCAGGCCGTCCTCGTCGGCGAGGCCCCCGGGCAGGGACAGGCCCGGGACCCCGGCCATGTTGGCCGGGATGGTGGCGACGTCGTTGAGGTACATCGCGAGCGGGTCGTTGAGCTTCTCGCCGAGCTTGAACGCCGTGGTCGGCGCCGTCGGGGAGATCAGCACGTCGGCCTGGGCGAAGGCGGCGTCGAAGTCGCGCTGGATCAGGGTGCGCACCTTCTGGGCCGAGCCGTAGTAGGCGTCGTAGTAGCCGGCGCTGAGCGCGTAGGTGCCCAGGATGATGCGGCGCTTGACCTCGTCGCCGAAGCCGGCGGCGCGGGTGGCTCCCATGACGCGTTCGATCGTCATCGGGCCTTCTTCGGGCAGTACCCGCAGGCCGAACCGGACGCCGTCGAACTTGGCCAGGTTGGAGGAGGCCTCGGAGGGCATGATCAGGTAGTAGGCACCCAGGGCGTACTTGAAGTTGGGGCAGGAGACCTCGACGATTTCGGCGCCGGCACCCTTGAGCAGCTCCAGCGCCTCGTTGAAGCGGTTCTCGACGCCGGCCTGGTAGCCCTCGCCGTGGAGCTCCTTGATGATGCCGATCTTCATGCCCTCGACGTTGCCGGTCCGGGCCGCGGCCACGAGGTCCTCCAGCGGGTCCGGCAGCGAGGTGGAGTCGCGCGGGTCGTGGCCGCCGATCACCTGGTGCAGCAGGGCCGAGTCCAGCACGGTGCGGGTGACCGGGCCGATCTGGTCCAGCGACGAGGCCATCGCGATGGCACCGTAGCGCGAGACGCCGCCGTAGGTGGGCTTGACGCCGACGGTGCCGGTGACGGCGCCGGGCTGGCGGATGGACCCGCCGGTGTCCGTGCCGAGGGCCAGCGGGGCTTCGAAGGCCGCGACGGCGGCAGCGGATCCGCCGCCGGAGCCGCCGGGGATCCGGTCCAGGTCCCAGGGGTTGCGGGTGGGGCCGTAGGCGGAGTGCTCGGTGGAGGAGCCCATCGCGAACTCATCCAGGTTGGTCTTGCCCAGGATGGGCATCTTGGCGGCGCGGAGGCGCTCCACGACGGTGGCGTCGTAGGGGCTGTGCCAGCCTTCGAGGATCTTGGAGCCGGCCGTGGTGGGCTGGCCGATCGTGACGATCAGGTCCTTGACCGCGATCGGGACGCCGGCGAGTTCGTGCAGTTCCTCGGCAGCGGTACCGCCGGCGGCGCGGATGGCGTCCACCTCGGCGGCGACGGCGAGGGCTTCCTCGGCGTTGACGTGCAGGAAGGCGTGGACCTGGCCGTCGACGGCGGCGATCCGGTCCAGATGGGCCTGGACGACCTCGACGGCGGTGATTTCGCGGGCGGCGAGCTTCTCGGCGAGCGCGGCCGCGGAGAGGCGGAACAGCTCGGGGGTGGTTTCAGTCATGGTCTTAGTCCTCATCCAGGATTGCCGGGACCTTGAAGCGGCCCTCATACGCGTCGGGGGCTCCGGAAAGTGCCTGCTCGGCCGTGAAGGTGTGGCCCACGACGTCCTCGCGGAACACGTTGGTCAGCGGGATCGGGTGGGAGGTGGCCGGGACGTCATCACCGGCGGCTTCACTGACGGACTTAACCGATTCGACGATGACCGCGAGTTCGCCGGCCATCCTGTCCAGCTCTTCAGCACTCATCTCGATGTGCGCGAGACGCGCGAGATGCGCGACGTCGTCGCGGTTGATCGCAGCCATGGATCTCCCCTGCAAGTTCGGATTATTTTCCGTCCCAGTCTACGTGTCCCCGCGTGTTGTTGCCGTCCGGCGCCAGGCCGGACGGCGAGATGACAGTTCGCGGCAATGTTTTGCGAAAACACTGCCGCGAACTGTCATCTCAGCGGGGGTTAGCCGATGCCGATGGCTCCGGTGAAAACTCCTACGCCGAGCATGACCAGGGAGATGACGGCGGTGCGCCACAGGACCTTCTTGTGGTGGTCGCCCAGCTCCACCTTGGCCAGCGAGACCAGGAGCAGGATGGCCGGGACCAGCGGGCTCTGCAGGTGGAAGGGCTGGCCGGTGATCGAGGCGCGGGCCATGTCCGCGGCGCCGACGCCGTAGTGCGCCGCCGTTTCGCTCAGGACCGGCAGGACGCCGAAGTAGAAGGCGTCGTTGCTCATGAAGAACGTCATCGGGATGCTCAGCACGCCGGTAATGACCGCCATGAAGGGGCCCATGTCTGCGGGGATGATCTGGACGAGCCATTCGGACATGGCCTTGACCATGCCGGTGCCGTTGAGGACGCCGGTCAGGACCGCGGCGGCCATGACCATGCTGACGACGGCGACGATGGAGGGTGCGTGCGCGATCAGCTGGGCGCTCTGGTCCTTGACCTTGGGGAAGTTGACCAGCAGGGCGATCGCAGCTCCGACCATGAAGACGAACGGCAGCGGGATGATGTTGGCAACCAGGGTCACCATGACGGCCACGGTCAGGCCGAGGTTGAACCAGAACAGCTTGGGACGCAGGGTGGCGCGGTTGGGATCCAGCGCGGTGTCCGCCATGGCGGAGTCGCGGTCGTCGACGAGGTCTTCCGGGCGCTCCAGCACTGCGACGCCGGTGCCGCCAGCGGCCGGGGCTCCGGCGCCGACAGGGCCTGAGGCCTTGCGGGCGAAGCCGAAGCGGCCGGTGCCGCCGTCGCCGCCGGTGCCGGTGCCGCCGGTTGAGCCGGCGGCAGCTCCGCCGTCGAACTCGGCGCCTTCGGCCCAGATCTCCGGGGCGACGGTGCGCAGGCGGTTGCGTTCCTGCAAGCCGAGCAGCCAGGCAAAGACGAACACGACGACGAGGCCGGCGACCAGCGAGGGGATCATCGGAACGAAGACGTCGGAGACGCTGATCTTCAGCGCGGAGGCGGCGCGGGCGGTGGGGCCGCCCCAGGGCAGGATGTTCATGGTGCCGTTGGCCAGGCCGGCCACGCAGGTGAGAACCACCGGGCTCATCTTCAGCCGCAGGTAGACCGGCAGCATGGCGGCGGTGGTGAGGATGAAGGTGGTGGAGCCGTCGCCGTCGAGTGAAACCGCGGCGGCGAGGATCGCGGTGCCGAGGACCACCTTGGCCGGGTCGTTGCCGAGCTTGCGCAGGATGAACCGGACCAGCGGGTCAAAGAGCCCGACGTCGATCATCAGGCCGAAGTAGATGATGGCGAACATCAGCAGCGCGGCCGTGGAGGTCATCGACTTCATCGAGTCGAGGACCATGGGGCCGATGCCCAGGCCGGCGCCGGCGAAAAGTCCAAAAACGGTGGGGACGATGATGAGCGCCAGCACCGGCGTCAGCTTCTTCGTCATGATCAGCACCATGAAGACCGCAATCATGGCGAATCCGAGTAATACCAGCACGGCCGGCTCCTTCTTCTGTGTTCCGCACCACTCCGCTGTGATGCGCACTACAGACGTTAGGGTGGCGTGCGTCACGGAGGTGCCTTTGCCTCAATTGATTGGCATACTGCTTGTTGGACGCATTTTGCGCATTTTGCTCACAGGCTGTTGACGCCGCCGGAACACCAAAGGAGGGCCGCCGTGCAAGCCCTCAAAGCCCGCACTCCCCTGCGGTTCACCACCCAGACCCTGCTGCTGCAGCTCGGCGTGGTGGCACTCGTGGTGCTGCTCAGCAGCACCGTCCACGCGTGGCTGACCTACGACCGGCTGGGCCGGGAGGCGGAGAACCAGGCACTGACCCTGGCCCGGACGGTGGCGTCGGACCCGGCGGTCCGGGCCGAGGTGCAGCAAATCAGCGCCCGTCCCGGCACCCCTCCGGCGGCCGAACTGCTCGCCGGCCCGCTGATGGCCGCCGCGGAGGGTGCCCGGGCCCGCACCGGCGCGCTGTTCGTCGTCGTCACCGACGAGACCGGCCTGCGCCTGGCGCACCCCGACGCCGACCGGCTGGGCCAGCGCGTGAGCACCGACCCGTCCGAGGCCCTCTCCGGCAGGGAGGTCACCACCCGGAACACCGGCACGCTGGGCCCCTCGGCCGGCGCCAAGGTTCCGGTCTTCGCGCCGGGCTCCAGCACCGTGGTGGGCGAGGTCAGTGTGGGCTACTCCACCGAGTCCATCGCCCAAAGCCTGGCCCGCGACATCGTCCCGATCGCGCTGACCGCGGCCGGTGCCCTGCTGGCCGGTGTCCTGGTCTCCTTCCTGCTGCGGCACCGGCTCCGGCGGCTGACCCTGGGCTTGGAGCCGGAGGAAATCAGCACCCTGGTCCACGACCAGGTGGCCGTGCTGCAGGGCGTGGACGACGGCGTGATCGGTGTTTCCGCCGACGGCCGGATCAGCGTGTTCAACGCGGCGGCGCGGCGGATGCTGGACCAGCCCGATCTCGCCGGCTCTGCGTGGGCGGCGGCCCCTGTGCCCGTCCCGCTCAAGGCCCTGACCAGGGACGACGCCGCCGAAGGGGACGCCGTGGAGTTCCTGGCCGGCGGCCGCGTGCTGGTGGCGAGCGCCCGCAAGGCCCTGCACGGCCGGGAGGACCTCGGCTGGGTGGTCATGCTCCGGGACCGGACCGAGCTCCAGCAGCTCACCCGCCAGCTCGACGCCGTCGGCACCTTGTCCACCGCCCTGCGAGCCCAGCGCCACGAGTTCGCCAACCAGCTGCACACGATTGCCGGTTTCATGAGCATCGGGCAGCACCAGCAGGCCCGCGACTACCTGGCCCGGCTGGCGGCCACCGGGCCATTGAAGTTCCCGGTGGAGCAGGCCGAGCTGCTGCAGGACCCCTACCTGCAGGCGTTCCTGGGCGCCAAAGGGGTGGAAGCCGACGAGCGCGGCGTCGGCCTCCGGCTCGGCCCCGAGACCCTGGTGCGCGGCCACGTGATCGAGCCGCAGGAGGTCACCACCGTGCTCGGCAACCTTATCGACAACGCCGTGAACGCCGCCGTCGCCGGCTCCGCGGCCGAGCGCTGGGTGGAGGTCGAGGTACTCGACGCCCCCGGCGACGGCGCTGCCGCCGGCACCCTGCACATCATCGTGGGCGACTCCGGCGACGGCCTGCCCGGCGGACGCGCTACCGGCGGCGGCGCGGACGGCGGCGGCGCGGACGGCGCAGAGGACGTCTTTGCCGAGGGATTCACCACCTCGGGGCAGCCGGCCCGCGCGGGCGCAGGCCAGGGCTTGGGGCTCGCCCTGGCCCGGCAACTGGCCCGGCGCCGCGGCGGGGACGTGACGGTGCTGGACCCGGGCAGGCCGGGCGGACCGGGAGCCGTGTTCATGGCCACCCTCCCGGGGACCATCGCCGGAACCGTCCACGAGGAGCCGGCAGAACGAGATATGACCGAAGGAGACAACGATGTCTGACGATTTCCGGGTCCTGATTGTGGACGACGACTTCCACGTCGCCAAGCTGCATGCGGCCTACGTGGATTCCGTGGCGGGTTTCCTGGCGCTGCCGCCTGCCGGCTCGGCATCGCAGGCCCTGCAGTCCATCCACAGCCTCCGCCCTGACCTGGTGCTGCTGGATGTCTACCTGCCGGACGCCTCCGGGCTGGACCTTTTGCACCAGCTGGATGTGGACACCATGATCCTCAGCGCCGCCTCGGATGCGGCGTCAATCCGTGTCGCCTTCCGGCGCGGGGCCCTGGGCTACCTGCTCAAACCGTTCACGGCCGAGTCGCTCTCCCAGCAGATGCGCTCGTATGCGCGTTACCGCCGGATCCTGGCCCAGCCGGGGAACCTCACGCAGGAGACCGTGGAGCGGGCCAAGCGTGCCCTCATCCCGGGCGATGTCACGGCTTCCTCGCGGCCCCGGTCCGCCACGGAGGCGGCGGTGCTCGAGTCGCTGGAACCGGGGGAACAGTATTCGGCGGCCGAGGTAGCCGCCCGGGTGGGTGTATCCCGGGCCACGGCACAGCGGTACCTGTCCTCGCTGGCGGACGACGGCGCCGTCGACATCCAGCTGCGCTACGGCACGACGGGCCGGCCCGAACACCGTTACGGCGTGCCGGCGGGCGCGGGACGCTAGGGGTTGCCGCCGGACGCCGAGATGACAGTTCGCGGCAGTGTTCTGCGGTAACACTGCCGCGAACTGTCATCTCGCGGGAGGCACGGGCGGGGTCAGGCCGCGATATCCCGGTGCTTGTGGAAGGCGTTGCTGCGGGCGTGTTCGTGGACGCGGCCCAGGGCTTCGATCTGCGACCGGCCCTCGGCTGTCAGGTCGGCGAATCTGGCTGGCAGGAGCCCGAGTTCCGGCGCAAGCTCCTCCAGCGTCTGCCAGCCGCCGATCTTGGCAAGCACGGCGGCGCGCATCAGTTCGGATTCCAGCACCAAGGTCATGGGCGACCGGCTCAGCAGCCGGCCGTTGAGCTTCAGGCGGCCGGCGTGTTCCCCAAGCCAGGCCGCGGCCTGGCGGTGCGGCCGACGGCGAATGCCCAGGTCCCGGATCAGCCCTTTGAGCAGCTCGCGCTCGCGCCGGATCTCCCCGGCCAAGCCGGCAAGTTCGGCGTGCACAGGGGTGTCGGTAAAGTCCTTGGCCATTCGCTCGATCCTGCCCAGCCCGGCGGTGGCGCCGGTCAGGTGGTCCGACAGGTAGAGGCCAAGCAGTTTCTTGTCGAGAGTGTCGGGGATGCGCGGTGCCATGGATCCTCCAGCTGTACTCGTGCTGTTGCCAGCGTGCGTCAGGGGATGGTGCCTTGGCTGAATACCCTACCCGGAGCGCGCCGGGCCGGCAGCTCCGGCTAAAGGTCCAGGCGGTAGACGAGAAGTTTGATGTCCGTGTCCGGGACGAACCAGTCGCGTTCGGGGACGCGCTGGAAGCCGGTTTTCCGGTACAGGCCGTGGGCGCTCTCCCAGGTCAGGCCGGTGGTCAGTGCCACGCCGGTGATACCGGGAAGCGCCCGGGCATGCTCGATGATGGCTTCCACCATGGCCTTGCCGGCGCCGCTGCGCTGCACCGCGGGGTCCACCACCAGCATCCGGAACTCCAGCTCATCCGCCCGGGCGATGTCCGCGTAGGGCTCCCCCGCAACGGCGAGCGTCACCGACCCCACGATCCGGCCGGCGCGCTCCGCCACCCAGATCGTTGCGTTCTCGTGCCGCTGCGCGACCTGCTGGATCTGGCGCATGTACGGGTGGTCCGCGTCCTCGAAGTGGCCCGCGGCGAGGTAGGCGTCGCGGGTGATGCGGGCGACGGCGTCGTAATCGGCCGGGACGGCGGGACGGACGAGGATCTGCGAATTCACCTGTCCATGCTACGGCGCTGCACGGCGGCCGGGCCGCCAAACGCAAGTTTCCGTGATTGAACTATCAGTTCCGCCCAGAGCGCCGTGTCAGAGCGGGAACTTGCCGGAGAGCTCCAGGGGTCCCGCGCAGGTCCACGCCGCAAGCCGCTCGTCGTCGGAGGGTCCGCCGTCGAGCACGCTGGTGAGCCGGGGGCGGCGCACCCAGCAGCCGGCTTCCTCGGCGATCAGGGCGCCGGCGGCGAAGTCGTGTTCATTGAGGCCGCGTTCGCCGTAGGCATCGTGCGTGCCGTCGGCTACCAGGCACAGATCCAGCGCCGCGGATCCCAGCCGCCGGACGTCGGCGAAGCCGTCCATCAGTCCGCCGAGCGCGGAAGCCTGCTCGGCCCGGACCGCCGGGTCGTAGCTAAAGCCCGTGGCCAGGATCTGGCCCGCGCGGCCGGGCACCGGGCCGTTCAGGGGCGTGCGTTGCCCGTTCTCCTCGAGCCATGCGCCGTGGCCGCGGGAGGCGTAGTAGACCCGCCCCAGCGCGGGGGCGTGCACGACGCCGGCCAGCCAGGCGCCGTCGGGGCCGGCAACCGCCACCGAGGTTCCGTAGTAGACGATGTTGCGGATGAAGTTGGTGGTGCCGTCGAGCGGGTCGATCGACCAACGGAAGCCGCTGGAGCGCCCGGGAAGCACCGTGCCGCCTTCCTCGCCCGTGATCGCATCCTCCGGACGGGCCCGGGTGATGACCTCGCGGACGGCGGCCTCGGACGCGAGGTCGAAGGACGTCACCCAGTCCCCCGAGTCGCCCTTGTTGCTCACGTCCAGCGCTCCCGCGTTCCGGGCCGCCAGCACAGCGGCGCCGGCAGCCGCGGCCTCGCGCGCGAGTGCCAGGAACGCGTCAGGCGCGGGGAATTGCTCCGTGCCTGAGGTCATTCGGCGGCTTCCTCGTCGTCTCCGTCTTGGGCCGCCGCTTCGTCGGCTCCGTCGTCTGTTCCGGCGTCGTCTGTTCCTTCGGCGGCGTCGCCGAGCCCGGCCGGACCGTTGGCGAGCAGCGCACGAAAGCCGTCCTCGTCCAGGACCGGCAGGCCCAGCTGTTCCGCCTTGTCCAGCTTGGTTCCCGCGTTCTCGCCGGCCACCACGTAGCTGGTGTTCTTGGAGACCGAGCCCGCCGCCTTGCCGCCGCGGATCAGGATCGCTTCCTTCGCCTCATCCCGGCTGAAACCTTCCAGGCTTCCGGTGACCACGACGGTCAGGCCTTCCAGGGTGCGCGGGGTCGACTCGTCGACCTCGTCCTCCATCCGGACGCCGTCGGCCGCCCAGCTGTCCACGATCTCGCGGTGCCAGTCCTCGGCGAACCATTCCTTGAGCGCCACGGCAATCACCGGTCCCACGCCGTCGACGTGGGCCAGTTCCTCTTCGGAGGCCTGCCGGATGGCGTCCATGGTTCCGAAGGCGGTGGCCAGGGCACGCGAGGCGCGCGGACCCACGTGCCGGATGGAGAGCGCCACGAGGACGCGCCAGAGCGGCTGGGCCTTGGCCTTTTCGAGCTCGGTGAAGAGCTTCTCTGTGCTGGCGGTCGGCTTGGACGGGACCTTGGCCGTGCCCTTGGTGTAGAAGTACGGCACCAGCTCGAACTCGCCCGTTGCCACACCCTTGGAGCGCTTTTCGCGGCGGATCCGGACCCCGGCGAGGTCCTCGGGCTTGAGCCGGAACAGGTTCGCCTCGGTGGTCAGCGGCGGAACCTCGGGCTCGGTCGGCTGGGTCAGGGCAATAGCCGCCTCCCAGCCTAGGGCCTCGATGTCGAAGGCGCCGCGGCCGGCCAGATGGAAGACGCGTTCGCGCAACTGCGCCGGGCAGGACCGGGCGTTGGGGCAGCGGATGTCCACGTCGCCTTCCTTGGCCGGCGCGAGCGGCGTGCCGCAGGAGGGGCATTCGGTGGGCATGACGAAGTCCCGGACCGGCGGATCCTGCTGATCGCGCAGGGCCAGCACCGGGCCGACGATTTCCGGAATGACGTCCCCGGCCTTGCGCAACACCACGATGTCGCCGATCTTCACGCCCTTGGCCTTGACGACCTCCTGGTTGTGCAGCGTGGCCATCTCCACCGTGGAGCCGGCCACCTTGACCGGTTCCATCACGCCGTAGGGGGTCACGCGGCCGGTCCGGCCCACGTTCACGGCGATATCCAGCAGCTTGGTGTTGACCTCTTCCGGCGGGTACTTGTAGGCCACGGCCCAGCGCGGCACGCGGGAGGTGTAGCCCAGGGCCCGCTGGGTGGCGAGGTCGTCCACCTTGACCACGATGCCGTCGATCTCGTGGCTGAGGCTGTGCCGTTTGTCGCCGTAGCGCCGGATAAAGTCCAGGACTTCCTTCAGGCCGGGCAGCACCTCGAAGTACGGGCTGGTGGGCAGGCCCCACTCGGCGAGCTGGCGGTAGGTGTCGGACTGGCTGGCGGTCGCCAGGCCTTCACGGGCGCCAATGCCGTGCACGTACATCTTCAGCGGCCGTTTGGCGGTCTCCGCCGGGTCCTTTTGGCGCAGCGAACCGGCGGCGGCGTTGCGCGGGTTGGCCAGCGGCGCCTTCCCGGCCTCGATCAGCGCCTCGTTGAATTCCGCAAAGGCCTTGGACGGGATGAAGACCTCGCCGCGGATCTCCATCTCGGCCGGGAAGTTCCCGCCTTTGAGCTGCTGCGGGATTTCCTTGATGGTCAGGACGTTGTGGGTGATGTCCTCCCCCGTGAAGCCGTCGCCGCGGGTGGCCGCACGGACGAGCACGCCGTCGCGGTAAAGCAGGTTGACGGCGAGGCCGTCGATCTTGAGTTCGGTGAGCCACGACGGCGGGTTGCCGCCGTTGCCGAGCTTGGCGACGCCGGCCTCGGCCTTGGCGATCCAGGCCTCCAGCTCCTCGAGCGAGAACACGTCCTCGAGGCTATACATCCGGGTCAGGTGTTCGACGGCGGCGAAGGCGGCTGAAACCTCGCCGCCCACCTCCTGGGTGGGCGAATCGTTGGCGACCAGCTCGGGGTGCATCGCCTCGATGGTCTCCAGCCGCCGGAAGAGCTCGTCGAACTCCGCGTCGGAGATGATCGGGGCGTCCTCCTGGTAGTACGCGAAGCGGTGCTTGCGGACCTCTTCGACCAGTTCCTCGTACTCGGCGCGGATGGCCTCCGAGGGAACCAGTTCCCCGGCCGGGCTGGGGGTTTCGGTCTCTGCTGCTGTCTTCCCTGTGCTCACAGACCTATCCTGCCCTAGATCCCGGACATTGTCCGGTCAGGAGCGGGTACTGCCGCCCAGCACAAGGAGCGCCCTCCATTGGCTGTCTGATGCCCGGCGGCTAGTTGCGGTTCTCCGGCGGCAGGGCGATCTGGAGCTTGCGGACCTTGCCGCGGCCCACGATGTAGCCGCGGCCCGGGATGAAGTCGCCGCTGATCCGGCCCAGCGAGGTGCTGAGCAGGCTGTCGCCGTCGATTTCGCCCGGGTTGAGCAGCAGTCCCCGGCGGCCGGACTTGAACGGTTGGGCGAGGGACCAGGCGGAGGACCAGGTGGACGTTTCGGATTCGCCCACCACCCACTGCTCGGCCTTGATGGACGCCGTGACCAGCCGGCCGATGCCGGATTCGGCCAGGGTGTCGGTGAAGTCGGTCAGGCCCTCGATGAAGATCGCGAGCTTGCCCGGCGTGCCGGTGGAGTAGTCCACGAGTTCGTCGATGGCCTCTTCGACGTCGTCCGAGCCCACCACGGATCGGTCCCAGAGCTTCAGCGACGCCGCGGCGGAGCGCCGCGAGCCGAGGTAGATCAGTTCCACGCCCGGGTTGGAACGACGCAGCGCGTAGGCAAGGGTCACCAGCGCCACGGTGCGGCCGGAGCCCGGCGGCCCGGCCAGCAGCAGCGGGCCCTTGGCCAGGATCTCGGCCGGCTGCAGCGTCTCGTCGTCGACGCCGATCACCGGCAGGTCCGGGCTTCCCGCGGGGAGCACGTCCAGGTCCACCGTGTCCGGCAGGCGTTCGATCTGCGGCGCGCGTTCCACGCCCTGGCGCAGCATGGCTTCGCGGAGTTTGTGCACCTCACGGGCCTGTACGGCCAGGTTGGAGTTCCCGCCGAGGACCGCCAGCTGGACCTCGAGGTTGTCCAGCAGGCCGCGGCCCGGCGGGGTGCCGGCCCCGAGCACATCCTTGGGCACGTCCATGGACAGGTAGTCGTCCTCTGAGGAGAGCCGCAGCACCAGCCGGCGCTGGATGGAGGCGAGCAACGATGCCGGGACCGCGTTCGGCCGGTCGCCGCTGACCACAAGGTGGATGCCGAGCGGGCGCCCGTCGGTGGCCAGCTGCAGGAAGATGTCCCAGAGCGCCGAGAGCTTGCTGTATTCGTAGGCTTCGCGGAACGCGGACATGCCGTCCACCAGGACGAAGATGCGCTTCTCGCCCGGCATGTTGGCCAGCTGGCGGTACTCCACGATGGTCGCGGCCCGCACCTCGGCGTAGCGGGCCGAACGGTCGTCGGCAAGGTCGCGCAGCCAGCGCAGCAGCCGGCCGACGCGTTCGACGTCGTCGCCGTTGATGATCTCGCCGACGTGTGGCAGCGCGTCGAGCATTTTGAGTCCCGAGGAACCGCAGTCGATGCCGTAGACGTTGACCGGACCGCCGCGCGGGGTCACGGCTGCGGCGATCGCGATGCTGCGCAGGGCGGCCGACTTGCCCGAGCCGCCGGTGCCGTAGATGGCCATGTTTCCGTCGCGGTCGGGCTCGTAGAAGACCGTCGGCTGGTCCTGGTGCGCGGGGTCGTCCGCCACGCCCAAAAGCAGCCGTTCGTCGGTGCGCGGGTTCGGCAGCCGGGAAAAGTCGTAGGTGGTGGCGAGTTCGTCCAGCCAGGGCTTGCGGGGAGGCTCGATCGCGAGCACGTCCGCGGCCTTGATGATATTGGCGGTCATCCGGGCGATGTCGTTGGGCCCGGCGGGTTCTTCCCGCACCGGGGTTTCGGCCGCGGGGGCGGCCCAGGCGGCGCCGGAACCGAAGGCCATCTCGACGACGTCGATCTGCGGCCGCTGCGGTTTCTCCGTGGTCCAGCCGCCGGCATAGCCGGTCTGGAAGCCCTGGATCCGGCCCGGTCCGGTCTTGGCTGCGCCGCGGCCGGGGATGGACGGGTCGAAGTACGCCGCGGTGGGGACGCCGAGGATGTCGACGGCGTCGTCCTCGTCGGCCATGCGCAGGGCCACGCGCAGGTTGGTGTTGGCACGCAGGCTGTCCTTGATGACGCCGGCAGGCCGCTGGGTGGCGAGGATCAGGTGCAGTCCCAGCGAGCGGCCGCGGGCGGCGACATCCACGACACCGTCGACGAACTCGGGAACCTCGGTGGCGAGGGCCGCGAACTCGTCCACGATGATGATCAAGTAGGGCGGGGCCTCCGGATCGGCCTGGCGCTGGAGTTCCAGCAGGTCCTTGGCCTTCTTGCGGTTGAGCAGCCTCTCGCGGTGGTGCAGCTCGGCCCGGAGCGAGGTGAGGGCGCGGCGGACCAGGTGCGGGGAGAGGTCCGTGACCAGGCCCACGGTGTGCGGCAGGTGCAGACAGTCAGCGAACGCGGCGCCGCCCTTGTAGTCCACGAACAGGAAGCTCACCCGGTCCGGGCTGTAGGCCGCGGCCATGCCCATCACCCAGGACTGCAGGAACTCGGACTTGCCGGCGCCGGTGGTGCCGCCGACCAGGGCGTGCGGGCCCTCGTTCTTCAGGTCAAGGTAGAGCGGCTCGATGCCCTTGGAACCCACCAGGGCACGGAGCGTGCCGTTGTCCTTGCGGTTGGGCTTGGCGGTGGCGTGCACGGAGTTGTTCTCGCTCCAGCGGTCCGCGACGGCCTGCGGGTTGTCGAGGAAGTCCTTGCCGATCAGGGTCGCGTAGGACACCGCGCGGGGCAGGTCCGATTCGTCCTCGAGCGGCTTGCCGACGTCAACCACCGGGGCGAGCATGCGGGCCAGCTGGGCCGCGAGCCCGGCGTCGAGGCTCTCGCAGCTGACCGGGAAGGTGTGCCGGCCCAGCCGGACCTGCCCGGTGGTGGTGCCGTGTTCGCCGTCGACCGCCATGAAGTCTCGGCAGGCTGCCGGGAGCTGCTGGACGGACCCGGCCACCCACATGACGTGCACGCCGGAGTCCGGCCCGCGCTCCAGGACCCGGGTGAGCCGCCCGCGGTCCACCGGGGCGTCGTCCTCGACCACCAGGAGCACGGTTGGCAGCTGCGGGGCCGGGGTGTCCGCGTCCTCGCCCGCGAGGCCGGGGCGCAGTTCCGGGCGCGGCGACTGGGCCACGGCCTCACGCTGGTCGATCAGGTCCTCGAGCTTGGACAGCAGCGCGGAGCCGCCGGCCGGGCCCGCGGCGAGGTGGTCGCCGCTGAGCGGGCTGTGGCCGGAACCGGCGTGCGGCAGCCACTGCAACCATTCCCAGCGTTCCTTGGACTGCGCCGAGGTGATCGCGGTGAGCACCACTTCGGCCGGCGAGTGCAGGCCCACCAGTTGCAGCACCATGCCGCGGGCCACGTCGTCGACCAGGCCGCGGGCGCCGGCCAGGCCGAACGAGCCTGCGGTGCGCAGCTGCGAGACGATCGGCACGCCCTCGATGCTGCCGAACTGGGACATGCACTGTTGGATCTCCGCCATGTACTCGGGTTCGGTCTCGTTGCTGTGCGGCTCCTCGAACTCGATCCGGGACGGCGCAGTGCCGAGGCCGAACCGCAGCCCCAGGAAGCCGGCATGCTCGGGCCGATGGGTCCAGAGCAGCGGGCCGAGCTTGTAGATGGAGTCCACGGTGTCGCTGACGGACGGCGCTTCCTGCAACCTGACCGAGCGTTCCACCTTTTGCAGCGCGGTGATGTCGGCGCGGAATGCCGCCATGGCGGCGCGGAAGGACTTGAGTTGTTCCTTGCGCTCGCGCTTGCCCTGCATCTTCTGGTCCACGTAATGACCGACGATGAACAGCGGCATCATCAGCATGAAGATCACGGACATCATGTTCTGCGTGACGGCAAAGAGGACGGCGCCCATCATCAGCGGGGCCACCAGCATGATGTACGGGAACGGGTGGTGCTCCTGGCGCTTCGGGCCGGCCGGCAGCGTGCGTTTGTGCGGTTCGAAGCGCGGCACCACGCGGGGCGAGCGGTTGAAATTGATCAGCGGCGAGCTTGGCGCCGCGCCCTGGCTGCCGCCCAGGGACACCACGGAAACGGTGGTGTCCCCCAGCGTGACGGTGTCCGAGGAGTTCAGCGTGGCGCGGCTGACCGGCAGGCCGTCCATCAGCAGGCCGTTGGCGGAATTCGTGTCCACGATCTCGACGGTTTCGCCTACCGTGATGCGGGCGTGCCGTTTGGAGGTCAGCGGGTCGGTCAGCCGGACGTCCACGTCGCGGTCCCGGCCGATGTAGCTGGTGCCGGAGGGCAGCGAAAATTCCCGGCCGACGTCGGGTCCGGAGAGGACGCGCAGGGTCGCCGCCGCGGGTCCCCGGTTCGCCCCGGGCACCGTGAACTGTTCGCTCACCTGGGTCAGCGAGACGATTGACCCGGGCCGCAGCCCGGACTCCAGCAGGTTGTCCTCCCGGTTCAGGACGCTGCCCTTGGTGCCGCCGGCGGCGAAGGCCTCCTCGATGCTGAGCGTGAGGTTCGACGGCGGCACGGTTCCGCGGCGGGCGGGGTCCGCGGCCCAGAGCTCGGTGGCGATGTCCGCCACGGTGGCCAGGCCGTCGACCGTGACGGCGAGGTCCTTGGCTTCGGCGGGGTCGCGGCGCAGGGTCAGCCGGATCCTCATGCGTTGTCCGCTCCGCGCTGGGTTTCGAGCAGCACCAGGTCGGCGGGAGTGACGAGGTGGGAGGTCACGGCGTGTTCCACGAGTCGCGCGCGGCGGTTCGTGGCGAGCCTGCCGGCGCCGCCGCGCAGCCCGGCGACACCCACCCGGTCAAGTTTGTCGCACACGTTGTCCAGCTTTCTGTTGAACCGGGTCAGGGCCCAGCCCAGGGTCTTGGCCGCTTCGGCGGAGGAGGGGATGGCGCTGAAACCGGTTCCGTCGCGGCGGAGCATCGGTTCGGCCAGGGCCACGATCAGGGCCTTCTGCGAGTCGGTGAACACCACGGGTCCAATCGTGGTGTCTCCGCCGCTGTCCTCGCTGCGCGCCTCCTGCCGGAACGCCGGGGTTCGGAGGTGGACGGCAAACTCATAGGTGGTGGGGCCGGCGGTGAAGATCACGTTGGTGTGGCTGAAGACCAGCGGAAGGCGGGCCCCCGGCGCGAGCCACGCCTGCATGCCACCGGAGGCGTCGGCGACGGTGGCGGAGAGCATGCTGCCGACGTTGCTGAGCCACCAGATGCCGTCGTAGCGGGCAATCTGCAGGAACTGGCGGTGCAGGTAGGGGTTGTCGTCCACTTCGAGGTCGCCCTCGCGGCCGATGCTGAAGATGTCCTCGTCGGACGGCTCGTGCCATTCGCCGCAGAAATCTATCGCTAGGTCCGCCATTGTCGATGTCTCCTTAGTGGGCAATATGCCTGAGTGTTCTCGGGTGTGCCGCGGGCCGGGGTGCCGCGCTCAGGATTTCCTGGCGCAGGCGATGGAGTCTTGTTCCATCGGCGAGGACGCGCCGTCGGAGCGCACGATCATCACCTGGATGCAGGTCTCCCCCGCCGGGTTGGGCGCCACCTGGACCTTGGGAGTGGTGGTGGCTTGGAAGTCCCCGTTGCCCGTCGGCGAGTAGGTCCGCCATTTGTAGCTGTCCTTGGGCTTGGGCTGCGGGTTCTTCCAGGTGAAGGTGAGTTTGCCGGAACCGTCAGCCCGGCCGGAGAGCCCTGCCACGTCCGGGACGGTGCCGTTGTCCAAGGCGTCGGCAGGCGGCTTGCTGGGCTGCTCCGACGCCTGGGGCGCCGGCGCGGGCCGGGTGGACCCCGCGATGATGCCGACGACGGCGGCAGTGGCCAGGACCACCCCGCCGACGATCGAGAGCACGAGGTTCCGGCGGCCGTGGCCGGCTGCGGCCGGCTCGCCGGGTCCGCCGGCTGTCCCGTCGGCTTCGTCCGGCGCCGCGACGCTGGAGCGGTTGATCGTGGCCGCGACGTCGTCGTCGTGCGCCGGACGCGGAGCGGTTGGAAAAGCCGGCGGCACCGCGAAGCGCTGGCCGGCGGCCGGCCGCTGGATCGTATCCGGGTCGGTAACGCGGTTGGTGTCCCAGGTGCCCGGATTGGCGGAGGTCGTCGCGTTGTCCGGCGACGTCGCGGATTGCACCCGGGCCGGGAAGGTGGGGCCGTGGCCGGTGGCGTCCGGGTCGATCGCCGCGACGCTGCGGACGCGGGTTTCCTCGAAGGTGTCGTCCGGGTGCGGCTCGTCGGGGCGGGGTTCTTCGAGGACCTCGAACGGCGTCACGGACAGGTTCAGCTCGGCCTGGATGCGTTGCAGCGCTAGCGCGAAGGCGTGGGCGGAGGAGTACCGGGAGGCGGGCGACTTGGCCATTGCCGTGGCCAGGGCAAGCTCAAGGGACTCGGGTACGTCTGCGCGGCCCAGCTTCGGCAGCGGGAGGTTGGTGATGCGCGAGATCAGTTCACGCTGGGAGTTGTCCGCACCCGGCAGCACGAACGGGGACCGCCCGGCCAGCAGCGTGTAGAGCGTGGCGCCGAGCGCCCAGACGTCCACCAGCACGCCGTCGACCTGCCGGTCGCTGAACTGTTCCGGCGGGGACCACGGGATGGACATGCCCGCGTCTTCGTCCTGGTCCCCCGCGAGGGTGCCGGAGATGCCGAAGTCGGTGAGGGCGGGCCGGTTGTAGTCCGTGACGAGGATGTTCGCCGGTTTGATGTCCCGGTGCGCGATGCCTGCGCGGTGCGCGGTCTCGACGGCGGAGGCCACCTGGATCCCCACCGCCAGGACCTCGTCCACGCTGAACCGCTGGCGGCGGTAGCGCACGTCGAGGCTTGGCCGGGAGCAATACTCCATGGCCAGGTAGGAGTGCCCGGCGTCGGTGATCTCCGCTTCGAAGATCGTCACGATGTACGGGTGCGAGGACAGCTGGGCCATCAGGTTCGCTTCGGACTCGAAGCGGCGGCGGGCGCCCTCGGTTTTGAGGTCTGAGAGCAGCACCTTGACGGCGACCTTGCGGCGCGGCCGGTCCTGTTCGTACAGGTAGACGTCCGAGAACCCGCCGGAGCCGAGCGGGCTGAGGTACGTGAATCCCGGGATGGTGGGCGGCGGAGCCGCCGGACGCTTGGCGTTCACAGGAGCTCCTCGAAGCGCAACTGGACGCCGTCGCCCAGTTCGGCGATGTCGCCGTCGAACAGGATCGCCATCTCGCCCTGGGCGAGCCGGCGCGGGGCCTGGCCCTCGCGCAGCAGGACCGTGCCGTTGGTGGCTTTGAGGTCGCACAGCATCACATGCCAGCCCTCCAGCCGGACCTCCACATGCGAGCGGGAGATGTCGCCGCCGGGGCTGGCCACCTGGACGAGTTTGGGCATCACGGCGCCTTGGACGCGGGACACGGAGGGCTGCCGGCCCACGATCAGTGACTGGTCGAGGTCGATCAATTCGCCGGTGGACAGGCGCACCCGGCCCAGCCGCGGCCGGCGGATCTGGACTCCGTCGCCGGGCAGCGCCTCGCCGCAGTAGGCGCACTGGCCGTTGGTGGGCGGGTTCGCGTGGCCCTGCGGGCACACCCGGGCCAGCACCATGGGGCCGGTGCCCGGATCCTTGATGGTTGGGGGCTGTTCGGACCTTCCGGCCGCGCGCCCGGCGAGCTCGCTCTTCATGATGGTCTGGCCGTCGTGGTCGGCATCGCCGGCCTGCCGCTGCGGGGCCGGTGGGGTAAACAGCGACGGCGGGGCCACGGGGCCGGGGCCGCGCGGCGTCGGCGGCGTGGCGGGGTCCGCCTGCTCGCCGCCGGTGCGCCAAGGCACCGAGTCGATGAGCCCGGCGGGGATACCCGGTCCGCTCGCTGGTGCCGGCGCCGGGGCCGCCGCGGGTTCCTCCGCCGGAGCGACAGCCGCTGCGGGCGCTTCGGGTTCCCCGGCAACGGACGGTTCCGGCGCGGCGGCGCTCGGCGCTGGTTCCTCGCCCGCCTCGGGATCCTCGCGCACCGCGGCGTCCTCAATGTTCCGCATCACCGTTTGTTCCCAGAGGTGGTCGTAGCTGCCGGTGGGCTCCTGTTCTGCCGGTTCCGGATCAAACACCGCGGCGGCTTCCGCGTCGGAGCCGGCGTCCGAGCCGGCGTCGGGTTCCGCCTCGGGTTCCGCGCCAGAACCGGCGTCCGGTTCCTCTTCCGGGAACTCGAGCACCGTGTCGGTAGAGCTGCCGAGCTCGCCCTGATCGGCGGCGACGTCGGCCTCGGCGGCGGCCAGCAACTGGTCATCTACGACGGCTGCCTCCGGCAGGGCGGTGACGTCGCCGGTCCGGCCCCAGCGCAGGCCCTCCAGCAGGACCACGCCGTCGCCCAGGGGCAGCCGGCGCGTCAGGACACCAGCGTCCTGGGGTGCTGCAGCGCCGGGGATGGCAAGGCTGAACTCCTCGGCGGTCATGAAGCGCCGTTCGGTCCAGGTGCTGACGTCCCTGCCGCTGAGCGCCACGGATTCCCCGCCGTCGAGCCGGACGTCCAGATCGATCTCGCCGCGCAGGAAGACCTGCAGCGCTCCGTGGAACCCTACGATCCCGAACCACGGCAGCCGCGCGAGGGAACCGCCCGAGGCCGCGGTCACGGCATCCAGCACCTCATGGATCTCCGGGTTTCGGGCCAGCAGCGCCCAAAGCGAGTCGAGCAGCCCGCGGTCGGTGTCCGGGCGCAACAGCACCGCCGTTCCGGACCGGACCACGCCAAGCCAGGTCCCCGGCGTGTAGCTAAGTTCCGCCGGGCGGTTAGCGGGCGCCACGGGGCTCCTCGCCGGCGCCCATGTCCAGGACCTCGGTGCGCGGCAGGGTGTTCTCGTCTTCGGCTTCGGCCGAAGTGCGCGGGGCGGTCTGCGCGACGTTGTCGTGGGCCACGTTGCTGGCGTCCACCACGATGCAGGTCACGTTGTCGCGGCCGCCGGAGCGCAGGGCGGCCTGGATGAGTTCGTCCACCGCTGCCTGGGGGTCGGTCTCGGCCACGAGGATGCGGGAAATCTGCTCGTCGTCGAGCTCGCCGTTGAGACCGTCCGAGCAGACCAGGATCCGATCGCCTTCCTCGACGGGCAGCAGCCAGTAGTCGGCTTCGGTCTCGTCTCCGGTGCCGAGCGCGCGGGTCACCACGTGGCGGCGTGGGTGGACCGCGGCCTCGGCCTTAGTGATCTCGCCGGCGTCCACCAGTTCCTGCACCTCGGAGTGGTCCACGCTCACCTGGCTGAGTTTGCCCTGGCTGAGCCGGTAGGTGCGGGAGTCGCCAATGTTCAGGACCAGCCAGTACGGAACGCCTGACTGCTCCACCACGACGACGCCGGACAGGGTGGTGCCGGCCCGGGAGCCGGTGGCTTCGCGGATGCCGGCGTCGGCTTCGAGCAGGTACTGCTGGACGACGGCGGCCGTGGCGTCCCGCTCCCCCGTGGCGAGCTGGGGGATCTCGGAGAGGGTGCGCACGCAAATGCCGCTGGCGATCTCGCCGGCCTCATGGCCGCCCATGCCGTCCGCGACCGCGAACACCGGATCCGCGGCGATGAAGGAGTCCTCGTTCATCTCCCGGCGCAGGCCGCGGTCCGTGCCGTAGCCGCAATTCAGCCGCAGGCTGGGGGCACTGGTGGGAGCACTGCTGGCGGCACTGCTGGGGGTGTTTCCGAGTGAGGCTGCGGGTGCCTCGGCAGGAGGAACGGATGCCGGCTGGGATGTCATGCCTGTCCTAGGTAGAAGGAGCGGTCACCGAAGTGCACGGTGGATCCGGGGCGTACGTGGGTGGGTTCCCCGGGTGCCAGTGCGGTGCGGATACCGTCCGGCGTCGTGACCGCACTCCCGTTGGTGGAGTTGCGGTCCGTCACCCAGATGCCGCCGTTTCCGGCCAGCACATGGAGGTGGGTCTTGGAGATGGAGCGTCCCGGATCGGCCACGGGCAGCAGCTGCACGTTTTCCTCGCCGGGGTGGCCGGCCGGGTTGCGCCCGATCAGCGCGCTCCGGTCCAGTTCCACTTCCCGGCCGTCGTCGATCCTGATGCGCGGGATGGCCACGGTGACCGGGACGGAGCTGTCGCCCCGGACCTGGGTGCGGTCGTGGTCATCGTCCGGGTGCGGGCTGAACGCGCGGCTGTTGACGGACTGGCTGCGGGCGGCCTCGATCGGTGCGGGGGCGGCGGCCGGCGGGCGGAAGGACACCGGCTGGAACTCCGCGGGAGTAGACGGCTTAGCAGCCACCGCAACCGGCGCGGGCGCAGCCGGCGCGGGGGCGGACGCGACCGCGGGCGCGGGCGCCGGCTGCGGCTGCGGCTGGAGCCGGGCCGCTCCGGCCACCGGCGAGGCGACCTGCTGCACCGGCGGCAGGTCCAGCGGGGCAAAGCTGTAGGGGCCTTGGATGCCGCCGGTGGTGATCGGGTTGCGGCCGGCCTTGATGTCGAAGACCAGGGTCTTGGCGGCGGTGTCGTGCCAGCCGCGCAAGCCGCTGTTCGGATCCCAGGTATTGGAAACCACCACGAGCACGGCCCATCCGACTCCCACCAGGGCGAGCGGTCCAAGGATCACCAGCGCGGCGCCGAACCACTGGAACACCACCACCAGCACGGCGGCCAGGGCAGCCAGCAAGAGTCCGGCCCCGGTGATGAGTCCGCGGAGGAAGACAGCTCCGCCGCCGGGTGCGTAACCGTCGGCGTCGGCGCTGCGGATCCCCACGAGGCGGTTGCCGAGGGTGGTGCCGGAGCGGGCTTCGATCATGGCCTGGACCAGCGTGTAGACGAGGGTGGCCCCGAGCCCGATGCCGCCGAAGAGCACCAGCGAAGAGGTGTTGTAGATGATGGAGCCGCCGCTGCGCGTTTGCGTGACACCGGCGAAGCCGACGGTGAAGAGCACCACAAGGAGCGCTGCGGGGCCAATCCAGTCCAGCACTGCCGCGCCGAGCCGCTTTGCTGCAGTTGCGGGAACCAGCTCAAGCTTGTTCGGCAAAACGGTACCTCCCCCTTGTCCGCGGACACCCTGGCTGTTCGGCTGCACTCCGGCAGGCGCCGGGCCGGCGGTGAACGAACCGCCGTGACCGGAAGGCGCTACCGGGATAGTACCCGGTGCTGGCTCCGCACGCGCGGCGTTGCGCGCCGAGCGGTTGCTCAGCGGCGCCGCACAGCTTGTGCAGAAGGCGGCGCCGGGCCGGATCGGCTGGTGGCAGCGCGGGCAGCGCTCGACGTCGTCGCTCATGGCTCGTTGCGGTTCTTCCTGGCTGTTCCCTGTGGTTCCGGGTGCGGACCGGGCTCCACTGTACTAGCTGGACCGAAGGCGGCCGGGTCAACGGCTGCCGGACCGGATGCCGTAGCCGCGCTGCCGGGGCCGCCGGCGGCGGGGCGTCGGCCGGGCAGGACCGGACGGGGTCCACGCAGCTTGAGCGCGGCCCGGCCGTCGGCCAGCAGGGAACGTGGCGAAAAGCGGGCCTGCTGGCGGCGCCAGAAGCCCACCGTTCCGGTCATCTCCTTGAGTGAGCCGTCCACGATCTCCCAGTATTCACGCACCTGCTCCTCACTCGGTTCCCCCGCCCCGAAGATGGCGGCGTCCGCCCGGTGCGCGAGCAGCGTGGTGGTGCCCTGGCTTGCCGGGAACGCCTCGCCGAGCACGACGGCGGACTCCCGGCGGGTGGCGCGGTTGTCCACCCCGGCGCCGAGGTCGGTCGCGAGACTCAGCACTTCGCTCCAGCCGCCGCCGACGCGCTGCGCGGGGTGCCCGTCGGTGAAGCGGGCCTTCCGGCGGCGGGATTTCAGCAGCGCGATAAGCAGCAGCGGCAGCGCGAGGACCGCCACCGGTATCAGTGCCGTACCGATCGCGGCCAGCAGGGGTCCCCAGAACAGCCAGGGATTGTTCTTCTTCTGGTCCGCGTCGAGCGCGTCCGGTGTGGAGTCCGGCGGCAGTTCGGCCGGTTCCTGTGGCGGGGGCGGGGGCTGCAGGACCTGCGGCTTGGGCTTGGACTTGTTCTCCGGATCCGGCGGGATCGGCACGTTGTCCTTGGGCGGCGTGGGATCGAACGACACCCAGCCCACCCGGTCGAAGGCGACCTCAACCCAGGCGTGGACGTCCTTGCCGGTGATCTGCACTTCGCCGGCGCCGTTTTCCGGGCCCTTGGGGTCCGGGTAGAAGCCCATCACCACGCGGGAGGGGATGCCCAGGTGGCGCAGCATGAGGGACATCGCCACGGCGTACTGCTCGTCGTCGCCAAGCATCTGCTTGGCCGTGAGCAGGCTGCGGATGCGGTTGGCACTGTGGCCGGAGACGCTGGGCAGCTGCCCGTCGGCGATCAGGCCGTTGCTGAAGGCGCCCTTCTTCTGGAAGTGCGCCTCAATCTGCCGGACCCGGTCGATCGCGGTGGGCGCGTCGGCGGCGAGGTCGTTCGCCTGTGAGCCGACCACCGGCGGGACCTCGGCCGGATCCGGCAGCGTCATTTTGGCGAAGTCGTACTGGGTCAGCTGACCGTGTTCGAGCATCGCGGGGTCGGACACCTGGACGCTGTAGGAATCTCCCTTGGCGAGCCCGCGGGTGGTCACCGCGGTGTCCGTGCCGGAGTTGAAGTAGAGACCGGAGGCGGCGCCCGAGCCGTCCCGGTCGAAGCTGATGCCGGTGGTCTTGCGGCCGCCCGGCAGGAAGTAGCCCTGGTAGTCCTCGATCGTGATGCCCAGGGTGTAGTTGTTCGTGGGCACGACGCCGGTGGAGTCCGCGAGCGTGTTCAGCGACTTCGCATCGCCCACCTTGCTGAAGCTGCCCGAGCCGTTGGGATCCATGTTGTAGTTGGTGCCGTTGAAGGCGTCCAGGGCGGCGAGGCGTACCCGGCCATCCTTGGGCAGGCCCTTGACCAGGAAGAGGTTGTCATCCTTCTTGTCTTTGACGAAGTTGCGGAAGCTCGCCAGCGGGGTGACGTAGTCCTTCGGGTCGAACGGGGGCACGATCGCGTTGCGCAGCACCTTCCGGTCGTCGTCGGCGGTCACCAGCGGGGACGCGACGGCGGTGATCCCGACGGCGACGGCGATCACCGCTGCGGCGGTGCCCACCCGGCGCAGCCGCGCGGTGCGGGCGGCGCCCTGGTCTGTCTCCGGCCGGTTTACCGACACCGCGCGGGTGTCGCTGCGGCGCAGGGCATCGCGGCGGAACGTGGCCCAGGCGATTGCCACCACAGTGAGTGAGATGCCGCGTTCCACGGTGAGGAAGCCGGCGTTGGTGCTGAACGCGATGCCGGTGATGAACAGCAGCAGCACCGGGAGCAGCGGCCAATAGGGGCTCTTGAGCCGCCAGATCAGCAGCCCGGCGGCCAGGGCGGTCAGCAGCGAGCTCAGGAACGGCACGATCAGGGTCCCGCCGGCGGTCCCGACGGGCACGCCGACGGTCAGCATGTCCTTCCAGGCGAAGACCACCCCCACCAGCAGCGTCCGCAACGATTCCAGCGTGGGCAGCACACCGGCGATCGAGGCTTCGGGGACGGCCAGGGCTGTGCCGAAGACCAGGTAGGCGCCCACGGCCAGCGCGGTGGTGATCAGCACGCCAAGCCGGAAGTGGACCTGGGCGGCCGCGACGCCAAGGCCCAGCAGGATGCCGCCGAAACCGGCGGCCAGGTAATAGGGGTCGCCGCCGAAGCTGAGGCTGAAGCCGAGCACGCCGAGCCCCAGCAGCACGGTGAGGGCGCCGGCGTCGAGCGCGTAGTGCCAGCCCGGCTGCCCGTCGGCGAAGCCGGAGCGGCGGGCTGCCGGCGCGTTCTTCCGGGGCCGGAGGCCCGTGGCGCCGCTCATGCTGCCGCCTTCCTGAGCACGATGGCCAGCTCGCTGAGATCGCCCAGGGTGAGCACGGTCAGGTCCGCGATGTTGGCCCGGGCCGGCGCGGCGCCGGCCTGGATGCGGACCGCGAGGCTGCGCACCCCGGGCGGCACCGAGGCGGCGGCGGAGCGCAGCTGGGTGGGGGTGACGTTGCTGCCCACCACGAAGAACACCACGGAGGCGTTGGGCACCGTGTCGGCCAGGGTCCTTGCCAGGTCGACGGCGGTCTTGCGCTGCGGGGCGCCGACGATCCGGGTCATGTCGTCGAGCATGTTCCGGCCGGTCTGGCAGCGCAGCGGCCCCTGCTGGGTGAGGACGTCGAGGTCGCGCTGCTCCCGGATGGCCTGCAGCCCGATCGAGGCGGCGGCGGAGACGGCCAGTTCGAATTCCTCCTCGGAGGCGTATTCGTCCGTGTTGGTGGAGAGCGAGATGGCCAGGTGCGCCCGGCGGGTTTCCTCGAACTGGCGCACCATGAGCTTGTTGGTCCGGGCCGTGGTCTTCCAGTGGATGTGCCGCCGGTCGTCCCCGGGCACGTAATCGCGCAGCGCGTGGAACGAGACGTCGGCGCTGGAGAGATCGGTGGTGGGCATGCCCTCGAGGTCGCGGATGAAGCCGGCGGCCGAGCCTGCCAGGGCCACGGTCCTGGGGTGGACAAAGAGGTCAACGGGCTCGGTCCAGAGCACCTGCCGGCGGAGCAGGTGCAGCGGGTCGGCGCGCACGGAGCGGACCGGGCCCACCACAATCACGGCGCGGCGGGCGGTGGGGATGGTGAAGAGATCCTCGTGGACCTGCCCGGGTTTCATCCGGGGCAGGTGGAACACGGCGGTGGCGGCGCCGACCGGAAGTTCCAGGGACGCGGGCAGCAGCGGACGGGCGGAGGTGTTGGACACGTCGATGCTGCCGACGGCGCTGTCCCCCACGGCCACCCGGGTCCGGGCGAGGTCCAGCAGCACGCCGTAGGAGGAGCGGCCCAGGATGAAGCCGACCGCCAACACCAGCAGGACGAAGGCGGCGATCGCGGCGGCCTTGGCTTCCTGCCACCCGTAGGCCTGGCCGACGCTCCACAGCAGCACCGAGGCCGCCAGCACGGACCAGCCCAGCACGCTCACGACGGAGAGGACGGGCCAAAGGTGCCGGCGGTAGCGCTCCCGGACGGCGCGCGCCGCCGGACCCAGCGCCAGGGCGGCGGTGCTGCGGGCCTCGGCCCAGACGGCGGAGGGGTGCAGCCGGGCTGGCGCTGCGGCCCGGGACAGGGGCCGCTTCAGGCGTTCAGCAAGCCGGGTCAACGGAGTGCTGGTGGACATATCGGTGCCTTTGTTCGTGCAGGTGTTCGTGCATGGTGCCGGGGTGGCCTGGGGCCACCCCGGGTGCGGGATCGGCGGGACGGGCCGCTTAGACGGCGGCCCGCTGCTGTGGGGCGGCGACGTCGGCCAGGACGCGGGCCAGGACGGCCTCGGCGGTGGCACCGGAGAATTCCGCTTCCGGGTCCATCACGAGCCGGTGCGTCCAGACGACGGCGGCGAGGTCCTTGACGTCGTCGGGCAGGACGAAGTTCCGGCCCTGGCTGGCCGCCCAGACCTTGGCGGCGCGGACCATCGCGAGGGCGCCGCGGACCGACACGCCCAGGCGGGTCTCCGGGGCGCTGCGGGTTTCTTCGCAGAGCCTGGAGATGTATTCCAGCACGGCGGTGTCCACGTGCGTTGTGGCGGCGAGGTCGGCCATGTCCGCGACTGCCTGGGTGGTGATCACGGCGGTGATTTCCTTCGAGCGGTCCTTGAGGTTCGCGCCGCCGAGCAGCTGCACGGTGGAGGCGTGGTCCGGGTAGCCGATGGAGGTCTTGATCAGGAAGCGGTCCAGCTGGGCCTCGGGCAGGCGGTAGGTGCCGGCCTGCTCGATCGGGTTCTGCGTGGCCATGACCATGAAGGGCCGGCCGGCCTGGTAGGTGGCGCCGTCCACGGTGACGCGGGATTCCTCCATGACCTCCAGCAGGGCCGACTGGGTCTTCGGCGAGGCGCGGTTGATCTCGTCGGCGAGGACGATGTTGTTGAAGATCGGGCCCTTGTGGAACTCGAACTTCTGCGTCTTCTGGTCATAGATGGTCACGCCGGTGACGTCGGAGGGCAGCAGGTCCGGGGTGAACTGGATGCGGTTGTTGGAGCCCTGGACGGTGGCGGCGAGGGCACGGGCCAGCGAGGTCTTGCCGGTCCCGGGGGCGTCCTCGAAGAGGACATGCCCCTCGGCCAGCATCGCCGTGAAGGTCAGCCGAATGACATGGGACTTGCCCAGTACTGCCTGCCCCACGTTGGCAACGAGCTTCTCGAAAGTGCCGGCAAACCATTCGGCCTGTTCGGTGGTCATCGTCATGACGTGGTCCTCTTCTGTGTCTGGTCGATCGATACGGGTGCTGCCGGCAGGGAGTCCCCGCATGGTCCGGCGTTCAGTGTAGTAGCGGGCATCAGCAGCCGCCGGGTTTGGGGCCGTACAGGTTCACGGTGGTCGACTTGGCGTACCACTGCGGGTGGCTTCCCTCCGTCATGCGGTACCACGGCGTTCCGTTGCCATAGATGTCCTTGGTGCAGTCGATGGTGAGCCTGCCCTCGGAGCTCCTGACCCAGCCGGCGCCGCAGCTGGGCCCGCTCGGATCGTAGGTGTCCGCCTGCCCGGGCTTGCCCGGGCAGGTGCTGTTGTGCGCCTGGATCTGCGAGGTGGGGGTGGGGGTGGGGTCCGCCCCGGACGTGGCCGTTGCGGTGTCATAGCCGCCGCAGTCCTTATTGCCGTCGGTGCCATTGCAGGCCCTGACCTTCAGGCTGTGGCTCTTGCTCCAGCCGCCGGCGTTGTGGTCATAGCTGCGGTTCAGCCCCACGCTGGTCCAGCCGCCTCCGTCGTAGCTGACCTCGTAGCGGTTGATCACCCGTCCGTTGTCGTTGGGCTGGGTCCAGTTCCAGTGCACCTGCCCGTCACCCTTGTTCGAGGTGCCGCCGCTGACGCTGGGCGTACCCGGGGGTCCGTAGGGAACGGCCGAGCCGATGGCTTTGGCGTCCCCGGAGACATTGTTCTTCGTGGAGAAGGCAATGATGTTGACGATGACGTTCTTGCCGTTGGGCTGGCCGGTGATGGTGCCGCCAGGGGCATTGATCGGTCCGGAGCCGTAAGCCGTGGACCAGCGGTAGCTGATCTCCGAGGCGGTGGAACCGTTCCGCTGCGCCTGGGTCAGCGGGGTGAAGGTCACCTTCAGCTGTCCACTGTTGCCCGGCGCGGCCACGGTCCCGCCGTTGACCATGCCCGGCTTCCCGGCGGCCCGCACCGGTGCGGAGGCCGGGCTGGTGCCCGAGGTTCCGGCCTTGTTGGTGGCAGCCACGGTGAAGGTGTAGTCGGCCTCGGAGTTGTCCACCGTGATGTTTTGTGAGGTGCCCTGGACCCGTTGGCTGCCCACCACGGCCCCGCCGCGCAGGGTGGTCAGCGTGTAGGCGGAGATCGCGTCGCCGTTGTTGTTTGGCGCCGCCCAGGTGACCTTAAGCTGGCTCTGCGGGCCGACCGAACCGGCCTGGCTGGCGTTCGGCGGCGCCGGGGTGACCGGCGCGCCGGCGGGCGTCTCCGCCGCGGAGTAGGCGCTCCACTCCGAGGGGTCCTTGGCATCGTTCCGGGCCAGCACGCGCACCGTGTAGGCCACGCCGTTCTGCAGGCCCTTCCAGACATAGCTGGTGGAGGTCAGGTTCTGGATCTGGGCGTTCTGGCCCGCGGGTGCCGGCGAGATTTCCAGGTCGTAGGACTTGATCGCGGAGCCCTTGGAGGCAGGCGCGGTCCACGCCACGGCCAACTGTTTGTCGCCGAACTTCAGCGTGGGCGCGGCCGGGGTGTCCGGTTTGACGTCCGGGCGCACCTCCGCCGAGGGCGGGGAGGGCTCGGACTTATCGATGGCGTTGGTGGCCGTGACCTGGAAGTGGTACTTGGTGTTGTTGGTCAGCCCGTTCAGGGTGCACGAGTTGGCCGGGCAGTCCTGGCTGAAGCCACCCTCTCCGGTCACCGTGTACTTGGTGATCGGCGAGCCGCGGTCCGCCGGCGGCGTCCAGGTCAGCAGCGCCGTCCGGTCCCCCACGCTCTGGGCCTGCGGCGTGCCCGGGGCCAGCGGCTTGTCCTTGACGTTGAGCCGGATCCGGGCGGTCGCGTTGCGGCTCGGGTCACCGGTCTTGTCCGCCACGGTGTAGGAGACCACCATGGTGCCCGAGGCGGACGGTGTGACCTCTACGCTGTCGCCGGCCACCCGGACGCCGCCGGAGCCGGTCTCGGCGGTGGCCGAGAGGATCTTCAGCGGCGTCTCCGGGAACGGGTTCGCGTCGTTGGCCAGGACGTTGACCGTGACCGGCTTGCCGACGGCGGCGTTGTCCTCGACGTCGTCGTTGGCCACCGGCTTGGGCCGGTTGGAGGCCGTGACCGTCAGCTGGTAGGTCGCCGTCGATTCCAGCCCGCGGCGGTCCTTGGCCTTGACCTGGACCGCGCCGGTTGCCCCGGCGTCGGTGCCGTCCTTGGCCGAGACCTTGAGCGTCTTGCCGTCGATGGAGGCGTCGAAGCCTGCCGGGGCGTTTCCGGCGAGTTCGTACTTCATGGCGTCCACGTCGCCGTCGTCCGGGTCGGTGGTGAGCTTGGCGAGGTCGGTGCTGGCGGCGTCGCCCTTGGGCACGTCCACCTGGCTGCCCAGCAGCACCGGCGGGTTGTTGCGGTTAGGGTCCGGGAGCACCTTGGTGCGGATGCTGAGGGTGGATTTCAGGCCGGCCGGGTCGTCCGGGCCGGTGCCGTCGGTGACCTCAAAGCTGAGCGATCCGGGGCCGGCGTAGTCAGTTCCGGCTGTGTACTTCAGGGCCGTGCCGCCGTTTGCCACGGGGTCCGAACCGTTGGCGCCGATCAGCTTGATCCGGTCCGTCTGCGTCAGCCGCGGCGAGCGGCCATCCCGGACCTTGACCCATTCCTTGAGGTCCACCGTGACGGACTGCCCGGCGACCACCTCCACGACGTCGTTCTTGGCCAGGGTGGGGACCTGCTGGCCGACGCCGGGCACCCAGATGATGGCCGTTGACTTCTGCCCGTCGACGTCTTCCACGGTGTAAGGGATCAGCTGCGGCTTCTCGGTCAGCTGCACGATCATGTTGCCCTCGGTGCCGGGCCGGGCGGTCTTGGCCTCGGTGCTGACCTTGAGGTTTTCGCCGACGCCGTCGGGGTCCTCGTCGTTTTTGAGGACCGGGACGTCGACGGCGGTCTTGCCGAGCGTCTGCGCGGAAGTCACCCGGTCGTCCCGGGCGATCGGTGCCTGCAGCGGCACGTCCTTTTGCACCTTGACCGCGATCGCGGCCTGGGCGGTGGCGCCACGGTCGTCGGCCACCGTGTAGCGGACGTTGGTGGTGCCCTCCTGGGACGGTGCCAACAGGATGATCCGGCCGCTTTGCTTGCTGACCGTGGCTTGCAGCTCCCGCGGCGCCTCGATGTCGTTGGTCTGGATCCGGATCGGGTCGCCGTCGGGATCGGTGTCGTTGCCCAGGGCGTCGACGGCGATCTGGCGGCCGGGCCGGACCTTGACCTCGTCGTCCACCGGGGTCGGCTTCTGGTTGACGTCACCGCGCGGGGCGATGCCGACGGTGACGGTGCCGGTATTGACGGCGCCCTGCCGGTCCACCACCTTGTAGCGGAAAGTGTCCGTCCCGGCGCCGTCGCCGGCGGCGGTGAAGTCGATGAAGTTGCTGCCCACCGTAGCGGTACCCATCGACGGCGAGCTGTCGATGCCGGTCAGCTGGACGGAGTCGCCGTCCGGGTCGATGCCGTCCAGTTCCACCGGGATCCGCACGGTGCCGGCCGCCACCACCCGGGCGGTGAGGTTCTTGGGCTGCGGGCGGGAGTTCTCCGCGCCTTCCAGCGGCAGGATGTGGATGGTGACCGCGGCCGCGCTCTTCTGGCCCTGCGGGTCCACGGCGTTGTAGATGGCACGCACGGTCTTGGGCACGGAGCCTGCGATGAAGCGCAGCGTGTTCTCCGAGACGAAGCTCTTGCCGTCGCTTTCCGGGACCGGCTGCGGCAGCACCGGGTCCACGGTCAGCTTCTGGCCCTGCGGGTGCGTGTCGTTGGCCAGCACCGGGATGGTGACGACGTCGCCCGCGCGCACGTTCACCTCGTCCGGCTTGGGCTGCGGGGCCTCGACGACGGCGGGTGCCGGGACGGGGACCACGGCGACACTGCCGGTGGCCGACTTGCTGCCGTTGGACATGGTGTAGCGGAAGGTGAACGGTTCGCGGGTGCCGACGACGTCGGTAATCCGCAGCACGCTGTGGTCGATCACGCTGACCGAGGCGGTGGAGTTCTCCGGCATCTGCACGGACTGCAGCACCAGGACCCCGCCCGCCGGGTCGGAGTCGTTCGCGAGCGGGTCCACCAGCACGCTGCCGCCCACCGGCATCAGGGCGACGTCGTGCACGGCAACGGGGTTGCCGGTGTCCTTGCCGGATTCGACGTCCACGCGGATCAGGCCCTGGGTGCTCTGCGGTCCGTTGCTGGCGATGTAGGTCAGGTAGACGGGGCCAGGGGTGTTGCTACGGAAGGTGAACGTTCCGCCGTCGGTCACCGGGCCGAGCTCGGCGGTTCCCGCAGCTTCGACCTGGGCCAGGCGCAGCGCGCCGCCGTTGGGGTCGACGTCGTTCTTCAGCGGCGCGATCACCAGGTCCTGGCCGACGACGGCGGTGACGTGGTCCGCGTTGACCACGGGCTGGAGTGCCCCGGGCGGCTGGACATTGACAATCACTTTGCCGGTGGTGGTGGCGCGGCCGTCCCAGACGGTGACCGTGACGGTCTTCTTGCCGGGCGCGGCGCCGGAATCCTGATAGCTGAGCAGGCCGTCGCGGCGGACTTTGACCTGGTCCTGGTCGTTGTCCGCCTTGGCATCGAGGAGCACGAGGTCGTCGCCGTCGGGGTCGGTCCAGTCGGTGAGAATGTTCTGGCTGACCGATTTGCCCTGCTCCACCAGCATGGTGGTGGGCTCGCCGCGCTTGAAGAGGGGCGGCTTGTTCTCGTCCGGGCCCACGACGCTGAGCGTGATGCTGCCGCCGGCGGAGAGGCCGCGGCCGTCCGAGGCGTTGTAGCCAAAGGTTTCGGTGCCGGGTTTCGCGTCGGGCGGGACGGTGATCTGGAAGGCCGTGCCGCCGTAGATGCTTTCCAGGCTGCCTGCCTTGGGGCCGTTGCCGGCCACGGCGGCGGTCAGGACGTCGCCGTCGGGGTCGGAGTCGTTGTCCAGCACGCTGAGCACCGTGGTGCGGCCTGGTCGGACGCCGACGGCGTCGGGCTTGGTTTCCGGCGGCCGGTTGGGTTTGGTGCGGTCCGGGAGGATGTTGACGGTGTTGTTGTCCGCGGACTCCTGGTCCTGGTCATCCGACTGGTTCTTGGGCGGGATGACGTCGTCCCAGTTGTCCACCAGCAGCATGTTCTGGTTGACCAGCCACACATTGCCGGAGTTCACATCGTTGAGCACCACCACGTCCCGGTTCACCCGGAACACGTAGCTCGGCGATGCGGACGCTTTCGGCACATCCACGGTCTTGTCGTCGGCATCTTTCGCGCAGTCCCGGACATACTTGTTCGCGCCGGACCAGGCCGCGTGGACGCAGCCGCCCAGCTGCACCGGCGCCGCGGGCACCCCTTGGCCGCCGAAGGTCACGGTCTTCGCCGTCGAACCGTCCAGCGGCTGTTCCAACAAGGCCTTCGGCGTCGCCACGGCCACCGCGTCTGCTCCCGGGCCCGACTGCTGGAGCCGGGCCTCCCGGGCATCCGCCAGCGACAGCTCACGCCCGCCCGGCAAGAACAACTTCCCGCGGTCCGCGTCCAGCACCACCGGCTGGTCACCCACCACGGTCAGCTGGATGCTGCCGGCACCCTTCAAACCGTCCCAGGTGCTGGCCTGCGAATCCGTCGCCCGACCGTCGGCGTCCACACTCGTTACCGTCACTTGCCCGGATTTGGGATCCGCGCTGTAAATCCGGTCGTCGGACCCCACCGCCGAGACCGTGCCCCGCGCTCCCGCGAGCACCGGTTCGGAGTTCTCCTCGTCGAAACCGTTCAACGTCGACGGCGACAACGCCCAGACCCGGCCGCGCGCCTCGTCCGTCACTGCGATGACCTTCGATCCGAAGCTCACCTCGGCGGAACCCGGCAGTTTCTTGTCCCCGCCCAAGCGCATCTGCGCCGCGGACACCTGGTTCAGCGTCGAGCCCGAGGCGTCGTCAACGAACACCGTCCCGGCATCCTGCAGCACGTCAAACGACGTCGATGCCGGCGTCACCGCACCGTCCAACACGCGGGAGGGGTAGTTCAGCCGTCCCACCGCGTTCTTTGCCTTCGACACCACCCAGACGCCGCCGTCGTTCAACTCCACCTCGGTGGTCTTGAACCCTGGGTAGATGATGGCCCCGGTTACCAGCACCGCAGCGACAGCCGCGAAGGAGGTGGCGGTGACGAACTTGCGGCGCGTGCGCGATCCCGGATTCTTGGAGCCCGGCTTCCTGGCACCCAGCATGGCGAAAAGTCGTGGCACAGCGTCAGATTTCCTTCAAGAGTTTGGTGGATTCCCCGGCGGACCCCAGACCGGCCCCCCACTTCCCGCGACAGCCTACCTAACGATCTCCGGCAGCGCGATGGGGAGGACTGCCCGGCGGAGAGTGCCGCTTCCGTGGTCCTTAGTCCAGGACCAGGCCCTTTCCGCTGCCCCGCTGCAGTTCCACGGGGTGGATTTCGCCGAAGCCGCGCACGTTCTCCGCGTCGCGGGGAAGCAGCACGAAGCGTTCGTCGTGCTCCAGGGCGGCGGCCGTCATCGAGTCCACCAGCACGGTGCCCGGATCGGCCAGTGCCGTGAGGCGGGCGGCCAGGTTCACGGTGGGCCCGTAAATGTCTCCAAGCCGCGAGAGGATGCGGCCCCACACCATCGCGACGCGGGCCTGGGGCAGGATCTCGTCCTCATTGAAGGCCTGCGAGAGCGCCAGCGAGATCTCCGCCCCGGCAGCAGGGGTTTCGGCGATGTAGAGGACTTCATCGCCGACCGTCTTCACGAGCCGGCCGCCGCCGACCGAAATGATCTCGGCACACTTGTTTTCAAAGCGCTGCACCAGCTGCGCGAGCGTCTTTTCGTTCATCCGGCGGGACAGGCTGGTGTAGGAGACCAGATCCGCGAAGCCGACGGCGCGGGCAAGCGGCAGCGGGGCGTCGTCCTCGTCACCTTCGCGGCCTTCCTCGCTGGAGGCCAGGCCGGCCTCGGCCCGCACCGCGAGGCGCTGCACCCCGGCGTTGAGCTGCCGGCGCCAGGAGTAGACCAGCATTTCCTCGAGCGCGTCCACCAGGGAGGGCAGTTCGCTGACCAGCCGCTTGCGGGCCACGGCGTCCGTGACTCCCTGCTGGTGCACCATGTCCTCGACCAGGGCCTCGATCTGCCAGACCACCATGCGGTCGGTCATCTGGCCGATGGCACGGGTGACGGAGATGGCGGCTTCCTCGGTGAGTTTGCGGCTGCGGACCAGGTCCACAATCGTGTTCAGCGCGGTCTGGTCCCGTTCGGTGAAGGCCACGTCCTCATCGCCGAGGTTGGGGAAGCCGAGGGCGCGCCAGAGTTTCCGCGCGGACAGCAGGGACAGCCCTGCACCGGCGGCCACCTCGCGGCGGCGCAGCTTTCGCTCGCCGCCGAGCAGCCGCTGCTCGAGGGCCTTGGCGGCGAGGCGTTCCGCGGACATGGTGCCGGTGGGAGGGGCAGCCGAGGGCTCGTCGACGAGGTCCGGGCCGGAGGGGTCGGCGTCGTTGGAGGGGTCGGCGTCGTCGTCGGAAGGGTCGGCGTCGGCGTCGGAAGCGGCAGCGCCGGCGTCGTTCGGGTCTTCCGGCTCGGACGTGGCGAGGGAATCCAGCACCGCGGCTTCGAGGGAGGAAGCGTCGAGGACCGCCTCAGGCACGTACGAAGGCTCCGCGGCCAGGAGTCCGGTGTCGGGGTGCACGTTCTCAGCGTTCATCTCTTCCACCTTCTCTCATGTCCAAGGGCCATTCGCCGGAACCGTGCATCGTGTCGTCGGCCTCAAGCAGTTCACCCTCCGGAAGTTCGTCTATCGCGTCGAGGATGAAGTTCCGGAACGTCATGACCTCGGGGACGTCCGGAATCACCGTGCTGGAGGGGTACCCGGTATCCAAGGATATATTCCCCGAGCGCAGGGCCCGTTGGATCAGGGTCTGTTCGATGAACACATTACGGACCGCGGCCAGTGGAACCTGCTGGTCACGACGCCGCAACATGCCGTAACGGGCCACAAAACGCCGGCTGGTCAGCGTGTAGCGGCTGGCGTGCCAGGTCACCACTTTAGGCAGGCAGTAGGCAAGCAGCAGCCAGGCCGCGAGAGCCAGGCAGGTGCCGATCAGCCAGGGCGTCCAGTCCGGGGTGACGAGCGGGACGAGTTTGGCCGGGCCGCCCTTCACAATCCAGGCGCAGGCAAAGGCGGTGAGGGCGGAAACCAGGATGAACAGCAGGGCCGGGGCGATCAGTGTCCGCGGCTGGGGGCGGGTAATCACAATCACTTGCTCGCCCGGGAGGAGCTCCTTACGCATAGCCGCTTTCGCCGCCGGCCTCGCCGGGTGGGGTCCAGGGACGCAGGTGGACGACGTCACCGGCGGTCACCACGTGCTCGTGCCCGGTGGCGTCGACCACCAGCAGGGATCCGTACTCGTCCAGCCGGCTGGCGTGGCCGATGATCTCGTGGTCGCCGGGGAGCTGGGCCCGGACCTGCTTGCCGAGGGTGGTCAGCACATGCTCCACCCTCTTGTGCAGCGACGGGCCGCCAGCCATTCCCGCGGCCGGGTCGCCGTCGGCGTTGCAGAAGCTGCGGTAGAGCGTGGCGAAGCGGGACAGGTAGCTCTTCAGCAGTGCGGTCCGGTCCACTGTTGCCGGGTGCTCCAGCAGCACCGAAGTGGCCGTGGGTACCGGAAGCTCGGCCTCAGTGAGGGTGACGTTGAGGCCGGTACCGAGTACCACGGGCGGGACGGCGCCGTCGCCCATCGGTCCCAGCTGGGCGAGGATGCCGGCAATCTTCTTGCCGCGGACCAGTACATCGTTGGGCCATTTGAGCTCGGCGGGGATCCCGGCGGTTTCCAGCAGGGCCTCCCGCAGCGCGAGCGCGGCAAGCAGCGAGAGCCAGGAAAAGCTCTGGGTGGGCAGCGGCCGGCCCTCCGCGTTGACCGGCCGGAGCACGATCGAGACGGAGACGGAGCTGAGGGCCGGGGCCTCCCACTGCCGGTCCAGGCGGCCGCGGGCGGCGCTCTGGTACTCGGCCGTGAGCACGGACAGGTCGGGCCAGGCGCCGGGATCCACGCTCACGCCGCGCAGCAGGTCCGCGTTCGTGGAGCCCGTGGACTCCACTACGGTCAGTTGCGGGATGCCGTTGGCCGAGAGGAACGCGGCGTCACCAAGGGCGCTCTGGTCCAGGGGTGGACGGTCCGGTGTCTCCTGCGCGGCTTCCATGCTTGAATCCTACCGAGTAACCGCCTCCGCGGCGCCGGACCGGCCACCGCGGAACCACCCCACCTTTGAACCGCGACGTCGGCGTGCCGGGGCGAATCGCCGCGGAATTCCGGCGTCGAACCGGCAAAGGTGGGGAGTTTCGGCGGCGCGGCCGGCTCCTGGACCACCGGAAGCCGCCGGAAACTCAGAGGAAAATGTCAGGTACCAGCTGGTCTTCCGACGCGCCCAGGCTGTACGGCGCGAAGTCCGTGACGCCGGCCGCGGCCAGCACCTCTTCGTCGGTGTAGAAATTGCCGCTCCAACTGCCCGAGGCCGGGATCGCGTTGCTAGCGGTCAGCACGGCGTGGGCGGCATCGGCCATGATTTCGGGGCCGCGCGCGCCGCGGACAATCTGCTCGCCGCCGGGCATGTTGCGGATCGCCGCGGTGTCGATCAGCGTGCAGGGCCAGAGTGAGTTCACGCTGATGCCGTCCACCTTGAGTTCCTCGGCCAGGCCCAGGGTGGTCAGGCTCATCCCGTACTTGGCCATGGTGTAGGCCAGGTGCATGCCCGCCCATTTCGGGTCCAGGTTCAGCGGCGGGGAGAGCGTGAGGATCTGCCCGGCCGCGGATTCACGCAGCGCGGGCAGGGCGAGCTTGCTCAGCAGGAAGGTGCCGCGGACGTTGATGTCCTGCATCAGGTCGTAGCGCTTCATGTCCACGGCGTCGGTCTTGGAAAGGTCGATCGCGGAGGCGTTGTTGATCACGATGTCGATCCCGCCGAAGCGTTCGACCGCGGCGGCAACCGCGCTGGCGACGTCGGCGTCGTTGCGCACATCGCCAACCAGCGGCAGCGCCTGTCCCCCGGCGGCTTCGATCTGCTCGGCGGCGGAGTAGACCGTGCCCTCGAGTTTGGCGTGCGGCTGGCCCGTCTTGGCCAGCAGCACGATGTTGGCGCCGTCCCGGGCGGCGCGCAGGGCAATCGCCAGGCCGATGCCGCGGCTGCCGCCGGACATCAGGATGGTGCGGCCCGCCAGGGATGCCGAGGCCTGGTACGGCCCGGCCGGGCGGGATTGCGGTGAGGCAGCCGAAGCGTCATTGCTTGAAGTCATAGGCCCACCTTAGCCGATGTTACTGACGAGTAACATCCCTTCTTTCAACCTTTGCGTGCGTTCCTCCCCGGTTACTCCGGGCCGGACCACCCTCCGGCGACGCGCCGCCGCGGATTTCCGGGGGCCGCGCCGGATCAGGCCGCGGGTAACTGGGCGGGAAGGTACGGGCCCCGCCGGGGATCGGGCCGAAAATTGTAGGGTTTCTACAGCGGCATGGGCGAATACCGTCACTAGACTTGCCAGCACGGCCATGTTTTTGTGTGGAATCCACTTAAGTGCCACCACAAGGGCCCGCGACAGCCGTCACGAAGAACAGCAGCGAACGACAGAGCCGGAGACACTTGATGAGCCACGATCTGACCACGACCGCGGGAAAGATTGCCGATTTCCGCGACCGCCAGGCCCGTGCCGAGCAGCCCTCCGGCCCGGAAGCAATCGAGAAGCAACACGCCCGCGGCAAGAACACCGCCCGCGAGCGCATCGACCTGCTGCTCGACGCCGGTTCCTTCGTGGAGTTCGACGCCCTTGCCGTGCACCGCTCCACCGCGTTCGGCATGGAGAAGAAGAAGCCGCTCGGCGACGGCCTGGTCTCCGGCTACGGCACCGTCGACGGCCGGCCCGTCGCTGTCTACAGCCAGGATTTCTCCGTCTACGGCGGCTCCCTCAGCCAGGTCAACGGCGAGAAGATCGTCAAGGTCCAGGAGTTCGCGCTCCGCAACGGCTGCCCCGTCGTCGGCATCCTCGACGGCGGCGGCGCCCGCATCCAGGAAGGCGTCGCCTCCCTGGCCATGTTCGCGGATATCTTCCGCAACAACGTCCACGCCTCCGGCGTCGTCCCGCAGATCTCGCTCATCATGGGCCCCTCCGCCGGCGGCGCGGCGTACTCCCCGGCCCTGACTGACTATGTGGTCATGGTGGACAAGACCTCGCACATGTTCATCACCGGCCCCGACGTGATCAAGACCGTCACCGGCGAGGACGTGGACATGGAGACCCTCGGCGGCGCGCGGCAGCACAACGCCAACACCGGCACCTCCACCTACCTGGCCGCCGACGAGGCCGACGCCGTCGAATTCGTCCGCGAACTGCTGGACTTCCTGCCGTCGAACAACCTCGCCGAAGCCCCGGTGCTGGAGCACAGCCAGGAGCCCGAGCTCGACGAGGACGATCTCGCCCTCGACGTGCTCATCCCGGACTCGGCCAACCAGCCGTACGACATGCGCAAAGTGATCGAACAGATCGTCGACGACGCGCACTTCCTCGAGATGCAGTCGCTCTACGCGCCGAACGTGATCATCGGCTACGGCCGCGTGGAGGGCCACACCGTTGGCATCGTGGCCAACCAGCCGATGCAGTTCGCCGGCACCCTGGACATCGCCGCCTCGGAAAAGGCCGCCCGCTTCGTCCGGCACTGCGACGCCTTCAACATCCCCATCATCACCCTCGTGGACGTGCCGGGCTTCCTGCCGGGCAAGGACCAGGAGTTCCAGGGCATCATCCGGCGCGGCGCCAAGCTGCTCTATGCCTACGCCGAGGCCACCGTGCCGAAGCTGACCGTGATCACCCGCAAGGCCTACGGCGGCGCCTACATCGTGATGGGCTCCAAGAAGCTCGGCGCCGACCTCAACCTGGCCTGGCCCACCGCGCAGATCGGCGTGATGGGAGCCCAGGGCGCCGTGAACATCCTGTACCGCCGCGAACTCGCCGCGGTCGCGGAGGCTGGCGGCGACGTCGAGGCCAAGCGCGCCGAGGTCATCCGGCAGTACGAGGAAGAGCTGCTGAACCCGTACCAAGCCGCCCAACTGGGTTACGTGGACGCTGTCATTGCCCCGTCCGAGACGCGGCTGCAGATCGTCAAGGGCCTGCGCGCCCTGCGTGACAAGCGCGCCAGCCTGCCCGCCAAGAAGCACGGGAACATCCCACTGTGACCGGCTCGGAGCCGGCACCGGCGGAGCAGCCGCTGCTCTCGGTGGTCAAGGGCGAACCGACGGCGGAGGAACTCGCCGCGCTGACCGCCGTCGTCCTCTCCCTCGGCAGCGGCGAGACCGCGGCGCCGGAGAAGACGGGCGTGCGGCACTGGATCCGGCGGCAGCAACTGCAGCTCGCGCCGAAGCCGGGCCCTGGATCGTGGAAACGCAGCCGGGGCTAAGAAAAGTTCAGTAACCCTTTCATAACTGGCGCGGCCGGGCTAGTCTCGTTCGGGTGACTACCGAAACAACTCAGAACAGCACGCCCGACACCCCGGTTCCGGCGCGCCCGCAGACCGCCATCGACGCCGTAGCCGACGCCTTCACGGACACCCTGATCCGGCTTAACCCGAGCTTCGCCACCGAACTCGGCCTGCCCGGCCACGAAACGGAATACCAGGACTTCTCCCCCGCCGGACACGAGGAATTCGCCGCCGCGGCGCGCGAAGCCCTCGCCGCGCTGGAGGGACTGGAGCCCGCCGACGACGTCGACGCCGTCACCCTCGACGCGATGCGCGAACGCCTCGGCCTGCAACTGGAAATCCACGAGTCCGGCTGGGACCTCGCGGAGCTGAACAACATCGCCTCCCCGGCCCAGGAGATCCGCGCGATCTTCGACCTGATGCCGTCCGACACCGCCGCCCAGTGGGACCACATCGCGGGCCGCGCGCACAACGTCCCGGCCGCCCTGGACGGCTACATCGAGTCGCTGCGCAGCGCGCGGGACGCCGGCCGGGTCTCCGCCGCCCGCCAGGTGCGGATCGTGATCGAACAGACCACCAAGCACGCCGCGGACGACGGCTTCTTCGCCAAGCTGGCCGCCGAGGCCAAGACCGCCGAGGGTCCGCTGCCCGAAGAGGTACAGGCCAAGCTCGACGCCGGGGCTGCCGCCGCCCGCGCGGCCTACGCCCGGCTGGCCGGCTTCCTGGAGTCCGAGCTGCTGCCGGCCGCCCCGGAGAAGGACGCCGTGGGCCGCGAGCGCTATGCCCTGGCCTCCCGCTCCTTCCTCGGCGCCACCGTGGACCTTGAGGAGACCTACGCCTGGGGCGTCCAGGAACTCGACCGCCTGATCGCCGAACAGGAGCGTGTGGCCAACGAGATCAAGCCCGGCGCCTCGATCGAAGAGGCCAAGGAAATCCTGAACAACGACCCGTCCCGCCAGCTCAAGGGCACCGACGCCCTCCGGGCTTGGATGCAGGAGCTCTCGGACAAGGCTGTGGCCGACCTCGCCGGCGTGCACTTCGACATCCCGGAGGCCATGAAGACGCTCGAGTGCAAGATCGCCCCTACCCAGGAAGGCGGCATCTACTACACCGGCCCCTCTGACGACTTCAGCCGGCCGGGCCGCATGTGGTGGTCCGTTCCGCCGGGCGAGGACACGTTCACCACCTGGGCGGAGACCACCACGGTCTACCACGAGGGTGTGCCGGGCCACCACCTGCAGGTCGCCACCGCCACCTACCGCCGGGAGCTGCTGAACAAGTGGCGCCGCAACGTCTGCTGGACCTCCGGCCACGGCGAGGGCTGGGCGCTGTACGCCGAGAAGCTGATGCAGGAGCTCGGCTATTTGAAGGATCCGGGCGACCACATGGGCATGCTGGACATGCAGCGCATGCGGGCGGCCCGGGTGGTGTTCGACATCGGCGTGCACCTGGAGTTGGAGGTGCCCGAGCGTTGGGGGTCGGGCACCTGGACTCCGGACCTGGGGTACGAGTTCCTGAAGCAGAACCTTGCGATCAGCGAGGGCCAGCTGAAGTTCGAGTTTACCCGTTACCTCGGCTGGCCGGGGCAGGCGCCGTCGTACAAGGTGGGTCAGCGGCTCTGGGAGCAGATCCGTGCCGAGCTCGAAACCCGGCCGGGCTTCGACCTCAAGGCCTTCCACACCAAGGCGCTCAACATGGGCTCCGTGGGGTTGGACACCCTGAAGCGGGCGCTGCTGGGGTAGGCGGCCACACGCGGGGGCGGCCGTGCAGCGGCACGGCCGCCTCCCTCCGCGTGCTCGCTCGTCCCTCGCTTAGACGCACGCTTCCGGAAGACCGCCGCGCCGCTGACTGCATGGGCCATTCGCGAAATGACAGTTCGCGGCAGTGTTCCTCGGAAAAACTGCCGCGAACTGTCATCTCGGCGCAGGATGCCTGCTCCCCCAGGCCCCGGGCGAGACAATCGCCACATCTGGGGCTGGAATAACTTCACAAACGGGCAGTCTTTCGGCGTCTTTGCGGGGTTCTTGCGCGCGCCGGTAAATCCCGAGCGCGTAACATTTCTCAATGTTCGTTCGCCGTGATATCCGGGGCGGTCCTAGCGTATTCGGGTGACCACTCAGACAAGCACCCCCGCAACCGCAGGAAAGCCCGGTTTCCAGCTGCCCAAATGGGCCGGCTCGTTCGGCTTCCAGATCATCGCCGCCCTGATCGTGGGCCTGGGCCTCGGCCTGCTCGCGAAGTACACGGGCAGCACCAAGGCGAACCCCAACGCCCTCGGCGCCACGCTGCAGACCATCGGCTCGAGCTACGTCTCGCTGCTGCAGACCGCCGTCGTGCCCCTCATCTTCACCGCCGTCGTCAGCTCCATCTCCAACCTGCGCGCCGTGTCCAACGCGGCCCGGCTGGCCTGGAACACGCTGCTCTGGTTTGCGATCACCTCGCTGATCGCGGTGCTGATCGGCATCGGCCTGGGCGTCCTGCTGCAGCCCGGAGCCGGCACCGGCATCACCAAGCAGGCCGAGTACACCGGCAAGTCCGGTGACTGGTGGGCCTTCCTGGTGGGCCTCTTCCCGAAGAACTTCCTGGGCCTCGGTGCCAGCACCACTGTCACCGACGGCGTAGCGACCACCGCCGTGAGCTTCAACGTGCTGCAGATCCTCGTGATCGCGATCGCCGTCGGCATCGCCGCGCTGAAGGTGGGCAAGGCCGCCGAGCCGTTCCTGGCCCTCAACGCCTCCGCCCTCGCCGTGATCCAGAAGGTCCTCTGGTGGATCATCCGGATCGCCCCGCTGGGCACCGTGGGCCTGATCGGCAACGCTGTGGCCGTCTACGGCTGGGACACCATCGGCTCGCTCGGCAAGTTCGCCGTCGCCATCTACGTCGGCCTGGCCCTCGTACTGTTCGTCGTCTACCCGATCCTGGTCCGCACCCACGGCCTGTCCATCAAGCAGTACTTCTCCGGCGTCTGGCCGGCGGTGCAGCTGGCATTCGTGTCCCGTTCCTCGGTGGGCACCCTGCCGCTGACCCAGCGCGTGACCGAACGTTCCCTGGGCGTGCCCCGCGCTTACGCCTCCTTCGCGGTGCCGCTGGGCGCCACCACCAAGATGGACGGCTGTGCAGCGATCTACCCGGCCGTGTCCGCCATCTTCGTGGCCCAGTTCTTCGGCATCCAGCTGGACTTCAGCCAGTACCTGCTGATCGCCCTCGTCTCCGTGCTGGGTTCCGCCGCGACCGCAGGCACCACCGGCGCCGTCGTGATGCTGACCCTGACGCTCTCCACGCTGGGACTGCCGCTGGCCGGCGTCGGCCTCCTGCTGGCGATCGACCCGATCCTCGACATGGGCCGCACCGCCGTCAACGTGGCCGGGCAGGCCCTGGTCCCCACGATCGTGGCCAAGCGCCAGGGCATCCTGGACGAATCGCTCTACAACGCCCCGCGCAACGGTGACCCGTTCAGCGACGACCTCGTAGCCGCCGACGACGCCCTGACCGGCGCTCACGACGCCGACGCCGGCGCTCACGCCGACGATGCCCCGGCTGCCGCCGGACGCGAACTGGCCGGCACGAAGGCCTGAGCACCACGCGTCGCAAAAGTAGTCCCCGGGATTCACCTCCCGGGGACTACTTTTTTGGCCTTAGTACTGCTGCGCGCCCTAGCGGCCGCCTCCGCCGATGACGCCCTTCTCAACGGCCTTGGTCACCGCGTCGGCCTCGGCTTGGGTCAGGGTGCCGTCGCTGACGGCCTTGTCCAGCCTGGTCTTCAGCGCCGCGGCGCGTTCGCTCTGTTCGGCCGTGCGGAGCTCGGTCAGGGCCGCGGTGACCTTGGCCTCGTCGATGCCGAGCGATGAGGCGAGGGACTTGGCCAGCTCCGCCTCCATGGCCGTTCGGTCCGGCCGGGTGCCTTCCGCCGGCGGCGTGGTCGGCTTGTGGGCGTCGCGGAAGGCTTTGAGTGCCTCGGTGAGCTTGGCTTCGTCGACGCCCAGCTTGGTGGCCAGCTCGGAGGCCCTCGCACCGCCGAAGCCGCGTTCGCCGCCGTGGCCGTGCCCGCCGCGCATGCCCATGTCGTCGCCCGGTGCGTTGCTGCCGTCCGGTGAGGCGCTAGCGCTGGAGCTGGCGCTGGGGGTGGGGGTCGGCGTCGTGGTGGCGGAAGCCATGCCGGCCAGCCCGATGCCGGCGCCCAGGGCGAGGGCCGTGGCGGAAACGCCGAGCGTGATTCTCTTGGTACGTGACATGTGTTGCCTCCTGGATCTGCCGTGCGGCGACGGCTCGGTTCTGTACTTGCTGCGCTGTCTTTTCAAGACGTGCCTTCAGTCTGCAGCGACAGGCTCGGCAGGGCCTGTTCGCAACCTTTCATCTTGCTGTGAAAGATTCCGGGCCGATTTTCCGTTGTCCGCGGGCGCAAAGTGGCTAGGCTCGGGTCATGCTGATCGTCACGTCGAACGACATTCCCGGCCATCGGATCGACGCCGTCTTCGGCGAGGTCATGGGACTGACCGTCCGGTCGCGGGATGTCGGCGCCCAGCTCGTGGCCGGATTTCGTTCCATAGCCGGAGGCGAGCTGCGCGAACTCACCGAGGTGCTTTACGAGAGCCGCCAGGAGGTGATGGCGCGGATGGTCGCCGAGGCAGCGCAGCGCGGTGCCAACGCGATCGTCGCGATGCGGTTCGACACGGCCCACATGGCCAATAACTGGACGGAAATCTGCGCCTACGGCACGGCGGTGTTTGCGATCCCGCTGGGCGACGGCGAACCCGGCGCGACGGGCCAATCGATCCAATTGACGGGCACGCGCAGGGAGGGTGCCGCTGGAGGGCCATAAACTTGCCCGGAGTGCAAAGATGCACATAGTGTAAGGCCATGCCCACTCCACTTACCGGCCCCGACGACGGCGGCACGGCGCCTTCGCGGCGCGAGCTGAACAAGGCCGCCACCCGGCAAGCGATCACCGACGCCGCGCTTGGCCTGCTCCGCGCCAAGGGGCCGGGCAACTTCACCGTCGAGGACATCGCCGAATCCGCCGGAATCTCACGGAGGACCTTCTTCAACTACTTCGGCAGCACCGAAGCGGCCATCGCCTCGGTAACGCACGGCTTCCTGGACAAGGCGCTCCAGCAATTCCGCCTCCGCCCGGCCGGCGAGCCCATCCTGGAATCCGCCCGGGCCGCCCTGGTCGAACTCGCCGATCCGATGACGGTGGCGCCGCTGGCCGAGCTCTACAGCCTTGGCCAGTCGAACCCGCAGCTCAACCGCTCCGAGCTCGAAGCGTGGGACCACTGCACTATCGAGATCATCGACGCCGCCCGCGAGCGCTTCGCCCGGGGCTCCGACGTCGAAATCGACGAACTGTATCTGCGTGCCCTTGCCGGCTCCGTCATCTACTGCGGCAAAGCAGCCATGGATGTCTGGTTTGCCCGATGCTCAGGCTCCCTCTCCGCGGAATCGCTTTCGACTTTGCGCCAGCTACTGATTGATTCCATGAGCCTGCTGGGCTCAGGATTTGCCACTCCCGCAGCCGCCCCGGCCGCCAACCCAACCGCCGCCCCTTCCCCAGATCGGTCCTGACATGGCTCTTTTGCTCTATCGACTCGGCAAGTTCTCCTACCGCCACCGCTGGCTCGTCATCTCGCTCTGGCTTGCCGTGATGGTGGCCGTGGGCGGTGCCGCAGCGGCATTCCACGGCACCCTGTCCAACAATTTCCAGATCCCGGGCACCGAGACCCAGCAGATGGCGGACAAGCTCAAGCAGGAGCTCCCGTCCTCCTCGGGTGGTTCCGCGAGCATCGTCTTTGAAGCCAACGATGCCCAGTTCAGCCAGGCCGGCAAGGACGCGGTGTCCGCTTCCCTGGCCAAGCTGAAGACCCTCCCCGACGTGCAGGGCACCGTGGACCCCTTCGCCACCCAGGCGCAGCTGGACAAGGCCGTCACCGACCTGGCGGCCGGAGAGCAGAAGGCCGCCGCCGGCAAGGCCCAGCTGGACAAGGCCGCGGCGCAGCTCGCCGACGGCAAGGCCCAATTGGCCGATGCCGAGAAGCAGATGGCGGCCGCCGGCCTGCCCCCCGCGGCGATCGAGGCCCAGTTGGGCCAGCAGAAGGCGGCTTTGGCTGCCGGGCAGGCAAAGCTCGACGCCGGGACAAAGGAACTCAAGGCCGGCGATGCCAAGCTGGCCCTCGGCAAGCGCCAGCTCGATGCTTCGAAGGGGCTGCGCTTTGTCTCCGAGGACGGCAAGGCCGCCATCGCCCAGGTGCAGTTCAAGACCTCGATCAACGGCCTCAAGCCGGAGGTGCGGCAGCAGGTCCAGGACATCGTCAAAGAGGTTTCCGCCGCCAACGTGACGGCCCTGCCCAGCAAGGAAATCAGCGAAGACATCTCCGAGATCTTCGGCACCGCTGAGATCATCGGCATCGCCGTCGCCGCGCTGGTGCTGATCATCATGCTCGGTACCCTCGTGGCCGCTGGGCTCCCGCTGCTGATGGCGATCGTCGGCGTGGCGGTCGGCGTCGGCGGTACCTTCGCGCTGAGCGGCGCCGTCGACATGAGCTCGATCTCCCCGATGCTGGCCCTCATGCTGGGCCTGGCCGTCGGCATCGACTACTCCCTGTTCATCGTCAACCGGCACCGCGGCCAGCTGCTCGCCGGCATGGATCCCGAGGAATCCGTGGCCCTCGCCACGGGCACCTCCGGCAACGCGGTGCTCTTCGCCGGCCTCACGGTGATCATTGCCCTCGCCGCCCTGGTGGTTCCGGGGCTGCCCTTCCTGGCCGTGATGGGCCTCTCCGCCGCCGCCACGGTGGCCGTCGCCGTCGTCGTGGCCCTGACCCTGACGCCGGCCGTGCTGTCCCTGGTGGGCCGCAAGCTGGTGTCGAAGCGGGCCTGGGCCAAGGCGGAGCGGCACAACGCCGCTCCCGGCCACGACGCCGAGGACCGTGCCCGGGACGAATACCGCAGCAGCCACGGCTGGGGCGGCGTCGTCACCCGGCACCCCTGGCTCTCGCTGGTGGCCGGCGTGGTGCTGCTGGGCGTGGTGGCCCTGCCCGCCAGCCAGCTCCGGCTTGCGCTGCCGGATGCCAGTTCCGAGCCTGTCGCCTCCACGGCTTTCAAGGCCTACGACGTCACCAAGCGCAGCTTCGGCGAGGGCATGACCGGCCCGATCATCGTGGTCGGCGACTTCCCCGCCGGCCTCAGCACCGCCGACGCCCAGGCCAAGCAGCTGGACGTCGCGGACATCCTGCGCAAGACGGACAACGTTGCGGCCGCCGTGCCGCTGGCGCTCAGCGACGACCGCCGGACCGCCGTATTCCAGGTCATCCCGAAGGAGGGGCCGGCCAGCGCCAGCACCGTCCAGGTGGTCTCCGATCTGCGTGCCGAAAAGAGCCGGATCCAGGACTCCACCGGCGTCGGGATCGGCCTCACCGGCCAGACCGCCGGCAACGTCGACGTATCCACCAAGCTAGGCGACGCCCTGCCGCCGTACCTGGCGATCGTCGTCGGACTCTCCCTGATCCTGCTGCTGCTCGTCTTCCGCTCGATCGTGGTTCCGCTGCTGGCGACAGGCGGCTTCCTGCTCTCCCTCGCCGCCGCGTTCGGCGGGGTGGTCGCGGTGTACCAGTGGGGCTGGCTGGGCACCGTCTTCGGTGTGGAGAACCCCGGGGCCGTGCTGAGCTTCCTGCCCATCATCCTGATCGGTGTGCTGTTCGGCCTGGCCATGGACTACCAGGTCTTCATCGCCTCCGGCATGCGCGAGGCGTACATGCACGGCGAAACGGCCAAGCACGCGGTCCGCTCCGGCTTCAGCCACGCGGCGGCTGTGGTCACCGCGGCCGCGATCATCATGGTCAGCGTGTTCTCCGGCTTCGTGTTCTCGCACCTGAACATGGTCCGGCCGATGGGCTTCGCCATGGCGTTCGGCGTGCTGGTGGACGCGTTCGTGGTGCGCATGACGATCGTTCCGGCCGTCATGTACCTGCTCGGACGCAAGGCCTGGTGGCTCCCGCGCTGGCTGGACCGCATCTTGCCCGACGTCGACGTCGAAGGCGCCAAGCTGCGCAAGCCGGCAGCCGCCGACGACACCGACGCCGGCGCAGCCGAACCCGCCGCGGCTGGCGCCCGGTAACAGCAACCGCCCGGTGCCGCCCGTGCCGCCGCCCGAGCCGCCCGTCGATCATTGCGATCGGCGGGCGGCTTTGTTGTGGGCGGGTCCCGTTGGGCGGCCGGTGACTCAAGACGCCGCCAAAGGAACTACGCTGGTGCCGTGACCCGCCTCATTCTTGCCTCCCAGTCCCCCGCCCGCACCAAGCTGCTCAGCAACGCCGGCATCGCGCACGACGTCCTCGTCTCCGATGTCGACGAGGACGCAGTTCAGGCCCGCTACGGCGTGACCGACCCGCATGACACCGCCCTGCTGCTGGCCCGCGCCAAGGCCGAGGCCGTCGCATCCCTGCCGGAATCCGAGGGCGCCCTGGTGATCGGCTGCGACTCGGTCTTCGAGTTCGACGGCGAGGCCCACGGCAAGCCGTACACCGCCGACGTCGCCAAGGAACGGATGCTCAGGATGAGCGGCAGCATGGGCGTGCTGCACACCGGCCACTGGCTGGTCGACTGCCGGGACACCGACGCCGAGGAGAACCCCGGCACGGGCGCGACGCTGGGTTCCGTCTCCTCGGCAGAGGTGCACTTCATGGAAATGAGTGAGGACGAGATCGATACCTATATCGCTACCGGCGAGCCGCTGCAGTGCGCCGGGTCCTTCACGATCGACGGCTACGGCGGGGCCTTCATCCGCAAGGTCGACGGAGACCCGCACACCGTCGTCGGGCTCTCCATCTCAACCCTGCGCGGCCTGCTCGGCCAGGCAAAGGTGGGCGTCACCGAACTCTGGACCGGCGGCGCCGCCAACCCGGCCGACATCCGCGCCGAGTGAGCCATTTCGCACCACCTTGTAGGAACCCCACAAAGGATCGGCCGTTTACGCGCGGGATCCGCAAGTAATATCGGCGGAACCCTCAAAACCGCGCTAGGCTCCCTGAAGGAAAGAAGGAGACGCCTTGTCAGCAAATTCGGAGCAGTCCGCAACGTCAGTGCCCGCCGCCACCACCCCGGGCACCCACCGCCTGAGCAAGGTGCTGATCGCCAACCGCGGCGAGATTGCCGTGCGCATCATCCGCGCCGCGCGCGATGAAGGCATCGCCTCCGTGGCCGTCTACGCGGATCCGGACCGCGACGCCCTGCACGTCAAGCTCGCCGACGAAGCGTACGCGCTGGGCGGCAACACCGCCGCCGAGTCCTACCTCGTGATGGACAAGCTGATCGAGGTGGCCCTGCGCTCCGGCGCCGACGCCATCCACCCCGGCTACGGCTTCCTCGCCGAAAACGCCGAATTCGCCGCCAAGGTGATTGCCGCCGGCATCACCTGGATCGGCCCCTCCCCCGAGGCCATCTCCGCCCTCGGCGACAAGGTCCAGGCCCGGCACATTGCCGAGAAGGTCGGCGCCCCGCAGGTCCCCGGCACCGCCGATCCGGTGGAATCCGCCGAGGAAATCCTCGAATTCGTGGACAAGTTCGGCCTGCCCGTTGCCATCAAAGCCGCCTTCGGCGGCGGCGGACGCGGCATCAAGGTGGCGCGTACCCGCGACGAAATCCCCGAGCTCTTCGAATCCGCCGTCCGCGAAGCCACGGCTGCGTTCGGCCGCGGCGAGTGCTTCGTCGAGCGCTTCCTTGATGCCCCGCGCCACGTCGAGACCCAGTGCCTCGCCGACGCGCACGGCAACGTCGTGGTCGTCTCCACCCGCGACTGCTCGCTGCAGCGCCGCAACCAGAAGCTCGTGGAGGAGGCGCCGGCCCCGTTCCTCACCGATGAGCAGAACCAGCGGCTCTACGAATCCTCCAAGGCCATCCTCAAGGAGGCCGGCTACCTGGGCGCCGGCACCTGCGAATTCCTCGTGGGCCAGGACGGCACCATCTCCTTCCTCGAGGTCAACACCCGCCTCCAGGTGGAGCACTGCGTCTCCGAGGAAGTCACCGGGATCGACCTGGTCCGCGAGCAGTTCCGGCTGGCCCGCGGCGAGGAGCTCGGCTACGGCGACCCCGAGGTCCGCGGCCACTCGATCGAATTCCGCATCACCGGCGAGGACCCGGGCCGGAACTTCATGCCCGCACCCGGCACCATCACCGGGCTGAAGAACCCCACCGGCCCCGGAGTCCGCGTCGACTCCGGCGTGGAGCAGGGCGACGTCATCAGCGGCAACTTCGACTCGATGCTCTCCAAGCTGATCGTCACCGGCGCCACCCGCACCCAGGCGCTGCAGCGCTCCCGCCGCGCGCTGGAGGAGATGGTGGTGGAGGGTATCCCCACCGTCATTCCGTTCGACCTCGCCGTCGTCAGCAACCCCGATTTCGCCCCGGCCGAGGGTCCGTTCAAGGTCCACACCCGCTGGATCGAGACCGCCTTCGTCAACGACATCCCCGCATGGACTCCCGCAGGTACCGCGGCTGAAGCGGCCGACGCCGGCGAACGCCAGCGCGTCGTCGTCGAGGTTGGCGGCAAGCGCCTCGAAGTGGTGCTCCCGGCGTCGCTGGGCACCGTCTCCGGCGGTGGCAGCGGCAAGCCGGCCAAGGCAAAGAAGCGCTCCAGGAGCGCGGCAGCAGCCTCGCCCGCCGGCGGCAACGCCCTCACCTCCCCCATGCAGGGCACCATCGTGAAGGTGGCCGTCGCCGAGGGCGAGCGGGTGGCCGAAGGCGACCTCGTCGTCGTGCTCGAAGCCATGAAGATGGAGCAGCCGCTCACCGCACACCGTGCCGGAATCGTGATCGGGCTTTCCGCATCCGCCGGCGAGACGGTCTCCGCGGGCGCTGTTATCGCCATGATCGAGGACGGCGAGGCAGCCGAATAGCGGCGTCGCCGTCGGCGGGGCAGACTTAGTTACGTGAAGCCATTTCTGCTCCTCGCCTCACGTGCCGAGGATGCCGCCGCCGACGACGAATACCTCGCCTACCTGCGCTACACCGGGCTCGCCGAAACCGAGCTCCACCGGGTCCGGATGGAGGCCGCGCCGCTGCCCCGGCTGGAACTCAGCGAGTATTCCGGCGTGATTGTCGGCGGCAGCCCGTTCACCTCCAGCGACCCCGCAGAGCACAAGAGCGACATCCAGCACCGGGTGGAGCGCGAACTGTTCGCCCTGCTGGACCGGATCGTGGCCGAGGACTTCCCCTTCCTGGGCGCCTGCTACGGCGTCGGCACCCTGGGCCTGCACCAGGGCGCCGTGATCGACCGGACCTATGGCGAGGGACTCGGCGGCGTCACCGTCAGCATGACCTCCGCCGGGCAGCAGGACCCGCTGCTGCGCGGCCTGCCGGAACAGTTCACGGCCTTTGTGGGCCACAAGGAGGCATGCACCGTGCTGCCCGGCGGGGCGGTGCTGCTGGCGAGCTCCGAGACCTGCCCGGTGCAGATGTTCCGGATCCGGTCCAACCTCTACGCCACCCAGTTCCACCCGGAACTCGACGCGGAAGGCCTCACCACGCGGATCGACGTCTACCGCCATGCCGGATACTTCCCGCCCGACGCCGCCGAGGAGCTGATGGACCAGGCCCGGCAGCACAACGTCACCGAGCCGATGGCCATCCTGCGCAACTTCGTGGAGCGCTACGCCCGGTAACGAGCCCGCCGCCGTCTACGCCGCGCGCGTACGCTCCTCCCCGGTTACTTCCCGCCGCACCCTCCCCGGACACGGGAATGCCCGGCGTGTCGACCTCACACGCCGGGCATCCGGTTCAGTAACTGGGTTGGAGCGTCAGGCTACGTTGTTCTCGTAGTCCAGGTCGCGGGTTTCCTTGCTCACGAACAGCGCGATCAGCGTCAGCACGGCCATGAGCGTGAGGTACACGCCCACCAAGACCGGGCTGCCCTTCGCCAGTTCCCACAGCCAGACGGCGATGAACGGCGCCACCGCCGCGCCCAGGATGGACGAGAAGTTGTAGCTGATGGCCGAGCCGGTGTACCGGACGTTGGTCGGGAACAGCTCGGGCAGCAGCGCGCCCATCGGGCCAAAGGTCAGGCCCATCAGCGAGAAGCCGATGATCAGCAGCGCCATGGTGCCGACGAAGCCGCCGCTGAAGAGCGGCACGAACAGCAGGCCGAAGACGAAGATGCCCGCGGTAACGGCGATCAGCATCTTGCGGCGGCCGTACTTCTCGGCCAGCGGGCCGGAGACCAGGGTGAAGATACCGAAGAAGACGACGCCGGCAATGAGCATCCAGAGGAAGTCGTTACGGGTGAAGCCCAGGCCCGGTACGAACGCGGCTGCTGCCGCCTCGGTCATCGGCTTGCCGGCCTTTTCCGCGGCGGCCTTGGCGGCGTCCAGGCTGGACGCGCGGGTGCCGTAGGTGAGGGTGAACGTGGTCATCAGGTAGAAGAGCACGTAAGTGGCGAGCATGATGAAGGTGCCCAGGATCAGCTGGCGCCAGCTGGTCTTGAAGACCCGGCCCAGGGGCAGCTTGGCGACCTCGTTGGACTCGATGACCTTGGTGAAGGCGGGGGTTTCGATCAGCTTGAGTCGGACGTACAGGCCGATGATGACCATCACGGCGCTGACCAGGAACGGCACGCGCCAGCCCCATGCCTCGAACGCGGCCGGGGTCAGGGTGTAGCTGAAGACCAGGAAGATCACGTTGGCGATGATGAAGCCGATCGGGGCACCCAACTGCGGGAACGTGCCGTAGACGGCGCGCTTGTTGGCCGGGGCGTTCTCGGTGGCCAGCAGGGCCGCGCCGCTCCATTCGCCGCCGAGCGCAAGGCCCTGGGCGAAGCGCATCACGACGAGCAGGGCCGGGGCCCAGAAGGTCCAGCCGGGGACGGTCGCCGTCGGGAGGCAGCCGATCAGGAAGGTCGCGATGCCCATGGTGAGCAGCGAGGCGACCAGGGTGCCCTTGCGGCCGAACTTGTCACCGAAGTGGCCGAAGACGATCGAGCCGAGCGGGCGGGCGATGAACGCGACACCGAAGACGGCGAAGGAGCTCAGCAGCTGGGTGGTTTCGTTCTGGCCCGGGAAGAAGAGCTTCGGGAAGACCAAGACGGCGGCCGTGGCGTAGACATAGAAGTCGTAGAACTCAACGGTGGTTCCGATCAGGCTGGCGACGATCACGCGGCCGCGCGAATTCACCTGCTTGGCGGACCCATGCTCCGTCGAAGTGGCAGTGGATGACATTTAGTGACGCTTTCATGAAGACCGGACCGTCGTGCGGAGAGACGTCCGGCTAAGGAATGGATATATGTACGATAATAGTTCCCCCTGTCCACGAAATGGACAAATGTTCCATTATTTGGACGCTCGTGTCGTTCCGGGCGATGGCGGCGACGGCCGCCCCACCGCGCGCTGGCATGATGGGCGCGTGACCATTGCAAAAACGATCCTGCTCTTCGTCCTCGCCGCCGTCGCGGAAATCGGCGGCGCGTGGCTCGTATGGCAGGCAGTCCGCGAGGGGAAGGAATGGTGGTGGGCCGGCCTCGGGGTTATTGCCCTGGGGATCTACGGTTTTGCCGCGACGCTGCAGCCCGATGCCCACTTTGGCCGCATCCTTGCCGCCTATGGTGGCGTGTTCGTGGCCGGATCCTTGGCCTGGGGCATGGTCTTCGACGGCTTCCGGCCCGATCGGTGGGACCTCGCCGGCTCGGCAATCTGCCTGCTCGGGGTGGCCGTCATCATGTTCGCGCCGCGCAACGCCGGCTGAAGAGACTGGTCAATACAGAATTGCGTGAATACATGCGCAGATGTATTTTGGGTCGATGGAAACCCTCACCCACGCCCCGGTGCTCGCCCGGTTCGGCTACGCGGTCTCCGACCCTACCCGGGCGCGGATTCTGCTGGCCTTGGCGGAGGCGGCCGCGTACCCGTCGGAGCTCGCTGAATCCCTGGGAGTCTCCCGGCAGAGCATGTCCAACCACCTGACCTGCCTTCGGGGCCGCGGACTGGTGGTGGCGGCCCCGGACGGCCGGCGGACCCGGTATGAACTCGCCGACGCCCGGCTGGGCCACGCGATCAGGGACCTGCTCGGCGTCGTGCTGGCAGTGGACCCCGCCTGCTGTGCCCCTGACGGGACGTGCCTGGCATGACCGCAACAACAACTCGGTCCGCCCCTTCCGCCGCCCGGCGTGCCACGCTCAGCCGGCGCATCCGACTGTTCGCGGCCGCGACGATCAGCTACAACATCGTTGAGGCCGTCGTCGCGCTCTGGGCGGGAAACCTCGCGGACTCCTCCGCCCTCGTCGGTTTCGGACTCGATTCGGTGATCGAGGTCGCCTCCGCGGTCGCCCTGTCCTGGCAGTTCTCCGCGAAAGACCCGGAACGGCGCGAGCACCTGACCCTGCGGATCATCGCGATCTCCTTCTTCGCCCTGGCACTGTTCGTCTCCGTGGACTCCGTCCGTTCGCTGACCGGCGGCGGCGAGGCGCAGCAGTCCACCCCTGGCATCGTCATCGCTGCCCTGAGCCTGGCCGTCATGCCCGTCCTGTCCTGGCTGCAACGCCGGGCCGGCCGGGAACTCGGTTCCAGGACCGCGGTGGCAGATTCCAAGCAGACGCTGCTGTGCACGTACCTCTCCGCGGTCCTGCTACTCGGCCTCGTCCTGAACAGCACGCTGGGATGGTGGTGGGCGGACGCCGGCGCGGCACTCGTCATCGCCGGCATCGCCGTGCGCGAAGGCATCAACGCGTGGCGTGGGGACGCCTGCTGCGCCCTCCCCCACGCCGTGGCCGACGACGACGGCGACGCCGGCGCCGTAGCGACCGCCACCGGCGATGTTGCCGGCTGCTGCGAGGGCTGCGGATCCGGTCCCGAACCGAAAGTTGTCACCCTCACGATGCCGCCAAGGCACGGCTGAGCATGAGACTCGAACTGCTCCACATCGCCGACTGCCCCAACACGACGCGGGCGCTCGAACGGGTCAAAGCGGCCCTGGCCGCCCTGGGGCGCGACGACGTCGCGGTCCACCTGCGTCTCATCGAGTCCGCGGCAGACACCGCCGGAACCGGATTCGCCGGTTCGCCCACGATCACCGTAGACGGGGCCGATATCTTCCCCGGCGGGGCACCGAGCAGCGAGCTCGCCTGCCGGATCTACCGGACGCCCGGCGGCCATGCGGGCGCGCCTTCCGTCGAGCAGGTCATCGAAGCGCTGAAGGGCCGCGGCCTCACGCCGTCACATAGGCGCCGATAGGCAAACGTCACAGCACGTTAACAAAGCGCGAGGGTCCCGGAAACGCGGCGTCCCTAGCTTTGAGGGACACCCCGAAGGAGGTCCCCCGTGACTGCTGAACGCATTGCAGACGCCGCAACCGGCGTCTCACCGAACCCCTACACCGAGGCCGCCGACGCTGCCGCCGCCGAGCACGACGCTACCGAGCGCACCATCGGCTCCGAAGGCTCAGCGCCCGCCGTCCGCATCGCCGTCGGCGCACCCGCGCTGGAGTACCGCCCGGGCCGCTGGATCGCGAACTGGGACGCCGAGAACAAGGCCCAGTGGGAATCCCTGGGCCGCGGCATCGCCCGGCGGAACCTGAACTGGTCCATCTTCGCCGAGTTCCTGGGCTTTGTGGTCTGGCAGCTCTGGTCGATCGTGGTGGTCCAGCTTCCCGCGGCCGGCTTCCGTTTCTCCAGCAACGAAATCTTCTGGCTGATCTCGATGCCCAGCCTGGTCGGCGCGACGCTCCGAATCCCCTACACCTTCATGGTTCCCCGCTTCGGCGGCCGGAACTGGACCATCGTCTCGGCCATGCTGCTGCTGATCCCCTCGACCGGCCTGGCGCTGTGCGTCGGCAACCCCGGCACCCCGTTTGGCGTCATGCTGCTCGTGGCCGCCCTGGCCGGCTTCGGCGGCGGCAACTTCGCCAGCTCGATGGCAAACATCACCTTCTTCTACCCGGCCCGCGAAAAGGGCTGGGCGCTGGGGCTCAACGCCGCCGGCGGAAACCTGGGCGCCGCCGTCGCCCAGCTCGCCGTGCCCGTCGCCATCACTGTCCTGGCCGCCGGCACCGTGAACCTGCCGGTGGCCGGGCTGATGTGGATCCCGCTGATCCTGCTCGCCGCCTTCGGCGCCTGGAAGTATATGGACAACCTCACCAGCGCCAAGGGCGACGTCGCCAGCTCGCTCGCCGCGGTCAAGGAGCCGCACCTGTGGGTCATGGCGCTGCTCTACATCGGCACCTTCGGCTCGTTCATCGGCTTCGCCGGCGTGTTTCCCAAGCTCATCAAGGACTACTTCCCCGCGTTCTCTTCGATCGGCGTCGGGACGGTGGCCCTGTCCCTGGCGTTCCTCGGCCCGCTGGTCGGTTCCCTGGCCCGGCCCTATGGCGGCCGGATGGCCGACCGGCTGGGCGGCGCCAGGATGACCGTGACCGCGTTCGCCGCGATGGCCGTCATCACCCTGACTATGGTCTGGACACTGCCGCTGGGCAACTTCTGGCTCTTCCTGGTTCTATTCCTGGCGCTGTTCACCGCCAGCGGCTTCGGCAATGGGGCCACGTACCGGATGATCCCGGTGATCTTTGCCCTGCACAGCCGGGCGGCCCTGTCCGGCGCCAGCAGGGTGGACACCCAGCGGCTGGCGTCCGCCGCGCTGGGCCTGATCTCCGCAATCGGCGCCTACGGCGGATTCGTGATCCCGCAGGTCCTCAACGCCTCCAACACCGCCAGCGGCTCCTACACCCCGGCCTTCTATGGCTTCGTGGCGGCCTACCTCGTGATGCTGGCCGTCTGCTGGGCCTGCTACCTGCGCCCCGCCACCCGCCACGGAAAAGGACACGTCTAGATGACCGACGGCGCCGCCACTCACTGCCCGTACTGCGCGCTCCAGTGCGCCATGACCCTGACCGCACCGGCCGCACCGGCGGCGGCTGCCCCGGCAGAGGTTCCTCTGGAGGTGGCCGGCCGGGACTTCCCCACCAACCGCGGCGGGCTCTGCCGCAAGGGCTGGACCTCGGCGTCGCTTCTGGAGCACCCCGGGCGCGTCACCGAGCCGCTGCTGAGGGGCGCCGACGGCGTACACCGGCCGGTCAGCTGGGAGGAGGCCCTGGAACGCATCGCCGCCGCGGTGAAGGCGACCCGCGCCGCGTATGGCCCGGACGCCGTCGGGGTGTTCGGCGGCGGCGGACTCACCAACGAGAAGGCCTACCAGCTGGGCAAATTCGCCCGGCTGGCCCTCGGCACCTCGCGGATCGACTACAACGGTCGGTTCTGCATGTCCTCGGCGGCCGCGGCCGGGATGCGCGCATTCGGCCTGGACCGGGGCCTGCCGTTCCCGCTGGCAGACCTCGACACCGCCAGCACCATCCTGCTGCTCGGTTCCAACGTGGCCGAGACCATGCCGCCCTTCGTCCAGCACCTCAAGGGGGCGCGCGACGCCGGCGGGCTGATCGTCGTCGACCCACGCCGCTCCGCCACGGCAGCGTTCACGGCCGACGGCGGCGGCCTGCACCTGCAGCCGTTGCCGGGAACGGACCTGGCCCTGCTCCTCGGACTGGCGCACGTTGTGATCCACGACGGCCTCGCGGACGAGCAATTCCTCGCGGACCGCACCTCGGGCTACCCGGCGCTGGCGCGCAGTGTCGCTGGCTACTGGCCCGAGCGCGTGCAGTCCCTGACCGGCGTCCCGGCCGGGCTTATCCGGGACACCGCGCACCGGCTCGTCGGGGGCGCCCGGCAGGGCGGAAGCTACATCCTCACCGGCCGCGGCGTGGAACAGCACGTGGACGGAACGGACACCGCCACCGCCGCCGTCAACCTTGCCTTGCTGCTGGGCCTGCCGGGCTCGGCGCGCAGCGGCTACGGCACCCTCACCGGCCAGGGGAACGGCCAGGGCGGCCGCGAACACGGCCAGAAGGCGGACCAGCTCCCGGGCTACCGGAAGATCACCGATCCCGCGGCCCGCGCCCACGTCGCGTCCGTCTGGGGCGTGCCGGAGGCTTCGATTCCCGGCCCCGGCGTCCCCGCCGTCGAACTTCTTGCGTCGCTGGGACAGCCCGACGGCGTGCGCTGCCTCTTCGTGCACGGCGCCAACGTGGCGGTCTCCGCCCCGGACGCGAACGCTGTGATCGCAGGCCTGCACAGCCTCGACTTCCTGGTGGTCTGCGACTTCTTCATCTCCGAAACCGCGGCCGAGGCGGACCTGATCCTGCCCGTCACCCAATGGGCCGAGGAGGAAGGCACCCTCACCAACCTCGAGGGCCGGGTACTGCGCCGCCGCCGGGCCATCGCTCCCCCGCCCGGTGTGCGCAGCGAACTCTGGATCATGACCCGGCTGGCCGAGCTGCTGGAGGCGCCGTCGACCTTCAGCGAGGATCCGGAGACCGTGTTCGAGGAGCTTCGGCTTGCCTCCGCCGGCGGCCTGGCCGACTACTCCGGGATCGACTACGCCCTGCTGGACCGCGGCGAGGAAGCCTACTGGCCTTATCCCTCCGGCAGCACCGGCACGCCGCGCCTGTTCCGGGACGGCTTCGCCCATCCGGACGGCCGGGCGGTGTTCGTTCCGGTAACTCCACGCCGTCGTTCGTCGCCCGCAGCGGAGGCGGGCGCAGGCCTGACGGGCGCAGGCCCGGCGGGTGCGCCGATGACCCTGATCACCGGCCGCCTGCTGGAGCATTATCAGTCCGGTGCCCAGACCCGGCGGGTGGCCGCCCTGGCCGCCGCCCGGCCCGAGGCCCGGGTGCAGATCCACCCGGCGGCCGCCGCGGCGCAGGGCATCGCCGAGGGCGACGTCGTCGCTGTTGCCAACGGCCGCGGCGAGGTCCTGTGCCGGGCCGAACTGAGCGCGGACATCCGGCCCGAAACGGTGTTTCTGCCGTTCCACTTCCCGGGGCTGGAGAGCGCCAACCGGCTCACCGAGGCGGCCACCGACCCGGTCTCCGGGATGCCGGAGTTCAAGACCAGCGCAGTATGGGTGCGGCCGGCCGCGGCTGGCGCCCACACCGAAGTTCTACAGATGGAAGGTGCCCCATGACGGAGCGGATTGTGGTGGTGGGCTTCGGCCCGGTGGCGGCGCGCTTGATCGACGAACTGTTGCCCGCGGTGCGGGACGGGGCGCTGGAGCTGACGGTGGTCGGCGAGGAGAGGGAAGCCGCGTACAACCGGGTTCTTGTGGCGGATTTGGGCGTCGGCAGGACCTCCGCCGGGGCCCTGGCGCTGGCGGACGCGGCGGCACTGGTTGCCGACGGCGTGGACGTCCGGCTGGGTAGCCGGGTCCGGCGGGTGGACCGGTCCCGGCAGCGGGTCCTGCTCAGCGACGGCAGCTCCCCCGGCTACGACCGGCTGGTCTTCGCCACCGGCTCCCGTCCGGTGATCCCCAACCTCACCGGGCTGAATCCGGATCCGGCCGCCCCGGTATTGCCAGCCGGGGTGACGGCGCTGCGGGACCTGGCGGATGCCGCGGCGCTTCGGAGGGCGGTGGACGGCGGCAAGCGCGTGGTGGTCCTCGGCGGCGGGGTGCTGGGCCTGGAGACGGCGCTGGCAGCAGCCGAGGAAGGCGCCACCGTGACCGTGGTGCACAACGGCCCGCACCCGCTGGGCCGTAACATCGACCGCGGCGGCGGCGCCGTGCTCACAGCGGCGCTGCGGAATTGCGGCGTGCGGGTGGCCGGGAATGCGCGGTCCGTTGCCGTGGAGACCGGGGCCGACGGCGGCTTCTCCGCGCTGCTGCTGGCGGACGGTTCCGCGATCGACGGCGACTTGCTGGTGCTCTCCTGCGGTGTGCGGCCGCGGACCGAACTAGCGGATGGCTGCGGGCTGCCGACGGCGGCAGGCATCCTGGTCGATCACCGGCTCCGCGCACACCACGACCCCTGCGTTTACGCGATCGGTGACTGCGCCGAGGTGCGCTGCCCAGACCCGTCATGTGTGGACTGCCGGAGCGCACGCGGCCCGTCCGGGCTGGTGGGACCGGGCTGGCGGCAGGCCGAGTGGCTGGCTCATTACCTGGCTCTCCTGGCAGCTGGCGCTTCCTCCGAAGCCGCAGCTTTGCCGCCGCTGCCGGCGGAACGGCCGGGGGTACTGGTGCTGAAGGCCCGCGGGCTGACCCTGGCTGTGGCCGGGGAAGTGTCCGCCGAGCCATGGGACGAGGAGGCTTTGACGGCGGGGGCAGCCGTCGGCCGGGCGCGGCTGCAGGTGGCTCAATGGGCCGACCCCGAGCACGGCCGCTACGTGAAGATGACCACGCGCGCAGGGGTGCTGGAAGGCCTGGTGGCCGTGGGCATGCCCAGAACCGCGGCGGAGTTGGTGCAACTCTTCGAGCGCGGCGCCGAGCTCCCCGCGGACCGGTCGCTGCTGCTGCGCCTCGATGGGCCGGAGCCGGCGGCTTCTCCTATTACCGATCCGGAGCGCACGGTGTGCCGGTGCGCTGGAGTGAGCGGGACCGCGATTGCCGATTCTGTGACTTCCGGCTGCGGAACGCTGGACGAGGTCTCAGCCTCTACGCGCGCCGGCACCGGCTGCGGCGGCTGCCACGAGGACATCAAGGGGATCATCGAAAAGCATTTCCAGGCGGCAGAGGTGTAGGGTCCAAGGCCGGGGATCCCGGACATGGTTGAAACGCAGTGCACCAACCTCCCGCGAGCTGCAACCGCACGTCAGGCAGGTCCGACTCCGGCCATAGTCAGTCAGTCGCTTGCGATACTAGGACCGGCGAACGGAACTCCAGTTCGTGCTACAACGGTGCGGGGCGCAGCAGCACGCCTCTCCTTCGGGTTATGGTTGGCTAACCGGTAAGATCAGGCAAAAATTTGGGGGGCCGTTGACGGCATTACAGGTCGATCATGCGAGCGTGCGGCCAGCCATCTCTGAGCGGCTTCGCTCGCTCGATGGTCTGCGAGGGCTGGCCGCGGTGACTGTCGTCCTTGGACACGCGCGCTTGGTCTTTTTGCAAAACGACCCGAGCGACCTGTTCGAGTTCCCAGTCGTCGCTGAAGTAGTCGCGCTCCTCGGAACCCTTGGCGCGCATGCTGTCTGGTTGTTCTTTGTGCTTTCCGGTCTGGTGTTGTCGCGGATGATGCTCGCAACGAAGGACTTCGACTACGGCAGCTATGTACTCGGCAGACTCGCCCGCTTGTACATTCCGGTTTGGGCTGCGGTCGCGTTCACATTCGTGACGATGCTTATCGCTTCCCGTGACACCAAGGGGCTGGGCAATTGGGTGGACGCGCACCCTGCCTCGTTCCTGCCGTGGGCGATCATCAATGACCTGACCCTCGTCGGCGGCGCGAGCAGCAACCTATCCCCGCTATGGTCCCTGCGCTGGGAAGTCCTGTTTTCGCTGCTGCTGATCCTCTACGTGGCCGTCATGCGAAAGGTCCCCCCTGCCGCCGGTGTGGCGTTGAGCATTGTCCTGTGCGTCATCGGCCAGCGCACCGGCAACCAGGTGCTCATGTTCATGGCGATGTTCGCGGTTGGAGCAGCTCTTGCCTACGCCTGGGACCGACTGACGGAGCTGCGCAACCGCCTCGAAGCTCGGATGCGTAAATTCGGTGTGCTGTATGTTTCGGCGACGCTTGTTGCGGTCCTCCTGATCGTCGCCCTACAGATGCTTCCAACACTTCTGCGCCCCCTCGAAATCTCAGCGCCGACGATGGGCATGATTGACATGAGCGCAACCCTCGTCGCACTCGCCGCAGCAATAGTTCTGGTCGGCCTCGCGAGGCCGCTCGTGGCGACATTCGAGGCCCGGCCGCTGCAGTGGCTTGGCACCGTCTCCTTCAGCCTGTACCTGGTGCATGAGCCGGTGCTGTTGTTCTTCGTCTACACGTTCAGGGCCAACCCGGTGGCTGTGGTGGTTGGCTTGGTGCTGTGCTTCCCGATAGCCCAACTGTTCTATCGAGTGATCGAGAAGCCGTCACACAAGTTCTCCCGCCGATTCAAGCGAGTCACGCCGTAGCCACCCCCGCGGCGGCAAATGGACCTGTGCCGCCTGCAGCGTCGCCGCGAAGTCGTAGGGTTTCCTCCCGACATCTTCGATGCGCCCGAGCTCGCTCTCGACAAAACGAAATAGCGCGGTGTGCGTCCCACGGCCCGCTCCGTAGTGGCCGCCCGGCCGATGGAATAGCTCACAAGTAACACCTGCAGGGCGGGCCTTTCTCCCCTTGGCCCGCACCGCACCACAAGGCTTCAATGGGCTCAGGTTCTCACCCTCTAGGAGGCACCAGTGTCGGTCCCCATCATCCTGGCGGTCGTCGCCGTCGTCGTGGTCGCCGTCGTGCTGGGAATTGTCACTAAGCGGCAGAAGGACCCGCAGCGGCGGGCGGCAGCGCTGACGAGGACGGGCGCAGTGCTCATGGCCGTGTTCACCGTCTTCGGCGGGGCCTTCATCGGAGGTTACGCCATGGAGGAACCGGGCGGGTCGGCCGGCCTGACGATGCTCCTGGGCTGGGCGGCGCCGGTCCTGTTCCTCGCGGCCCTCGCCTGGTTCTGGCCAGCCGGGGCCGCTCCCCTGCTGGTGGCACTGACGGCGGCGTTCGTCGCGCTTTGCGTGTGGTTTGCCGCCGATTCGACAATGGCGCGCAGCTTCCAGGAAGTGAACGGACCGGTCCTGGCCGTCGGCGTCGTCGCCCTCGCGTTTCCGGCCGCCATCCTAGGCCTGAAACGGACTGCTTTGGCCGGGTGGCTGCTGCTGGCCCTGGGCGCGCTGCCGCTGCTGATCACGGTGCTCGGCAGTTCCGGTCCCATCGCCTCGCTCGCCGCGGCAAGCGTGGTCCCGCTGGTAACGGGAGCCGTCTACCTGCTGGCCGCCCGGATGGCCCGGGCCGGCTCAATGTCGGAGAACGTTCCGACCGCTGCCGTCTAAGCGCCGGGAGCGGGCAGCCCGGCCAGGAAATCCTCAGCGAACCGCCGGACGCCGTCCCACTCGGTATAGACGTAGTCGCGGGACATGTCCGTGTCCGGCGATCCCTTGCTGCTGGTGATCCTCTTCATCATGTGCCGTTTGAGGAAGCCGTACTGGGTGTAAGGCAGCGCCCCGGCGAACAGGCCGACGTGAGCCGGTCGCCAGCCGGTTTCCTCCTCGAACTTCTCCACATAGCCCTCCGCGCTCTCCTCGTCACCATGGGCGGCGAGGCTGACCGAGAACAGCGCCGAGGGCAGCCGCTCCAGTGCCGCCTTGTTCGCGCGGACGAAATCTGTGACAAACCCCTCGTGCTTCCCCATGTGGACCGAGGCGCCGACGATGACGCCATCGTATTCATCTGGAAGGACATCGCCCGCGGTCTGAAGATCGGCGGTTCGTGCCTCGTGGCCGTGTTCACGGATGACGTAGGCGATGTACTCGGCGATCCGGGCGGTCTGGCCCTCCACGGTCCCGAAGGGAAGGTAAATGTTGGCCATGGCCCACTGTGCGGGCGCCGACCGGCGGCGGGCTAGGGCCGAATGTCACCGGGGGTCTTGACGGCGACGGCGGCACAGCATGTGATGGACGGGATCGGCCCGTGCGCTTTCGGCCCCGCGGACGGCCGCGCGAGACAGCACCACGCAGCCCCACGATGAAAGGACAGGACATGTCCCTGCTCGACTCCGCCCTCTGGGAGGGCAAGATCTACCTCAACGGCTGGCGCACCGGAGGCGGAGGGACCGGCGACGCCGTCGAACCGGCCACCGGCGAGACCCTGGGCAGCTACGGCGTCGCCTCAGTGGCGGACGTCCGGGAGGCCGCGACGGCCGCTGCCAAGGCGCAAAAGGAATGGGCCGCCCGCAATCCCGAGGAACGCGCCGCGGTACTGCGCCGTGCCGGGCAGCTGTGGGAGGAGCACGCCGCCGAAATCCAGGATTGGATCGTCCGCGAGTCCGGCGGCATCCCGCCCAAAGCCGGGCTGGAAACGCACATCGCGGCCAACGAATGCTACGACGCCTCCGCGTTGCCCTCGCTCCCGGCCGGCGACGTGCTCACCTCCAACGAAAACCGCTGGTCCTTCGCCCGGCGCCGGCCGGTGGGCGTGGTTTCGGTGATCGCTCCCTTCAACTTTCCGCTGATCCTCTCGATTCGCGCCGTCGCCCCGGCCCTGGCGCTCGGCAACGCCGTGCTGCTCAAGCCGGACCCCCGCACCGCCGTCTGCGGCGGCGTGAACGTGATGCGGATCTTCGAGGAAGCCGGGCTCCCGCAGGGCCTGCTCTCGCTGCTGCCCGGCGGCGCGGACATCGGTGCCGCCGTCGTCGAGGCCCCCGAGGTCCGGGTGATCGCCTTTACCGGCTCGACGGCGGCCGGCCGGAAGATCGGCGAAACCGCCGGCCGGCTGCTGAAGCGTGCGCACCTGGAGCTGGGCGGCAACAACGCGCTGATCGTGCTGCCCGGCGCCGACCTGGCCAAGGCGGCGTCCGCGGCGGCGTTCGGATCGTTCATGCACCAGGGCCAGATCTGCATGGCGGCCGGCCGGCACATTGTGCACGAGGACATCTACGAGGACTACGTCGCCGCCCTCGCCGAGAAGGCCGGCCACCTGCCGGTGGGCGACCCGAAGAGCGGCACCGTGGCACTGGGGCCGGTGATCGATGAACGCCAGCTGCACCGGGTGGACGGCATCGTCCAGGATGCGGTGCAAGCCGGCGCCCGGCTGGCCGCCGGCGGCACCCACGACGGGCGCTTCTACCAGCCCACCGTGCTGGCGGACCTGGCCGAGGACAGCCCGGCGTGGAAGGACGAGATCTTCGGCCCGGTGGCTCCGGTGATGAAGTTCTCCACCCTCGACGAAGCCGTGGCGCTGGCCAACGACAACGAATACGGCCTCTCGATCGGCATCCTGGGCGACGTCGGCATGGCCATGACCATCGCCGACCGGCTCGACTCCGGCAAGGTCCACATCAACGAACAGACGGTCTCGGACGAGGCGAACTCCCCCTTCGGCGGGATGAAGAACTCCGGCAACGGCTCACGGATCGGCGGCCACCACGCCAACATGGAGTCCTTCACCGAGATCCAGTGGCTCACCGTCCGCCCGGACATCGCGCCGTACCCGTTCTAGGAGGCTGCCGCGCGGGTTTCCGCCGTGCTGACAAGGGCCTCGAGCCAGTGCTGGTGCTGCTTTTCGATGCTGCGTTTCACCACCGGGCCGAGCAGCCGGGCGAGGATTCCGCCCTGCACTTCCTCGGTCACGATCAGGGTTCCGCCGCCTGGGGCAGCTTGCAGGTCCCAGCGGTGGTAGCCGGTGGAACCGCGGCCGGCGCCTTCCCAGCCGAGCCGGGTGCAGGGTTCGAACTCGCGGACCGTGCTGGCCACCCGCAGGCCGAAGGTGGTCCAGGTGAAGGTCGATGCGCCGGAAAGCTGCTGCCCGCCGCCGTCGATGCTCACGCCACGGGCGTTGCGGTACCAGCTCGGCCAGGCGCCCGCCTCGACGAGCACCGGCCAGAGCTGCTCCGGGGAAAGGTGGGTGCGGATCTCGTTGTAGGCGTACACCCGTGCCTTGGAGGGGTCGAAGGGCGCAGGCCATTCGGTGGTGGGGTTCATTTGGTGCTCCTGAACTGCAGGCGGAGGTAGGCGTCGAAGAGTCCCGAGCCCAGGAAGCGCCGGGACTGGACGATGGCTTTGGCGGCCGGGGTGACGGTGTAACGGTCCCGGGGCCGCCGCGAAGTCACGGCATGCTCAACGGCGCTGGCGACGGCGTCGGGCTCGGCTGCGAGGACCGGCGACGCGTAGGAGGTGGCCATCTGCTCGTCCGCGGCGGCCCGCAGGGCAGCGTAGGGTCCTGCCGGCTTCCCGGAGGCGGCGAGGGTCCGGGCGGCGGTGGCACCGAAGCCGGTGCGGATCAGGCCCGGGGCGATCAGGGAGGCGCGGATGCCGAAGGGTGCGGTCTCGAAGCGCAGGGCGTCGGTGATGGCCTCCACGGCGTACTTGGTGGCATGGTAGTAGCCGCCGACGGGGAAGGTGACCCGGCCGCCCATGGAGCCGATGTTGATGATGCGGCCGGCCTTTGCCGCCCGCATCCCGGGCAGGACCAGCTGGATCATCCGGGAGAAACCGAACACATTGGTCTCGAACTGCCGCCTGACCGCGTCCAGTTCCGCCTCCTCGATGGTCCCGTACTCGCCGTAGCCGGCGTTGTTGATGAGGACTCCGACGTGGCCGTGCTGTTCTTCGACAGCGCGGACGGCGGCGGCCATCGATGTCTCGTCGGTGACGTCGAGCGCCAGGATTTTAGCCCCGGCCGCCCGCAGGTCCTCGATCGTTTCCGGCCGGCGGGCGGTGGCGTAGACGGTGAACCCGGGCCGGCGGAGCAGCCGTTCGGCTACGGCCCGGCCGATGCCCGAGGACGCTCCGGTGATCAGTACTGCTGTAGTCATGGTTGTTCCTTCGTAGGGGTGAGGCTGTTGAGACCGGCGACGAAGACGTCGACGCCGCGGCGGAGGCGGTCAGGCAACGCGGCGGGGTCGGAAACCCCCGCTTCCAGACCGCGGGTGAAGGCCAGCAGCAGCTCGGCGGCTTCGCGCGAGTCCGCCGCCGGGTAGGACTCGTGGACGGTGCGGGCAAGAAGCTCGAGCATGGCCTGGTCGTAGCCTTGAAGGGCTTCGAGGGACACGCGGGTGTCGACACCCAGGAGCTCTGCGGCGTGCGCCGGGCTGTCCCGCCCGATCCGCATCACCAACTCGAGCTTGGCCAGCAGGATTCCGGCCAGCCGGTCCGCAGGCTGGGGTTCGGATGCCGCCGCGCGCTCCGAGGCGGCGAGGGCATCCGCCAGCAGCCGCTCCACCAGCGCCCGGAACACTTCCTCCTTGCTGCGGAAGTACTGGTACAGCGCCGGCCGGGACATACCGGCCTGCTCTGCCAGGTCGAGCATCGTCGTGCGGCGGGCGCCGTGCCGGGTAAAGCACACATAGGCCGCATCGATGATTTCGTCTGAACGGTTGGTCACACTGACACTATAAGCAAATAGTGTCAGCGTGTAAACGACTGCCCGCGAAGGCCCAGGGGAAACGAAAAAGGGAGGAACCGGCGGACACTTCCGCTGGTTCCTCCCTTTGCCGGCCCGGAAAAGGGCGCTAGCTACATGTGGACGTGCAGCCGCCGGGCCGCCTCGGAGATGGAGCCGCTGAGCGAGGGGTACACGGTGAAGGTGCTGGCGACGTCGTCGACGTGCAGCTTCTGCGTCACCGCGAGGGAGATCGCGAAAATCAGCTCGGAGGCGTTCGGTCCCACCACGACGCCGCCGATCACCGTGCCGGAGCCCTTGCGGGCGAAGATCTTGATGAAGCCGTCCTTGTGGTTGCGCATCTTGGCGCGGGCGTTGCTGCGCAGCGAGAGCTTCACGACGTCGCCTTGGTACTTGCCGGAGTCGATCTCCGCCTCGGAGACGCCGACGTTGGCGATTTCCGGGGAGGTGAAGATGTTCGAGGCCACCTGGTGCAGCTTGAGCGGGGTGACGCTGTCGCCGAGGAAGTGCGCGATCGCGATGCGCCCTTGCATGGCCGCGACCGAGGCGAGGGCCAGTACGCCGGTGCAGTCGCCCGCGGCGTAGATGTTCGGCGCGGTGGTGCGGGAGACGCCGTCGACCTTGATGTGGCCGCTCTCGGTCAGCGCGACGCCGGCCTCCTCGAGGCCGATTCCAGCGGTATTTGGTATGGAACCCACAGCCACCAGGCAGTGGCTGCCGGTGACCTTGGAGCCGTCGCCGAGGGTGACGACGACGCCGTCGTCCGTGCGTTCGACGGTCTCGGCGCGGGCGCGGGAGAGCACCTTCACGCCGCGGCGTTCGAAGACGCCTTCCAGCACCTCGGCGGCGTCCGTGTCCGAGCCGGGCAGCACCCGGTCGCGGGAGGAAATCAGGGTGACCTTGGAGCCCAGGCCGTTGTACGCGGAGGCGAATTCGGCGCCGGTGACGCCGGAGCCGACCACGATCAGCTCCTCGGGGAGCTCGTCCAGGTTGTAGATCTGGGCCCAGTTCAGGATGCGTTCGCCGTCCGGCCGGGCCGTGGGCAGTTCGCGCGGGTGGGCGCCGACGGCGAGCAGGATGGCATCGGCTTCGATGGTTTCGGTGCCCTCGGCGGTGAGGACCTCGATCGTGTGGTTGTCCAGCATCTTGCCGGAGCCGAGCAGGATGCGGACGCCCTGGCCCTCCAGGCCCTTCTGGATGTCCGAGGACTGCTGCCGGGCCAGGCCCAGCAGGCGGTCGTTGATGTGCTTGAGGTCCGCGCGCATCGTGGGGGTGCAGTCGCCGCCGTCGAGGTCGAACTTGACGCCCAACTCGCCGGCCTCCCCCACGCGGGTCATCAGGTCCGCCGTCGCGATCAGGGTCTTGGACGGCACGACGTCGGTCAGCACCGCCGATCCGCCGAGTCCGGCGCGCTCAATAATGGTGACCTGGGCTCCCAGGGAGGCGGCTACCATGGCGGCTTCGTAGCCACCGGGCCCTCCGCCGAGAATTGCGATTCGGGGTGCGCTGAAATCGGGATGCGTAGTCACAATCATCCATTGTCCATCATCCGGACCGACGCCACCAATAAAGGATGCTGGGCTGGGCGGGAGCGGCACGGTAGCTTGTACCAGTGAGTAATACAGAATTCCTGAACACGGATCCCTTCGACGCCGCCCGCGCCGCCGCCGACTACATCGCCGAAGAGACCGGCGTCGACAGCCACGACGTAGCGCTGGTGCTCGGCTCGGGCTGGGGCGACGCGGCCGAACTGATCGGCGAAACCACCGCCACGCTTTCCGCGGACGAGGTCCCCGGCTTCTCCTCACCCTCCGTGGTGGGCCATGTGGGCACCATCCGCTCGGTTCTCACCCGCGAGGGCAAGCGCGCCCTGGTGCTGGGCGCCCGCACGCACTATTACGAGGGCAAGGGCGTGCGCGCGGTAGTTCACGGCGTGCGCACCGCTGCCGCCGCGGGCTGCAAGACGCTGGTCCTCACCAACGGCTGCGGCGGCCTGAACGAGGAGTGGGCGCCCGGCACCCCCGTGCTGATCAGCGACCACATCAACCTCACCGCTACCTCACCGCTTGAAGGCGCCACCTTCGTGGACCTCACCGACCTTTACTCCTCGCGGATCCGCGGACTGGCCCGCGAGGTGGATCCCAGCCTGGACGAAGGCGTTTACGCCCAGTTCACCGGCCCGCACTACGAGACGCCGGCCGAGGTGCAGTACGCCAAGCGGATCGGCGCATCCTTGGTGGGTATGTCCACCGCACTGGAGGCCATCGCCGGCCGCCACGCAGGCATGGAGGTCTTCGGCATCTCGCTGGTAACCAACCTCGCCGCCGGCATCAGCCCGGTCCCGCTGAGCCACGCCGAGGTCCTCGAATCCGGCCAGGCCGCGGGCCCGCGCATCTCCAAACTGCTCGCGGAGATCATCGCCAAGCTCTGATCCCTTCGGCGGAGCCTGCTGGAGCGCCCGGCAGGCTGAGCCGGCTGGCCCGGCAGGGCCCCTGGGGCTCTGGAGCCTCCGCCGGGTCTCAGCCGGGTCCGGCCGCGAGCAGCCGTACTGTCTTGTCGCGGTCGCCGGGGAGCCGACGCTCCATCGAGTCGGCGATCCCGGCAATGGTCTGCCGCGCCAGCGCCTGGCGCCAGGCCAGCTCCGCCTGCCGCATGGTCTGGGAAATCAGGCAGGTCCGGACAAAGTTCTCCTCCTGGTCAGCCTCCGGGACGTCGCCAAGGATGGCTTCGCAGCGGAAAACCGGTTCATGCCCCTCCAGCGCCAGCACCACATCCAGCACCGTGATGTTCTCCGGCCTGCGCGCCAGGTGGAAGCCGCCGCGCGGGCCCGAGACCGAGGTCAGGATCCCGGCGCGGACCAAGGCCTGCAGCTGCTTGTTCAGGTACGCCGCGGGGAGCTGGTACAGGGCTGCCAGCCGGGCACTGTTCACGGCCTCCCCCGGGGGCGTCCAAGACATGTTGACGCACGAGTGCACGGCCCATTCCACTCCCCGCCCCATTTTCATATTCAAGACGCTACGTGTCCGGAAAATTGGGTGTCAATGACCCGCGGCTCCGTTCGAGCCGGTCTTGCGCCGATCCTTCGGAAGACCTGCGCCGAGGTGACAGTTCGCGGCGGTGCATGCCGGAAACACTGCCGCGAAGTGTCAACTCGCGCCCCTCAGCACGCCCAGGTGTGATGGAACTGTAAGCCCCGGCAGCGCTGGTCGGGGCGCGCCGGTCCCGGATTTGGCGCTAGTTTGGTACCCATGACGTCTTCCGATGCCGCATTGGCCCAACTGTTGAGCGACGCCCGCGCCTGGGCAGCCCAGGACCCGGATCCCGCGACCGCCGCCGCGCTGACCGAGCTGGTCCGCCTTGCCGACGAGGGAACCGCAGGAGCCCGCCAGGAGCTGGCGGACAGCTTCAGCGGCACGCTCCAGTTCGGCACCGCTGGACTGCGCGCGGCCCTCGGCGCCGGGCCGAACCGGATGAACCGCGTCGTGGTCCGCCGCGCCGCGGCCGGCCTCGCCGCATTCCTCGGCAGCGCCGTCGAGCAGGCTGCCCAGGGGACCCGGCCGCGCGCCGTCGTCGGATACGACGCCCGCTACAACTCGGACATCTTCGCCGAAGAAACCGCCGCCATCTTCACCGCCGCCGGAATCGAGACCTTCCTGATGCCGTCCGCGCTGCCTACGCCGCTGCTGGCCTATGCGGTCCGCGCCCTGGACTGCGACGGCGGCGTGATGGTCACGGCCAGCCACAACCCGCCGCAGGACAACGGCTACAAGGTCTACCTCGGCCGCCACGCCGTCGAGGAAAGCGGCCGCGGGGCCCAGATCGTGGCGCCGTACGATGCGCTCATCGCCGACCGGATCGACGCCGTCGGCACGCTGGACTCGATTACCCTGGCGGCCGGCGGCTGGACGGTGCTGGATCCCTCCATTGCCGCCGACTATGAAGCCGCCGTGGCCGGGCTCGCGGTGCCGGAGCGCTTCCCGGCCCGCGACCTGAAGATCGTGCTGACCCCCATGCACGGCGTGGGTGGCGAGACGGCAGTCGCCGTGCTCAAGGCCGCGGGCTTTGCCGACGTCACGCTGGTCGCCGAACAGGCCGAACCGGACCCCGACTTCCCCACCGTGAACTTCCCCAATCCGGAGGAGCCCGGCGCGCTGGACCTGGCGCTGGAAACGGCGGCGCGGGTTAACGCTGACATTGTGATTGCCAACGATCCGGACGCCGACCGGGCCGCGGTTGCCGCGAAGGACCCGGACACCGGAGCCTGGCGGATGCTGCGCGGGGACGAAGTGGGGGCCCTGCTGGGTGCGCACGTGGTGGCCCGGCTGGCCACGGACGACGGCGCAGGCGCCGCAACCGGCGTCTTCGCCAATTCGATCGTTTCTTCCCGGCTGCTGGCCCGCATTGCCGCCGCCGCCGGCTACGCCCACGAGGAAACCCTCACCGGTTTCAAGTGGATCGCCCGCGTTCCGGGGCTGCTCTACGGCTACGAGGAGGCGCTGGGCTACTGCGTGGCGCCATCACTGGTGCGGGACAAGGACGGCATCTCGGCAGCGGTCCTGATCGCCGAACTCGCCGCCGCCGCGAAGGCTGAGGGCAAGACCATCTTTGACACGCTGGACGAGCTCTACCTCGTCCACGGCCTGCACGCGAGCGACCAGCTGAGCATCCGGGTCGCGGACCTGGGCCTGCTGGACGCGATGATGAACCGCCTGCGGGTCAGCCCGCCGGACTCCTTCGGCGGGTCCGCCGTCGAAACCGCCGCGGACCTGGCCGAGGGCAGCGAGCAGCTCCCGCCCACCGACGGGCTGCTCTACCTGACGAAGGACCGCAGCCGCGTCATCATCCGCCCCAGCGGCACCGAACCGAAGCTCAAGTGCTACCTCGAGGTGATCCGCAGCGTCGGATCCGCCGCCGAACTGCCGGAGGCGCGGCTCGAGGCCCGCGCGGCCCTGGACGCCGTCCTGGCCGACGTGCGCGAGGCGCTGGGGCTCTAGAGCTCCACTTCGACGAAGCCGTCCGTGATCCGGACGGCGTAGGTGCCCAGGCGCAGTTCCGGGGTGCCCAGGCACTCCCCCGTTCCGAGGTCGTAGACCTCCTTATGCAGCGGCGAGGCCAGCGTGGGCCGGTTCCCGCGCGAGCCCGTGATGCCGCGGGCCATAACGTGGGCGCCGGTGGCCGGGTCGGCATGCTCGACGGCGAAAACCGCACCGGCCGCCGTGCGGATCACGGCGAGCTGGTGCCCGGCGATCAGCGCGGCCTCGCCCCAGCCGGGCTCCAAATCCGCGACCGCGCACACCCGGTGCCAGGCTGTTCTGCCTCCACCGGCGGTTCGCTCCACGAAGCTGCGGGCTGCGCTTTCCAGTACGGCTGTCATGTCCGGCCCCTCTCAAAGATTCCTGGCCACGGCTGCGGCCATGCCCCCACGCTAGGCCCGCGGTGTTTCAACGACGTGCTGCCAATGTGTCCGGCGCGTAAAAGGGAGCTCACTCGGCCCGAAACGCAGCCGTGATGCAGAAGTTAAGACTACGAAACAAAAGGGAAACTGAAGCGAAACTGCCCGTCCCTAGGCTGAACGGACCAGCCGATCGACGCTGCTGAACGCAGCCGTCCATCGATGCAGCTGGATCGAACCGTTGCAGAGCACCGCCTGCGGCCCAACGAAAGGCCACCCGTGACCGGACAGACCGCCAGCCCCGAAAACGCTTCTCCCCGGCCGGAGTCCCGGCAGATCCCCCGCCGCGTCGTCGTCGCCGGCGGCGGACCCGCCGCGCACCGCTTTGCCGAGGCCATGCACGCCCGCGGCCTCGACGGCTGGCAGGTCACCGTCCTCACCGAGGAAGCCCACCTGCCCTACGACCGCGTCGCGCTCAGCAAAGCGCTCACGGACGGCGACGTGGACCTCACCCTGGGCAGCGCGTCGATGTGGGAGCACCCCGGCCTCACACTCATGACCGGCGAGCGCGTCACCGGCATCGACACCGCAGCGAAAACCGTGGTGACCGCCGCCGGCGCCGCCTACCCGTACGACGAGCTGGTGGTCGCGACCGGCTCCGACGCCGCCCGGCTGCCCATCCCCGGCGCCGAACTCACCCACGTCTACCGAACCCTCGAGGACGTCCGGGCCATCAACCAGGCGATCGCGGACCTCACCGCAAAGCTTGGCCGCCGGGTCAACGCCGTCACGATCGGCGGCGGGCTGCTGGGCCTCGAATCCGCAGCCGGCACCGAACAGCTCGGCGCCGTCCCGATCGTCATCAACGGCTCGCCCTGGCTGATGAACACCCAGCTGGACGAGGGCGCCGGGCAGGCCCTCGGCCGCCTCATCGAGGCCAAGGGCTTCACCGTCCACGGCGGGGTCTTTCCCGCCGAGGTCCTCGCCGACGACGCCGGCCAGGTCACCGGGGTCCTGATGGCGGACGGCCGCATCGTCGAGGCCGACATCGTGATCGTCGCAATCGGCGTCAAGCCCCGCGACGAGCTGTTCCGGGCCGCGAAGGGCCCAGACGGGCAGGGCCCAGACGGGCAGCGCACCGACGGGCAGGGCGGCGCGCAACTGTTCGAGCTCGGCCCGCGCGGCGGCGTAGTGATCTCCGATGACTGCTCCACGGAGGTACCCGGCGTCTGGGCGATCGGCGAGGTGGCCAACTTCGGCGGCATGTGCCTGGGCCTCGTGGCACCAGCCAACACGATGGCCGAAATCGTCGCGGACCGGCTGCACGGCGGCGATGCGACCTTCCCGGGGTTCGATACCGCCACCAAGCTGAAGCTCTCCGGCGTCGACGTCGCCAGCTTCGGCGACGCCTTCGCAAAGACCGAGCATGCGCTCGAGATTGTGTACGCGGACCCGGCCCGCGGCGTCTACCAGAAGATCGTCACCACGGACGACGCCAAGACGCTCCTCGGCGGCATCTTCGTCGGCGACGCCACCCCCTACACCTCGCTGCGCCCCATGCTCGGCCGGGAGCTGGCCGCGGAACCGGGCGCGTACCTCACAGCGGCCGGCGGCAGCGGGGGCGAAGCCTTGGAGGCTGAGCTCCCGGACGACGCCATCCTGTGTTCCTGCAACAACGTGGCAGCCGGAACCATCCGCGACGCCGTCAACGGCTGCGGCGCCTGCGAGGGCAGCGCCCCGGTCCGGGAACTCGGTGAACTCAAGGGCTGCACCCGCGCCGGGACCCGTTGCGGTTCCTGCGTCCCAATGCTCAAGAAGCTGCTCGAAAGCGAACTCACCAAGTCCGGCGTCGAGGTCTCCAAGGCACTGTGCGAACACATCGAGCTGTCGCGGCAGGAACTGTTCGACGCCATCCGTGTCCTGGAACTGGCCTCCTTCGAGGAAATCATGGCCAGGTACGGCAGCGGCGACGGCTGCGACATCTGCAAGCCCACCATCGCGAACATCCTGGCCAGCCAGAACAGCGCCTACGTGCTCGACGCCGGCCGGGGCACCCTGCAGGACACCAACGACCGCGCCCTCGCCAACATGCAAAAGGACGGCACCTACTCGGTGGTGCCGCGCATCGCCGGCGGCGAGATCACCCCGAAGAAACTCGGCGTGATCGCAGCCGTTGCCGAGCAGTACGGCCTCTACACCAAGATCACCGGTGGCCAGCGGATCGACATGTTCGGTGCCCGGCTGGAGCAGTTGCCGGAAATCTGGAAGCTGCTCGTGGACGCCGGGTTCGAATCCGGGCAGGCGTACGGCAAGAGCCTGCGGACCGTGAAGTCCTGCGTCGGCTCCACCTGGTGCCGCTTCGGGGTCCAGGACTCGGTGGCCATGGCCATCCGGCTCGAGCTGCGCTACCGCGGCCTGCGCAGCCCGCACAAGCTGAAGATGGGCGTTTCCGGCTGCGCCCGTGAATGCGCCGAGGCGCGGGGCAAGGACGTGGGCGTGATCGCCACCGCGGACGGCTGGAACCTCTACGTCGGCGGCAACGGCGGGGCCACCCCGGCACACGCCCAGCTGCTGGCCAAGGACCTCGACGACGACACCCTGGTCCGGTACATCGACCGGTACTTCATGTACTACATCCGCACCGCCGACCGCCTGCAACGCACCGCACGCTGGCAGGAAGATCTCGACGGCGGCATCCGGCACGTCGAGGACGTGGTGGTGCACGACACCCTGGGCATCGCCGAAGACCTCGAGGCCGCCATGGCCAAGCATGTTGACACCTACGTCGACGAGTGGGCCGACACCCTGAAAGACCCGGAGCGGCTGCGCCGCTTCCGCTCCTTCGTCAACGCCCCGGACCAGAAGGACGATTCCATCACCTTGGTCCCCGACGAACGCGGCCAGATGCGCCCCGCCACTGCGGAAGAGAAGCGCTCCCGGCTGATCGCCACGACCATCCCCGTCAGGTCGGCCGGTCCCGCCGCCGGCGAACCCACCGAAAGCAGGGTCTAAGCATGCAACTCAGCATCGAACTCACCGGCCGGACTGTCCTGGTCGCCGGCTCCGACGCCGCCGCACGGCAGGCCGTCCTGCGCTACCGGGCCGCCGGAGCCGTAGTCGGCCGCCTCACCGGCCCGGATGCCCCGGCGGCCGTGGGTCCCCTGCCCTTCCTGGTCGCCGCGGTGGACGACGGACAGCCCGGCTGGGCAGCACGACTGGACCGGTTCCGCGCGGCCGGGGTGCCGGTCGCCGCCGAGCCCGCCGCCGGCGCAGCCGGCCAGGTCACCCTGGTGGGCGGCGGACCGGGGACCACCGAACTGCTGACCGTGGCGGCCGTGACGGCGCTGCGGGACGCCGACGTCGTGTTCTACGACCGCCTCGCCCCGTACCAGGAACTGCCATCGCTGACCACGGCGGAGCTCGTGGATGTGGGCAAGCGGCCCGGCCACCACAAGGTCAGCCAGGCGGGGATCGAGGAGCTTATGGTCGCTGCGGCCCTGGCCGGAAAGAACGTGGTCCGGCTCAAGGGCGGGGACCCGTACGTCTTCGGCCGCGGCGGCGAGGAAGTGGCCGCCTGCGTGCGGGCGGGCATACCCGTGCGCGTGGTCTCGGGAGTCACCAGTGCCATCTCGGTTCCCGCGGCGGCCGGGATCCCGGTCACGCACCGGGACGTCAGCCACCTCTTCACCGTGGTCTCCGGGCATGCACCGCTCACCGAGGACGAACTGCGCCACCTCGCCGGCCTCGGCGGAACGATTGTGGTCCTGATGGGCATCGGCACGCTGCACCACCTCGCCGCGGGCCTGCGCCGCGCCGGGATGCGCCCGGACATGCCGATGGCCGTCGTCGAACGCGGCTACCGCCCGGGCCAGCGGACCACCATCGCCGAGCTGGGCAGCATCACGACGGCGGCAGCCGGCTGCAGCAACCCGGCCGTGCTGGTGATCGGCGAGGTGGTGAGGGTGGCCGAGGCCAACCGGGGTTGCGCCGAGGCTGCAGCAGCGCTGGACCTGCTCGCCGCGTCCCTGACGGGGGCGTGAGCCCCGTGAGTGCACTGGAAGCCGCGGCCGCCACCGACACTCCGGGCAGGGAAGATGCCGGCGGGGAGGCAGCGGAGAAAACCGAACTGCCGCTGGAGGGCTTCCGGATCGGGGTAACCTCGCACCGCCGCTCCCAGGACCTGATCGAGGCCCTGGAACGGCGGGGCGCCGAGGTGCTGCACGCCCCGGCGCTGAAGATCGCCCCGGTCCAGGAGGACCAGAGCCTGATCGAGGACACCCGCGCCATCATCGCGGCCCGGCCGGAGCTCTGCATCGCCACCACCGCCTACGGCATGCGCCGCTGGTGCGAGGCGGCGGACACGTTCGGCATCGGCGAGCAACTGCTGGAAACCCTCGGCGCCACCCGGATGTTCGTCCGCGGCCCAAAGGCCCGCGGCGCCGTCCGCGCCGCCGGCCTGGCCGACGTCGGGATCAGCAGCGACGAGACCACCGCCACGCTCGTGAACATGCTGCTCACCGAGGGCGTTCGCGGCAAGACGGTGGCGGTGCAACTGCACGGCTACACCGATGTCCGCCAGCTGGAACGGCTGCGGATGTCCGGCGCGAACGTCATGACGGTCACGCCCTACCGCTGGGTCAAGCCCGACGGCGCGGACCGGCTGCCGAAGCTGATCGAGGCGGCCTGCGCCGGCAACCTGGACGTGCTGACCTTCACGAGTGCCCCCGCCGTCGACGCACTGTGGAGCACCGCGCACGAGATGGGCCTCTACAAGCAACTCATCGAGAGCCTGAAAACCACGGTGGCCACCGCCGTCGTCGGGCCCATCACTGCCCAGCCGCTGCTCGACGCCGGCGTGCAGCCGCTCGTTCCGGAACGGTTCCGGATGGGCGCCCTGATCCGGCTGGTCTGCGAGCACCTGGCCCTGAACCACGTGCGGCGGCTGGATACCGCCGCGGGCGCGGTGGAGCTGCGCGGCCGCTCGCTGCGGATCGAGGGGGAGGCCGTGGAGCTGGCACCGGCACCTCTCCTGCTGCTGCGCGCACTGCTGGGCGCCGGCGGGGCCGTGCTGTCCCGCGAGGCGCTCTCCGAACTGCTGGAACTGCGCGGATCGGTCCACGCCCTGGACATGACCGTCAGCCGGCTCCGCTCCGCGCTGCCGGACGGGTCCCTGGTGGAGACGGTGGTCAAGCGCGGCTACCGGATCCGATTGTGACCCACGGCATTACCGGCTGGTAACAACTGGCGAACGAACCGCGAAAATACCGCAACACCGCGGTAACCTCCGCGAAAAATCGGCCCCTTACGCTGGGGAACATCAAGAACACGGGCCACATCCGGCCCACCAGCGAAAGGGCCAGCACATGTCCGTTACGGAAGCGTCCGCCATCTCCACCGTGTCCGCCACCTCCCAGACCCGGCCGCGGATCGTCATTGCCGGAGCCGGCCCGGCGGCGCAGGCCCTGGTCCGGCAGCTGACCCGGACCCCGTTCGCCGGCGGCATCACGGTGCTCAGCAACCGCGACGACGCGCCGGAGGAACTGCTGGAACTCGCCGCCCTGCCCCAGGTCTCGGTCCGCTTCGGGCAGCCAGCCAGCTTCATCGACGCGGTGGAGCGGCGGGTCACCACCGCGGACGGCCTCGAGTTCAGCTACGACCAGCTGGTGATCGCCACCGGTTCAACCCCGGCCCTGGCGCCGCTCGAGGGCGCGGGCCGCTGCCTGAGCTACTCCACGATCGATGACGCCACCCGCCTCGGCGACGCCGTCAAGGACGTCACCCGGGTCCTGGGGCGCCGGCCGCTGGGCATCCTGGTGGGCACCGGCACCGCGGCGGGCCAGGCCGAGGCGGTCCTCAGGGCCCGCGGCGTCCGGCCCGTCCGCACCACGCTGCGCCCGGCCGCCGTCGTCCCCACCCTCGCCGGCTCCGCGCTGCCCGCCGCCGGGATCGTCTTCGAGGACGGCTCCCGCATGAATGGGGACCTCGTGGTCCTCGCCGAAGAGCGCATTGCCCGCGACAGCCTCGCGGCCACCGCCGGCCTGGCCACGGCGCCCCAGGGCGGGATCGTGGTGGGTACGGACTACCGCACCTCGGTGCCCGGAATCTGGGCCATCGGCGACGCGGCGGCGTACGACGGCGTCCGGCTCGGCCTGCTGGTCGCCGCCGGTTCCGCCGCCGGAGTCTGCGCCGCGGCACTGCTGCAGGCGTCCCTCGCGGAGCCCCTCGCCCAGGCGGCATAGGCCGGACGGCCGCCGGCGCTGTTATGGCAAGATGGTGCACTGAGAAGCCACGACACACGCCGTGTCAGCAGGCCGGGCCGGGCATGAACCAGGTCCGCCAGGAAAGGGACCACCATGAGCAACGAAGCCACCACGGCTGCCGGCGCGGCCGGCACCGAGCGCGCGGGCACCGCCGGAAACACTGCCGCGAACACTGCCGGCAACATTGCCGCGTACATCGACCACACCCTGCTCAAGCCGGAGGCCAGCGAGGCCGAGGTCCTCAAGGTCTGCGCCGAGGCGGCCGAATACCAGTTCAAGTCCGTCTGCGTGAACCCCATCTGGGTCAAGGCCGTCAAGACCGCGCTGAGGGGTTCCGGCGTGCTGACCTGCTCCGTGATCGGCTTCCCGCTGGGCGCCACGCCGAGCGACGTCAAGGCCTTCGAGGCACGCGGCGCCGTGCTCGACGGCGCCGACGAGATCGACATGGTGATCAACATCGCCGCGGCACGCGCCAACGACAAGGGCGCCCTGGTCGATGACATCCGCGCCGTGGCCGAGGCCGTGCACGCCGGCGGCGCCATCCTCAAGGTCATCATCGAGACCGCACTGCTCGACGACGCCCAGAAGGTGCTCGCCTGCGAGGCCGCCGTCGAAGCGGGCGCGGACTTCGTGAAGACCTCCACCGGATTCAACGGCGGCGGGGCCACGGTGGAAGACGTCACCCTGATGCGCCGCACCGTGGGTCCGGACCTCGGTGTCAAGGCCTCGGGCGGCGTGCGATCCCTCGCCGACGCGCAGGCTATGATTGCTGCAGGTGCAACACGTATTGGCGCCAGCTCCGGCATCGCGATCGTCAAGGGCGAACAGGGTTCGTCCGCGTACTGACCGCTGGCCGGCCGCAGCCGCTGCCGCCACAGTTTTTGAGCCCCGCGGGGCCGAGGAGGAACGAATGTCCAGCAACAACACCAAGACCCGTCGGGGCGAGAGCAACCTGGCATCCAGCGTCGTGCTGTTTGTCGTGATGATGGCCCTGTTCTTCGGCGCCCTGTACTCGCTGTCCTTCCTCAGCCTGGGCAACCCCTGGCCGATGGCCGCCTGCCTCATCCTGTTCGCCCTCGCGTTCTGGATCCCGCAGACCATCACCGGCCGCTCGGATTCCGCCGGCGAGAGCTAAATAGTCGCTTAAACAACTGAAGCCCCGGTTCGCCGGGGCTTCAGTCATTTAAGCGGCGTGCGCCGCCGTCGGGCTTTAGCCTCCGACGACGGCGAGCACGCGGTTGACCAGCGCGGTCCCCAGCGCGAGCGCGGCCGGGAAGTGGCCCTTGGCGACGGCGAGGCCGGCGGAGAACATGCCGATCATCGCGTAGGCGCTGACCGGGATCAGCACGAACCATTCGCGCCGCGAGCCGGCCCGGCCCAGCAGCGGGATGGAGAACGCCCCGTTGGCTTTCCAGACGTCCTTGACCAGCGGCAGCCTGCGCAGGACCTTCGGCGGTTTGACCACGAGCGGCCACAGCAGCGGCACTCCCCCGGTGGTGATCATGTCCCCCACGATGTGCACCAGGACGCCGGTGAGCATCGACACCGGCAGCCAGGACCACTGATGCGGCGCGAACCAGGTCACCAGCCCCGCCATCACCAGCGCGAAGACCCAGTTGCTGATCCAGCCGTACTTGGGAAACAGCTTCAACGCCTTCGCGGCGATGTTGATCATGAACATGCACAGCAGCCCGGCGCCCACGGACATCAAGCCCCAGTCCGTCTGCAGCTGGAGCTGCCCGGCCATAGCCGCGAGCAGCACGAAGAACGCCGCGCCGATGACCGAATGCGTGCCCTGGCGGTGGCCGCCCGAGGCGTTCTCGATTCCCACGGCGATCAGGTTCGAGAGCGGCGGCAGCGCGTGCGCCACCGTGCTCGAGCGGTGGTCCCAGTCGCAGACCAGCGCCGTGCCCGCCGTCGCCATCCCGCCGATCACGATCCCGGTGGGATCCAGCGGATACCAGCCCAGCGCGTACGGGCCGGTCGAGGCAATAGCCACCCACGCCGCGGCCCCGGACGCGGCGTGGTGTCCTCCCATCACGGCTTACCCGACCGAGAGCGGGACGTCTGAGAAGATCGCCTCGATCACACCGTTGGCCCAGGCCAGGATCTCGGCGTCCTGCAGGTCGCGGCCGCCGATCCGGGCCGTCTTGGGCTTGGGGATCAGCACCGCATCCAGGGCCGGCTTCGCCTGCGAGCCCGGGTACATCCGGGCCAGCCGCATCAGCTTGGACTCCGGCAACTGGGCCGGGGAGAACTTGATGAAGTTGCCCTGCAGGGCGACGTCGGTCAGCCCGGCCTCGCGCGCACCCACGCGGAAGCGGGCCACGGCCACCAGGTTCTTCGCCGGCAGCGGCAGCTCGCCGTAACGGTCCACGAGCTCGGCCTCGACCTCGTCGATCGCCTCGTTGCTCAGCGCCGCGGCCAGCTTCCGGTAGGCCTCCAGCCGCAGCCGTTCGCCCGGCACGTAGTCGTGCGGCAGGTGCGCATTGACCGGCAGTTCGATCTTCATCTCAGCGGCCTTCTCCTCGGCCTCGCCGCGGTAGTCGGCCACTGCCTCGCCGACCAGCCGGATGTAGAGATCGAAGCCGACGCCTTGGATGTGGCCGGACTGTTCACCGCCCAGCAGGTTGCCCGCGCCGCGGATTTCAAGGTCCTTCATGGCCAGCTGCATACCGGCGCCGAGTTCGTTGTGCGTCGCGACCGCCTTGAGCCGTTCCAGCGCCACCTCGCCCAGGGGCTTTTCCGAGGGGTAGAGGAAGTAGGCGTAGGCCCGTTCCCGCCCGCGGCCCACGCGTCCGCGCAGCTGGTGCAGCTGGGAGAGCCCGTATTTATCCGCCCCGTCCACAATCAGGGTGTTGGCATTCGAGATGTCCAGGCCGGTCTCGATGATGGTGGTGCAGACGAGCACATCGAAGCGCTTCTCCCAGAAGTCCACGATGATCTGCTCCAGCCGGCCCTCGGACATCTTGCCGTGTGCCACCTCGACACGGGCCTCCGGGACCAGTTCGCGGATCTTCGCCGCCGTGCGCTCGATCGTGGAAACCCGGTTGTGCACGAAGAACACCTGCCCCTCGCGCATCAGCTCGCGCCGGATCGCGGCCGAGGTCTGCTTGTCCGTGTACGGGCCCACGTAGGTCAGCACCGGGTGCCGCTCCTCCGGCGGGGTGGCCAGGGTGGAGGTCTCCCGGATGCCGGTCAGGGACATCTCCAGGGTGCGCGGGATGGGGGTGGCGCTCATGGCCAGAACGTCCACGTTGGTGCGCATCTTCTTGAGCGCTTCCTTGTGCTCGACGCCGAAGCGCTGCTCCTCGTCCACGATCACCAGGCCCAGGTCCTTGAACGCGAAGTCCTTGGACAGCAGCCGGTGCGTGCCGATCACGACGTCCACCGCACCGCTCTTCACGCCCTCGGCCGTCTCCTTGGCCTCCTTGGCGCCCTGGAAGCGGGACAGCGGCTTGACCCGCAGCGGAAAGCCGGAGAAGCGTTCGGTGAAGGTCTCATAGTGCTGCTGCGCCAGCAGCGTGGTGGGCACCAGCACGGCCACCTGTTTGCCGTCCTGCACGGCCTTGAACGCGGCCCGGACGGCGATCTCGGTCTTGCCGTAGCCGACGTCGCCGGAGACCAGGCGGTCCATGGGGATCTCCCGTTCCATGTCCGCCTTGACCTCGTTGATGGTGGTCAGCTGGTCCGGCGTCTCCACATAGGGGAAGGCCTCCTCCAGCTCGCGCTGCCAGGGGGTGTCCGGGCCGAAGGCGTGGCCGCGGGAAGCCATCCGGGCCGAGTACAGCCGGATCAGCTCGCCGGCGATCTCCTTGACGGCCTTGCGCGCCTTGGACTTGGTGCTGGCCCAGTCCGAGCCGCCCATCTTGCTCAGGACCGGGGTGTCGCCGCCGACGTAGCGTGTGACCTGGTCCAGCTGGTCGGTGGGGACGAACAAGCGGTCACCGGGGGCGCCGCGCTTGGAGGGCGCGTATTCGAGCACCAGGTACTCGCGCACGCCGTCGCCCCCGCCGGCGACCTTGCGCTGGATCAGCTCGACGAACCGGCCGATGCCGTGCTGTTCGTGCACGACGAAGTCGCCCGCCAGCAGCTGCAGCGGGTCCACGGCGTTCCGCCGCTTGGACGGCATCCTGCGCATGTCCTTGGTGGAGCCGGCGGAGGTGCGGCCCAGCAGGTCGGCCTCGGTCAGCAGGGCCACCTTCAGCGTGTCCAGGACGAAGCCGCGTCCGACGGCGGCGGTGGTCACCTCGATCAGGCCGGGCTGCGGCTCGGCGTCGAGCGACTCCACCCGGGCGCACGGGATGTCGTTGTCGTGGAAGAGCTCGGCGAGGCGCTGCGCCGGGCCGGGGCCCTCGGTGGCGACGACGATCCGCCACTGCTCCCGCACGTGCGAGCCGATGAAGTCCATCATCTCGGCCACGTCGCCCTGGTAGCCGCGCGGTTCGCGGGCGTGCAGGTTCAGCACGTCGATCTCGGGCAGCAGCTCCTCGTCGCTCGCGAGGGAGGTGATGGACCACCAGGACACCCCGTGGGCCAGTGCCGTGCTGCGGGTTTCGCCGAGCGAGCGGAAGCTCGCCGAGTGCAGCGCCGCCGAGGCCGCGGAACTCAGGTCCAGCGGAGCGGTCCCGCCTTCGGAGGCCGTGGACCAGGCCGCCTCGAGGAACTCCTCGTTGGTGGCGGCGAGGTCGTGGGCGCGGGTGCGGACCTTTTCCGGTTCGATCACCACGGAGATGGAGCCCGCCGGGAACTGGTCCAGGAACGGCACCATGGATTCGACCAGCACCGGGGCCAGGGACTCCATGCCTTCGACGGCGATCCCGCCGGCGATCTTCTCCAGCATGTCCGCCGCGGCGGGCAGCTCGGCCTTGAGCGTCGCGGCCCGGGACATGACCGAGGGCGTGATGAGGATTTCGCGGCACGGCGGGGCGTGCAGTTCGGTGGGGTGGTGCACGCCGGGCGCGGTCAGCGAGCGCTGGTCGGCGACGGCGAACCAGCGCATCTGTTCGACCTCGTCGCCAAAGAACTCCACCCGGATCGGGTGGTCTTCGGTGGGCGGGAAGACATCCAGCATGCCGCCGCGGACGGCGAATTCCCCGCGCCGGGTGACCATGTCCACCCGGGCGTACGCGGCGGCCGCCAGGTTCTTGACGACCTCGCCGAACGGAACCTCCTGGCCCACGCTGAGCGTCACCGGAACGAGCTCGCCGAGCCCTGCCACGATCGGCTGGACCACGGCGCGGACGGGTGCGACGACGACCCGCAGCGCGCCGCCGCCGGCGGCTTCAGGGTGCGCGAGGCGGCGGAGCACGGAGAGGCGGCGGCCGACGGTATCGGAGCGCGGCGAGAGCCGCTCGTGCGGCAGGGTCTCCCAGCTGGGGAATTCCGCCACCGAGCCCGTCGGCAGGAAGGCGCCCAGCGCGGCGGCGAGGTCTTCGGCCTCGCGGCCGGTCGCGGTGACGGCCAGCACCACCGGCGCGCCGCCGTCGGGAGCCCCGCCGTCGGACGCGTTACCCGCCGCGAGTCCGTCGGCCATCTCCGCGAGCAGCGCGGCGCGCAGGCCTGCCGGGGCGCTGATCTGGTAATCCTCGCCGCGGGCCGTGAAGGGCCGCGACGCTGCGGCCTGCACCCGGGCGAAAGTCGCGTCCTCGGCGAGGACACGCCGCAGACCGGAAAGAGAAGGGCCGTTGTGGCTCATGGCGGGAACTCCTGAAGTGATCACGGACATGCAGGCAACACGAATACCCGAAATTCGCAAGAATCCCGGGTACTTCCAGCCTACCGCGACCCGGCGGGGGCCCGGCACCCGGGACTAAGCTGGCAGGACGGACGCCGTTGGCTGGACTCCCGTCCGGGCTTGCAGTCCAGCCGGGCCGGCGCTCCGAATGGCTTATATCCGCAATGACGAAGGAGCCACCCATGAACGGCAGCCCACACGCCACCAATCCGAAGACCGTGCTGGTGACCGGCGCCACCGGCTACATCGGCGGCCGGCTGGTCCCCCGGCTGCTCGAGGCCGGCCACCGGGTGAAGGTCCTGGTCCGCACCCCGGCGAAAATCGCCGGCGTCCCGTGGCTGGAGCAGGTCGAGGTGGTCCAGAGCAGCCTCGACGACGGCGCGGCGCTGCAGGAGGCGCTCACCGGCGTCGACGTGCTCTACTACCTGGTCCACTCGATGGCCGGCGGCGCCGGTTTCGAGGCCAAGGAAAAGGCAATGGCGCAGACGGCGGCGAAGGCTGCCGCCGGGGCCGGCGTGGAGCGGATCGTCTACCTCGGCGGACTGCACCCCTCCGGCGCCGAGCTCTCCACCCACATGCGTTCACGTGAGGCGGTGGGCAAGGTCTTCCTCGACGGACCGGTGGACGCGATCGTGTTCCAGGCGGGCGTGGTCATCGGGTCCGGCTCGGCCTCCTTCGAGATGATCCGGCACCTGTCCGAGACCCTGCCGGTGATGCCGGCGCCCAGCTGGGTGCGGAACAAGATCGAGGCCATCGCGGTGCGGGACGTGCTGCACTACCTCGTCGGCGCGGCCTCGCTGGAGGGCAGCATCAACCGCACCTTCGACATCGGCTCACGGCAGGTGCTCAGCTACGCCGGGATGATGCAGCAGTACGCGGCGGAGGCCGGGCTCCCGCACCGGGTGGTGCTGGCCCTCCCCATCCCGGCGCCCAAGCTGGCAGGCATGTGGGTGGCGCTGACCACGCCGATCCCGCTGTCCATGTCGCTGCCGCTCGTGGAGTCGCTGCAGCACGATGCGGTCTCGCGGGAGCATGACATCGACGCCTACATCCCGTTGCCCGAGGGTGGCCTGACCCCCTACCGGCGCGCCGTGGCCCTGGCCCTGGGCAGGGAACGGGACGGGCAGGTGGAGACCACGTGGGCCAACGCCGGCGCCGACGCCGACCCGCTGCCCAGCGACCCGGAGTGGGCCGGCCACCGCGTCTACGTCGATGAGCGCAGCTATTCCAGCTCGGTTGACCCTAAACACGTCTGGACCATCATCGAGGGCATCGGCGGCCGCAACGGCTGGTATTCCATGCCGCTGGCGTGGAGCGTGCGCGGCTGGCTGGACAAGCTCACCGGCGGGGCGGGCCTGGCGCGCGGGCGGCGGCACCCGCACCTGCTGGCTGAAGGCGAGGTGGTGGACTGGTGGCGGGTCGAGCGGATCGACCGCGGCCGGCTGCTCCGGCTGCGCGCGGAAATGCGCGCCCCCGGCCGGGCCTGGCTGGAACTCTCAGTGGAACCCGAGGGCGCCGGCAGCCGCTACCGGCAGCGGGCCATCTTCTTCCCCAAGGGCCTCAGCGGCAAGCTCTACTGGCTCGCAGTATTGCCGTTCCACAGCCTGATTTTTCCCGCCATGTCGCGGAACATAGCGGCGGCGGCGCAACGCCTCGCAGAGACGGAGCGAGAGAGGGGGCGAGAGACGGAGCGAGAGAGGGGGCCGGCGACGGGGCCAGAGGCCGAATCGGAACCGGCGAGGCCCAGCGCGTAGGATGTTGGGAGCCCGAAATGACCAGCTAGACCCCATGGAGGACCCCCAATGGCCCTGAGTGCATCCACCACCCTGCCGCACAGCGTCGAGAGCGTCACGGCAGTTTTCGTCAATGAGGACTTCCTGCGCCACACCAGCGAGCTCGTCGGCGGAACCCTCGAATCGTTCACCCTCGACGGCGACCCGGCCGGTGCCTTCAACACCACCACCGTCCGCACCATCCCGACCAACCGGATGCCGGACCTGGCCCGCAAGTTCGTGGGCGAGAGCCTGAAGGTCACGCAGCTGGAGAGCTGGGGCGCCCCGGAGGCCGACGGCTCGCGGCAGAGCAACATCTCGCTGAAGGTTGCCGGCGCCCCGCTGGACGTCAACGCCGTGCAGCGGCTCGTCGCCGAGGGCGGCAGCACCCGGATCGAGCTGGAGGGCACCGTCACCTCGTCCGTGCCGCTGCTGGGCGGGAAGATCGCCGACGCGGCCGAGCCGATGGTCGGCAAGGCCCTCAACATCCAGTCGACGCAGGCCCAGGCCTGGCTCGAAAGCCACTAGGCGATGGAGCTGCCCGCCGCCCTCGCCGTCGTCCTGATTGTGGCCGGCGTCTGGTCCCTTGCCGTCTGGCCCCAGTTCCTACGCCGGGTCATGAAAGACCCGAGGGCGCGCGACGCCGCCGGCAAGGCCACCCGGTTCCTGACCGTCCACGTCGTGCTGGTCAGTGTCTCGATGCTGCTCGGCGCGGCGACGGCGGCCATCGGGATCGCGGGCCTGCTCGGCTGAGCCGGGTGCCTGCGCGGGCACCCTGCGGCGCGGGCACCCTGCGGCGAGGCCGCAAACGAACGCGGACAAACGAACGCGGTTACAAACGAACGCGGCCGCCGGTTATCCGGCGGCCGCGTTCGGCGTTTGAGCGATCAGGTGTGAACGCGGTCGGCGTCCCGGCGACCGCGGTTACAGTCCTACCCGGCGGCTTCCTGCGCCGCGACCGCCTGGCCGAGGGCGTCCTCGGCGGCGACCCAGGAGAGCATCGCGCACTTCACCCGGGCGGCATACCGGGACACGCCTTCGAAGGCCGCCGCGTCGCCCAGGATCTCGGGATCGGCCGGGACCTTGCCGCGGGAGCGCAGCACCTCCCGGAAGCTCTCGATCACGCTGTGCAGCTCGTCCGGGTCCAGGCCCTCGGCGAGGTCGGTCAGCACGGAGGCGGAGGCCATCGAGATCGAACAACCCTCGCCGTCCCAGCGCAGCTCACTGACCATACCGCCGGCCACCGAGACCCTCATTGTGATTTCGTCGCCGCAGACCGGGTTGAGCTGGTGCGACTGGCCGCTGCTGGCGCCCTCGGGCACGCCGGCGCCGGCCAGGCCGCTGCCGTGCCGTGCCTTCGAGTGCTCCAGGATGATCTGTTGGTACAACTGGTCAAGACTCATGCAGTGCCGTCCTCAGGCTTGGAAGTATCCGCGGACCCCGGCGACGGCGTCGAGGAACGCGTCGACGTCGTCCGTGGTGTTGTACAGGTAGGTGCTGGCCCTCGTGCTCGCCGTGAGCCCGAGCCGGCGGTGCAGCGGCTGGGCGCAGTGGTGTCCCACGCGGACGGCGATGCCGCGGCTGTCGAGGAACTGCCCGACGTCGTGCGCGTGCACCCCGGCGACGTCGAACGCGGCCAGCCCGATCCGTTCCTCGCCCGCCGCCGGACCCAGCACACGGATCCCGGGGATGGCCTCCAGCCCCGCCACGAGCCGCTGGCCCAGTTCCGCTTCCCAGGCGTGGATCCGCGCGAGCCCGGTTTCGCTGAGGTAGTTGGCCGCCGTGGCGAGCGCCACTGCCTGCGAGATTTTCTGGGTGCCCGCCTCGAAACGTTGCGGGCTGGGCAGGAACGCGGCGCGCTCCATGGTGACGGTGGTGATCATGGAACCGCCGGTCAGGAACGGCGGCATCGCGTTGAGCAGCTCCGAGCGCCCGTAGAGGCCACCGATCCCGGTGGGGCCGAGCATCTTGTGCCCGGAGAACACGGCGAAGTCCACGTCCAGGGACTTGACGTCGAGCGGAAGGTGCGGCGCTGACTGGCAGGCATCCAGCACCACGAGGGCGCCGACGCTGCGGGCCAGCGAGACCAGCGTGTCCACCGGGTTGATCGTGCCGAGGACGTTGGAGGCGTGGGTGAAGGCCAGCACCCGGGTACGGCCGCCGATCAGCTTGGCGGCGGCTTCGAGGTCCAGGGCGCCGGCGTCGTCCACCGGGATGTACTTCAGCACGGCTCCGGTACGGGCCGCGAGTTGCTGCCAGGGAATCAGGTTGGCGTGGTGCTCCATCTCGGTGACCACGATCTCGTCGCCGGCGGCGAGCGCGAAGCGGGCGGCCTCAGCCGGGGCGCCGGGCAGTGAGGCGTTCAGGAAGGAGTAGCTGAGCAGATTCAGGCCCTCGGTGGCGTTGGAGGTCCAGATCAGCTCGTCCGGGTCCGCGCCGATGAAGGCCGCCACGGTCTCGCGCGCGTCCTCGAACGAATCGGTGGCTTCCACCGCAAGGTAATGCGCGCCGCGGTGCACCGCAGAGTTCCGCTGCTCGTAGAACTCCTGCTCCGCTTCCAGCACGCTGAGCGGATTCTGCGAGGTGGCACCGGAATCCAGGTAGACGAGAGGGTGCCCGTTGACGGACCGGTGCAGGATCGGGAAGTCGTTGCGGATCCGCGTGACCTCCTCGTTGCCCAGCGCCGTGGCTGAGCTGAGGAGATGGGCTGGGGTGGCAACCATGGGCAGTAACTCCTGGATCGGTTTTCGCTGGGGCGTAGCGGGGACGCCGCAGCGGGCGGCCCTATTACGTCACGCAGATTAGACCTAATTATCCCACGTTCCCGAAGTACCGGGTTTCGGCCCCGTCCCAGGACATCAAATGCCCCGCCGGGGTGCTTGGCGCCCTGGCGGGGCATTGATTCGAACGGTTGACTCTTTGAACATTTGCCCCGTCTACGGAGGCCGGCGCGGTGTTCGTTGCCGCGCCCCGGCGGTTCCCCCGACTTTCCGTGCTGCAGACCGTAAAAAGGGAGCCGGCGGCGGCTGGGGGGAGAGCCTCGGTCTCAGAAGGCTCTGACGCCGCCGGCTCCGTCTATGGGGTACGGCTGCCAGTTGCGGCACCGTACGGTTCCAATGAAGGAGTTCGGATGTGGGAGGGATCGACGCAAACACCGTTTCCGGTGGCAGCTGCGGTTGCCCGCATTCCAATACCGCCCTTTAGTCATTAATTTTAGGACCTTTTGAGTCATTCCCGGGACTGACTTAAGTCAATCGTGAGGGCCCAATCTGCACACGAGTAGGGTTTACCCGACTTCTACCCCTTTCCGGACAGCTGCACTACTTGGCCATACTCGTCCGGCTTCGGTCCCACGCGCCTGATACGCACGCGGACAGGCGGCGCCGGCGGAAAATGCGTGGATTTGCGCGGTGAATCATCTCAGTACCTGCGGATACGGATTTCAGGGCAGGTCAAGATCTTTTTGGATTTCCACGAGTTCGCCGCGGCGGCTGACACCGAGCTTTCCGAAGATCCGGTACAGGTGCCCTTCGACGGTCCGCTGTGAGACGGTGAGCTTGGCCGCAATTTCTGCGTTCGTGTCTCCGCCAACCACCAGCTTGAGGATCTCGGCTTCCCGGGCGGTGAGTTCGGCGCGGTGTTCACCGTGGACCATGTTCAGCTGGCCCGACATGCCGGCCGCGACCATTCGGCGGTGGACCTTGCGCTGCACGGCGGTGAGCTTCCACTTCTCCGGATCGTTCTCCAGCAGGCGTGCGGCCTGTTGCGCGGATTCGAGGGCCAGCAGCAGATGCCCGGCGCCCGCCGCCTGGTCGCTGAGCGCCGTGAGCCCGGCCGAATCCGCGGCCGTGACGGCGAGCGCGTAGGTCCGTAGCAGGCGCGCCTCCGGTACGTCGACGGCGCCGCTGCTGGCGGCGAGCGCAGCGGCTGCTGTGGTGTCGCCGCCGCGGAGGGCCAGCCGGCGGATATCGGTCTCGACGGCCCGGAGTCCCTGCCGCTGAGCCTCGTCTGCGAGCCGGCCCAGTTCGAGGCGCGCCTCGTCGGCGGCCCGGCCGGAGCCCTGTTCGGCGGCGGTGCAGTAGGCCTCGGCGAGGAGCCGCAGCGTGTCCGGCGACCGGTAGGCGGCGCTGCGGAATGCCTGCGCCTGCTCCGCGGCCTCACCGGCGTGCCCGACGGCGGAGGCGGCGTACGCCGTCAGTGCGCTTGCGAAGGCGGACAGTTCCCAGGGGTCGGCGATCTGGAGTTCCTCGATGCCGAGCAGCAGCTCCGCCAGGCTTTCCGGGACCCGCCCCTGCCGCAGCCGGGAGTAGCCGCGCATCACGTGCAGCATTCCGCCGCTGTACACCAGCCGGGAGGCCATGTTCGAAGAATAGTCGTCCAGGACCGACGCGAGCTCCTCCCACTCCCCGGCCCGGATCAGGCTCAGACAGTACCGCGCCAACACGTCCTCGTAGACCAGGGGAAGCGCGTGGCCCTCCTGGCGCACCTCGCGCCACGCTCCCCGGACCAGGGCCAGTCCTTCCAGCACCCGGCCCTGGGCGGTCCAGACCTCGGCAAGCCGGGCCTCCGCTGGGATCCGGATTTCCGCATTGACGCCGGCGGCGACGATCAGCTCCTGAAGCATCCCCTGGAGCTCGGCGGTTCTGCCGTCCCAGTCCTCGAGCCAGAGCGCGGAGGCGAGTCCCACGCTTGCCTCCTCCTGCGCCGGCTGATCCGGGCCGCCGGGAACCGGTTCCCCGGAGCCTTCCCCGCGCGGCACATCGAGACCTTCCGCTGCGGTTCCGAGCCGGGCAGCGAGGCGGGCAGCCAGGTAGGACTCCCGGCCGTACTTCAGCGGTTGCGCAGCCTCGAGCAGCTCGGCGGCCTCCCCGAGGCGTCCGAGGATGTAGCTCGAGTAGGCCAACTGGATCTTGGCCTCCGAGAGGAATGGGCCCTCCGGAACGGAGCCCGCCGCCCGGATCGCGGTCTCGGCGTCCAGGCCGGCGTTGGCGGCCGCAGCGGCCGCGAGCAGTTCCGGGGCGGGCAGTTCCGCTCCTGAATCCAGCGACCAGCGGAGCTGGTTCAGCGCAGCATCCGGGAGCACGGCGCCCACCCAGGGAAGGGCCAGGAGACTGGATCTCAGGCTGGCGCTCCGGCCCGCGGGGACGCGCCGTCGGATGATTTCGCCGATGAGCGGGCTGGCCGGCCTGACGATGCGGTCCAGGTCCCGAGAGACCGTGATGATCCCGGCCATCTCGAGCGCGTCAACGGCCCGCGGACTGCTGAACCTAAGAATCTGGCCCAGCGATAGCGGCCCGGCCAGGGAAACGATGGCCGCGGCGGTTCTCTCCTCCGCTGACATGGAACGGAGCTGGTGGTCCACCAGGTCCGCCGCCGGAACATCGCCAAGGTCCGGCGGAGCCAACAGAAACCACGTTCCGCGGCGGTTTCCGATCGCGCCGGTATCGCGCGCATGGTCTATCAGCGAGATCAGCATGAACGGATTGCCTCCGGTCACCGCGGAAAACAGTTCGCTTACCCACGGAGACACGTCGGCCCGCAGCACTTGTTCGCAGAGCTGGTGCACCTCGGCACGGCTCAGGGCCGCGAGATCAAACTTTGAGATGAGTCCGTCGCCCCACAGGGCCAGGAACTCCTCCGGGACCAGAAGGCCCGGGCGGCAGGCGGCCAGCACCCGCGCCGCGCCCGTGGCTACCGCCTGCGCGATCAGCTGGACGGTCCCCGGGTCCAGGTGTTGGGCGTCGTCGATCACGAACAGCGCGAGGGCCGGCTCGGATCTCAGGCTGGCAGTAACCGCCCCGAGCACCGCCGCATAGGAATCGAGATCGTGGTCCGCCAGGCCTGCCAGATAGGGCGTCAGCGCCCCGAATCGGACTGCCGCGAGCGCAGGTGTCGCGGCGAGGCGGATCACGGATCCCTGCGGCCTGAGCTCCGCCAGAACGGCCTTGACGACGACGGTCTTCCCCGACCCGGCGCCGCCGACAATCAGGGCCCCGGCCCTTCCCTCGTCACGCAGGCAGTGGACGATATCCCGGACGACACCGGATCGACCGATCAACGTGGCGGAATCAGTCAGGCTTTCCACACGATGCCTTTCGCGCCGTCGTCGGCCGGTCCCGGAGGCCGGTTCTGTCTCTGTGCCGCTCAGCCGATGCGGGCGCTCGCCGCCGGGGCCGAGATAACGTCCTTAAGCTCCGCCCGGCTCGCAACATGGAGTTTCGAGTACACCTGGTACAGGTGGCCTTCCACGGTGCGGACCGAGACGTGCATCTGTTCCGCGATCTTGCGGTTGGAAGTTCCGGCCGCGGCCCGAACAGCCACTTCGCACTCCCGGGCCGTCAGGGTTGAGGTGGTCAGCGAGTGCAGACCGTTCCCCGGGCTTCCGAACCGGTCGTCGAGGGACTGTTCGGTGCGCTGCGAGAGGCGAAGCGCGATCCGGTTACCGGATTCGTTGGCGCAGAACACCGCCCTTCGCGCCACGTCGCGGGCGAAGAGAGCGTTACCGGCTGCGTCCGCATCTTTGGCGACCGCCAGCAGCTGCTCGCTGGCGCTGTCCTTCACTCCCTCCGCCAGGCGCAGGCACAGCTGGGCGAAGTGCCCGGTGACCTGGGCGGCGAGGCCCTCAAGCTTCTGGCATAGCTGGCGGTCTCCGAGCCTGGCCGCCGCGGACAGGAAGAGCAGCCCGGTGGCCGGGGAGCCGGCGTCCGCCTCGCTGGATGCCTCGGCGACGAGGGATCGGATGGCGGCGGCGCGTTGGCCGAGTTCAGCCAGTGCGCCGAGCTCAAAGTAGCGGGTCACCCGGCCCATCAACCAGGAGCCAGGGCGCTGCGGCTGCGCCACTTCGGCGAGCAGCAGGCTGGCTTTCTCCTCGTTGCCGGCGAGCGCCGCCGCGTACGCACAGGCGGCCGTTGCCAGGCCGGACAGCCCGTCCGGATCCTGAGTCCGGAGCTGCCGCATCCCGGCTTCCAGCCACGGAATGGCTGTCTCCAGGCGCCCGGCATGAAGATCGATGACGCCCTGGCCGATTTCGAACATCCCGCCGAGGCGGGCGTGCGGTTCAACCGTGCCGGATGCGGCCGCGATGAAGGCAGACGCCTCCCGGAACTTAGCGGAAAGGAGCAGCAGCAGCAGGAAACGGCCCCTGATGTCGCGCAGGGTACTGTCCGCCAGCGGGACCGTTGCGGCCGCGGCCATGATCTGTTTTCCCAACGCCATGGCGCCAAGGACATTGCCGCTGACTGCCATCGTCTCGCAGAGCAGGCTCGCGGTGAGAATGCCGGTTTCGCTGCCCAGTTCAGGGTCAAGGTCGGCACGGACTGCCAGGATGTCGTCGTAGCGGCCCTCGAAGGCCGCCAGCTTGACCTCGGCCAGGCGCAGCTGCCGCCGGCCGCGCTCCAGCGTGGCCGGATCTTCCGCCGTCTGGTTCTCCGCCGGTTCAGCGGAGAGACGCTCCCGGACCGTTCGCAGCCTGGCCCGGGCATCGGCCGCAGTGGCGGGGCTTCGGCGCTCCAGCTCGGCCCGGAGAAGCTGCAAGGCTATCCACTCGGTCAGCGGGACGTCCTCCCGGGCGTTATCAATTCCGTGGAGGACCCTCCGCGCTGGCTCGTTGTTGTTGAGCGCGAGGTGGGCCCGAACCGTTTCGACGGCCGCCGCGGCGAGCGCCTCGGATCCATCGATTTCGTGGATGTACCTGAGCGCCGAGACGGGATCCGAAGCGTCGTTGGCCCGGTGCGCGGCCGCCACGGCGGTTTCGACGCTGATCGGCTCTCCGCAGTCCAGCGCCCAGCCAAGGTCCGCGGCTCCCCCGTCCTTTTCTTGGTCGGTGTCCGACAGCACGGCGGTCAGCCGACGGCGGAGCTCGGCGCTACGGCCCGGAGGGACGACGCTGGCGACGATCGACGCGGTGACCGCGTTGGCGACACTGACCATCGGCGGGTGGTCGTGGCTGACCTGGATCAGGGCCCGCTCCTGCAGGTTGTCCATATCCTGCGGATTGAAGATTCTCATCAGCGTCTGCAGCGGAACCGCTCCGGCGAGCGCCAGCAGTTCGAAGACGTCGCGCTGGCCGGGGCTGAGCCTGTTCAGCCGGGCCTTGACCACGTCCCGCACTTCGCCGGTCAGGGCGATCGGACGGCCGTCGAGGACCCAGGAACTGTCCTGCCGGACTATAGTGCCGAGCTTGATCTGTTCCCGCGCCAGCGAATGCAGGAAGAGGGCATTGCCGCCGCTTGCAGTCCAGAGCGCCCTAGCGGCGGAATGCGAAAAGTGCCCCCCGTATTCCTGGTCCAGCGTGGCCGAAGTCTCGGCGAAGTCGAAGGGTTCCAGGTCTACCCGGCGCAGCAGGTCATCCTTCCAGAGCCCCATGATGTCCCCGCCTACGTGGTGCAGGTCCACGCTGGCCGCAAGTAGTGTCACGTGCCCGCCGGCACTGAGTTGGGCCACCATCATGCAGGACAGGTCATCCAGGTCGTGCGCGTTATCCACGAACAGGACGACGCCGCGGCCCTCGGCCTTCGCGTGCAGCAAGTGGGTGAGCCCGCGCAGCACCATCAGGGGGTGCTCCAGGTGCGAGGCGTCCAGGTCGTTGAGGAGTACGCTCAACGCGCCGTAGGGCAGCTTCGAAGCGATGGAGCTCCCCCGGACCTGGACCACCAGGTACTCGTCGCCGAGCTGTTCGAGCGCACGCTGGGCAATGAAGGACTTGCCCGCCCCGTGTTCGCCCACGATCACGACGCCGCACCCTGCCCCCGAAGTCAGGGTCTCGACGATCTCCGAAACGGTTTGCTGTCTAGTGAATGGTTTATCCTGCCGCCCCTGGGTTGTCCGGTGTGTTGCTAAGAGCGCGTCCGTTTTACCGCTGCCAGCAGGCACGCCGGCTTCTTGCTGAAACATGGGAGAGACCTTCGCAATCAATGTTTAACCAGTGATATATCCAAGGTATGGACTGTCTCCGGCAAAGACATCCGTAGGTAGTACTCGATTGCGGTGCGGGTATCGCTCCCGCCTCTACCTGCCTGTACTCAGAAATCGCACGACACCTGTGGGCGGCAAACCAAGTAGTCGGCGGCGGTCCGCGAGTGCTGCAGGTGATGAATAGCGAGCGAAGCAGGAATCCCCTACTCCGCAGCCAACTTTCTGAGTTCGTCGCGTCCGCTGATGTTTAGCTTGGCGTAGCTGCGGTACAGGTGGCCTTCAACGGTCCGGACCGAGACCTGCAGCTCCTCGGCGATTTGCTTGTCGCTCAGGCCGCGGACTGCCAGCGCCACGATGTCCCGTTCCCGGCGGGTCAGGAGCCCCAGAGTGTCGTCCGGACCGGATGCTTCCTGCCCGGAGAGGCTCTCGGCACGATCGCGGCAGCGCTGCCGCTGCGACACTGCCATCCGCTCCCGCAGCGTGTCGCCGGCGTCGTGGTAGGCGCTGGCCGCGGCACCGTACGCCAAGGCAGCGAAGCCCCAAAGCTCGGCTTCTTCACAGTTCTTGGCGGCATCGAGCAACTGCGCGGGCTGCTCTGTGCGGAGCGCCTCCGCGTAGCCGCAGACGGCTGAGGCCCGGCGTCCTTCCAGCAACGGCTGGAGCTCCCGGAGCCGCGCGGCGGCGTCCGTATCGCCAAGGGCCAGCCGGAAGAACAGCGCGTCGAACTCCAGCCCTGGGGTGTTCCCGGGGCCGTCGGGGGTGGCCAGTCGTTCCAGTTCCTCCGAAGCGCGCGGGTGGCCGCCCAGCCTGGCCTTGCCGTACACCACGGCCATCTCGGAGAGCGTCCGCAGGTACCGGGAGACAGCGGGCCGGGCGGCTTCGTAGTCCGCCAGCAATCCCGCGGCCTTTTCCGTGGCGCCGATTTCTGCGGCGGCGGCGAAGGCCATCGCCGCCGTCACGGAAAACAGCTGCTGGGGGTCGGCGACGCGCAGGGCCTCAAGCCCCGCACGCAACGTCCGTTTGGCCTCCGCCGCCCTGCCCTGGTAGAGCAAAATGATGCCGGTGGCCGCGTGCACGCCTCCGCCGAAGGAGATCAGGCTCGGTCCGAAAGACGCCACGAACCCGCCCATCAGGTTTTCCGCCGCCTTCCAGTCCCCCGCATGGATAACGGCTGTGACGGCGCGGACCACCAGGAAGTCGGTGAGGAAATACAGCTCGTCATGGTCGGCCCCGGCTGCCTCCAGGGCTGCCGCCGCCGCCGCGTAGGCGCCGTCCGCTTTGCCCTGGACCAGCAGCTGCTCCGATTCGAGCGCCAGCCTGAAGGCCCTGTCCAGCCTGTCGGCCGGGAGCCGGTCACCGCCGCGGCCGGAAACTTCGCCGACGGTGCCCGTGTCCTGGGTGCCCGCGGTCTCAGCCCCGCCGCCATCGCCGGCCATGGCCAGGACCATGCTGCGGATGATCCGCACCCGGTCCCGGGTCGCGGCAAGAATGTCATCGGCATCGCCGGGGTTCTCAGCGGCCAGCCGCTCGCCGGCGCGCAGCAACGCGTCAGTGCGCGCGATGATGTCGGCCGGGGAATGGCCCAGTGCTGACAGGACCGCGGCCCACAGCAGGGACCCGGTAAGCAGGCTCGCCACCGTGCGTCCCTGGGCAAAATCCGCCTCGAGGATTTCCCGGGCAGCCTGATGGTTCGAGGTGTTGTAGTGCGTCCTTGCTATCACGGACCGCGCGGCCATCTGCAGCTCCGGGTCCTTGACCTGGGAGGCGGCCTTGCGGGCCAGTTCGTCCTCGAAGAGCCTGCTGGCCAGCACCGCCGCCCGGAGCAGCTGCCGGTCCTCGACCTCGACGCCGCATTCCAGCGACCAGCTCACGTGGCGGAGCAGCCCCTCGGCCGACGCCGGTTCCCGGTCCATCAGCCGCAGCAGGCTTTGCCGGAGCTGGAGGCTGCGGGCAGGGGAGATCAGGTTGCGGAGAGTGTCGCCATAGACCGAATGCCACAACCGCAGTTCAGGCTCGGGTGCGTCCGAGACCCGGAGCAGTTCCTCTTCGATCAGCGCCGCGACGGTGGACTCGTCCACGATGGCTTCGATCAGGCTCCGGGACACCGGCTCGGCGAGCGCGACGAGGTTCAGGGCCTTGCGCTCTTCGGCTGAGCGCTGGAGGAGCTGGCGGCGGACGACGTCGGTCAGCCGTTCGCCGTGGCTGTTCAGCTGGCGGCTGAGTAGCCACACGCCGTTGCGCTGCAGCAGCGTCCCGTCGCTTCTTGCGTCGTCGACCAGGCAGCTCAGCAGCAGCGGATTGCCGGCGGACGCCTCCCAGAGCACCTCGGCAACGTTGGGCAGGACCTGGGGACCCAGTTGCTGCGCCAGGATTTCGGCCGTTTGATCCCGCGTGAGCGGGCGCAGGTCGTGACGGTCGGCAATGCCCTCGAACCAGAGCTGCAGGAGCGGCTCCGGCAGGCCGGGCCGGGCCGCCGCACTGACGAGCAGTTTTGCCCAGCCGGCGGCGGCGAGCTCCACCAGCACACCCGCCGTCGCCTCATCCAGGTCGTGGGCGTCGTCGACAATCAACAGGAGGGGTTTCTGGGTAGCCCGCCGCTGGCCTTCCAGGTAGCTCCAGAAGATCCGCAGCACAGCCAGCTGGGAGGTGGCCTCTTCGACGGGCAGCTCTACGATGAACGGCGCAAGCACACCGTACGGCACGTGGCTCAGGGCCGGGCTGCCGTGCAGGCGCACCGGAGTCACCTCGCCGTCGAGCTTGGCCGCTACGGTCTCCATCAGCGTTGACTTGCCGATCCCGTGGTCGCCCAGCAGCAGCACCGCCGCCCGCGTTCCCTGCAGGGCTTCCACCGCGGAACTCACGTCCTCGGAGCGGCCGGTGAGGACGCGGCCCTCCCCCTCGACGCTGGCCTCCGCCCGCGTCCTAGATGAGGCCAAGCAGATCACTCCGCGAGGACACCCCGAGTTTCGTGAATACCTGGTACAAGTGCCCCTCCACCGTTCGAACCGAAATACCCATGTCCTGGGCGATGTCCTTGTTGGAAACTCCATTCCCTGCGAGGGCCGCGATTTGCCGCTCGCGATCGGTCAGCAGGGGTCCCTTGGTCCGCGGCAAGATCGGCAGCGCCGGCACCGATTCGGACAGGACCTCCAGCATGTTGTGCGCCGCGGTCGCGTTCCCTGCGAGCCCGGCCGCCTTGGCAAAGTCGAATGCGAGGGCAGCGCACCTGGCCTGGACGGCGTCGAGCTCCAAGGCTGCGGCCTGTCCGGCGGCTTCGAGCATGACGACGGCGTCCTTCTTCCGGCTGCCTATGGCCACCAACCGGGACAGCTCCGCCAGGGGACCCTGCCGGTGCGCCGCGATTTCTTCCATGAACTGGAAGTCTTTAACGCTGCCGTTGACCGTGGCGCCCAGCATGCAAATCCCGGCCAGCGTGTAGCGGCCGCTTCTGAAGTGCCGCTCCGCGGCAGCAACCAGCCGATCCTTCGCCCCCGGATCGCCGAGCCAACGGGAGGCCATATCCATGCAGAATTCAGCCGAGCTGCTGACCACGAATCGTGCCGGCCCGTCGGCCGAGCGGGCGCGATCCAGATAGACGGTGGCCTGCACGGAGTTGCCCATCTGCGCGTAGGCGAAGGCCGTGGCGGCGTAGGCCTGCCGCAGCGCATGCAGGCTGGTCCTGACTTCGAGCTGCGCGATGGCAGCCAGCAGCGGGTCCAGGGCCATGTGGCCCCGGCCCGCGTACACGTAGGCGAGCCCGACGGCGAGGTCGGTGGCCGCGCTGCCCGAATGCAGGCCGTGGCCGGCCCGCCCGCTGGCGTCCTTGAGCATGTCGATGCTTTGCCGCCACTGGCCGGAAAGCAGCAGGACGTTGAACGCCCGCCAGGCAAAGTTCTCACGGATCCGCGGAACGTTGGACCAATCGCTCAGCTTCCCGCCGATCTCGCGCATCAGCTGGCGGGCCTCGAGCTCTTTGCCCGTCACGCACAGTGCTTCCATCAGGATGATCGAGGCGCGGAGCCGGTGCACGGGCACCAGCGTGTCGGCGTCGGCGGTCGTGGCGGCGGCACGGAGCCGGTCCATCATCGGCTCATAGTCGCCGATGAAGGACAGGTAGTTGAACTCGCACAGGTCCAGGCACAGGCCGGCGCGCGCCAGTGCTTCCTCACCGGCAGGCGAGTCGTCCTGGCGGAATTCCTGCAGCCGCAGCCGCGCCTGCCGGATCAGCTCCGGCACCTTTCCGCTGCGGTCCTCCAACCACGCCATGCAGTCGGCCTGGGCCGCGACCAGTTCGGCGAAGGCCTCCGGCTCGAGCCCCCTGATCTGCGCCTCGGAAACGTCATCGAGGGCTGACATGGCCTGCAGCGGAAGCCCCAGCTGCAGGTACGCGGCGGCTTTCTGAAGCTGGCCCGCCGGCCATTCACTGTCGCCGGAGCTGATGCTGCCGGCGCACTTGAGCGCGAACTTCGGATCGAAGAGGCGGACGGCGGCCTGCGCTGCCGCGAGCGCGTGGGCGGGCGCCAGCTCGGCATGGCAGTCGTGCGTCCAGGCGGCGTAGGCCAGCAGGTCCTCAACGGTCAGTTCCGCCAGCTCGTTTTCCTGGTGGCCCGGAACCTTGTCGCGGAGCTCCAGCCGGCGCTCAACGCTCAGCCAGTTCCGCACGATGTCGCCAAGGTAGCGGTCCCCGAGCGTCACCAAGTGCTGGTCGGTGCGGTCGACGACGATCTGTCCCGCGTCCTCCATGTCCGCAATGAGTCCCGGTCCATACATGCGCGCTAGCCGGGACAGGGACATGCACCGTGCGCAGGAAAGCACCTCGATCACTTCCCGCGCCGCAGGCGATTCCCTGGCGTAGCGTGCCCTGACAATATCCTCCAGGGCCGTCTTCCCGTCCAGCACCACCTCGTCCACCAGTGTCCAGACGGAGCCGGCCAGCACCAGGTTGCCCCGTTCGATCTGCTCCGAGACGACTGCCTGCAGCAGCGCGGGACTGCCGCCGACGAGTTCGTGCATCTGGCTTGCCAGGGCGGTCGACACCCGGTGCCCGAGCGCGGCCTGGAGCACTTCGCGGGTTTCGATCTCGGTCATGCTTTCGAGCCGGACCTCGGCCAGCTGTCCGGAGGTGATCAGCCAGTAGAAGTCGGGCGGCAGGTCGGTGGCGCGCGGCGCGGTGGCGACAAGCCGGGCCGTTCCGGTCTGCAGCAGGTTCAGCAGGACGCCGGTGCTTTGTTCGTCGAGGGACCCCGCGTTGTCCAGCAGGATCACGCACTTCCGGCCCGCGGCGTCGTTGCGGATCAGTGAGGTGATCCCGTGCAGGATCGCGGTGGGCGATCCGAGGGCGCTCTGCGGGAGCCGGGCCAGGGTGAACGCCAGGCAGCCGTAGGGCGTGGCGGAGCCGGATCCGGACGTTCGCAACTGGAGGGTGTAGACATCGGGACCGAAACCGGTGAGGGCACTGCGTCCGACAAGCGATTTACCGACGCCCCGGTCTCCCGTGATCACCACGCCCATGCTGCCGGGCGCGGTGAGGGCGTTCCGCACACGTTCGGCGTCGGCGCCGCGTGCCAGACCCGACCACGCGTGTCTGTTCACCGGCCCCGCAGGCCGTTGAACTTCAGCCGGTGCCAATGCAGTGGAAACATTCCCCCAGCCCAGTGAATCCCTCGACATGTAGTTTCCTTCGTACCGCTCTGCGGACGGCAAACCTGGATCCGTCCGCCTAGAAGGTAGCGTAACTCTATCCCCCGACAAGTAGACAGAGCATAACGGCAAGCCGGGACACTTGGGAAGGAAAACCGGCATGTGAGACGCCGCGGATGGCGTCGGCACAGTGCCGCCGGGGTTGCATCGCGGCGCGGCTGCGGCGCTTACTGGGCTTTTGCCGGGTGGAACTTTTGTTGCGCGGACTGGAGTCCGTCGCGGATGAGCGCCTCGACGGCGTCGGCCGCCGCGTCGATCAGGAACGGAAGCTCCTTCTTCTCCGGCGCGGCGAAGTCCCGCAGCACGAAGTCGGCGGTGTCCATCCGTCCCGGTGGCCGGCCCACCCCCACCCGGACCCGCAGGTAATCCTTCGTGGCCAGCGCCTTGGAGATGTCGCGGAGGCCGTTGTGGCCGCCCTCGCCGCCGCCGATCTTGAGCTTGATGGTATTGAAGGGAATGTCGATTTCGTCGTGGACGGCGATGACGCGGTCCGGGTCGACGTCGTAGAACTTCGCCAGCGCGGACACCGGACCGCCGGAGACGTTCATGTAGCTCATCGGCTTTGCCAGTACCACCCGGGGGCCACCGATGCCCAGCCGTCCTTCCAGGACCTGGGCGCGCGATTTGTGCGACTTGAAGCCGCCGCCGACCCGGTGCGCCAGTTCGTCGAGCACCATTTGGCCGACGTTGTGCCGGTTGTGGGCGTACTCGGAACCCGGATTGCCGAGGCCTACGATCAGCCAGGTGTCAGACATGGATCCATCCTTCGGGGAGGCGTGGGGCGGGGCGGAGGCGGAAACGACGGCGGCCGGGCCCCGTAGGGACCCGGCCACCTGAGAATACGCCGTAATTACTCGGCAGCAGCCTCGGAGGACTCTTCGGCTTCCGCGCCTTCGGCAGCAGCAGCCTCTTCCGTGGTCTCTTCTTCCTCGACAGGGATCTCGACGGCTTCGGAGACGTTGACAACCAGGGCGTCGGCGTCGGCCAGCAGCAGGGTTCCCTTCGGCAGCACCAGGTCGGACGCGAGGACGTGCTCGCCGGCAGCGCGGCCTTCAACGCTGACCTCGATGGCGGTCGGCAGGTGGGTGGCCTCGGCCTCGAGCGAGACGGTGGTCATTTCGAGGTTGTGGACGTTGCCGGGGGCAACCTCACCGGTGACGTGCACGGGGACGTCGACGGTGACCTTCTCGCCCTTGCGGACGGTCAGCAGGTCGAGGTGCTCGATGATCTGCTTGATCGGGTTGCGCTGGATGTCCTTGACCAGGGCCAGGTGCTCTTCGCCGTTAATGTCCAGGGACAGCAGGGCGTTGGCGGTGCGGACGGCCAGGGTGGTGGCCTTGGCCGGCAGGGTGATGTGGATCGGCTCGGCGCCGTGGCCGTAGATGACGGCCGGGATCTGGTTGGCCATGCGGGCGCGGCGGGCAAAGCCCTTGCCGAATTCGGTGCGTACTTCTGCTGCGAGCTTCTGCTCAGACATGGGTGTCTCCTCTAGGACTAGCGGTGTTCAGCAAGGGCGGAGGTCTGTCAGCGACCTTCAACGCCGGGCGGCCGGGCCGCCCTTCCGAAGGGAGATTCAGACCCAGTCGATAACGGAGACCAGCATTCCGGCTGTTCCAGCCGGCGCTCTCCCTCGCCAAGGTATCGGAACGAGTTTAGCAGTGCCGGGCCCCGTCGCGAAAACGGGGCCCGGCAGGGCGGTTGCTAGGCGTTGCCGTCGAACAGGCTGGTGACGGAGCCGTCGTCGAACACTTCGCGGATGGCCCGGGCGATCAGCGGTGCGATGGAGAGCACGGTGAGCTGCGGGAAGTGCTTGTTCGCGGAGATCGGCAGGGTGTTGGTGACCACCACTTCGCGGGCGCCGGACTCGGCCAGGCGCTGCGAGGCAGGATCGGAGAACACGGCGTGCGTCGCCGCGATGATAACGTCCTTGGCGCCGGCGTTCTTGAGCACCTGGACGGCGCCGGAAATGGTTCCGCCGGTGTCGATCATGTCGTCGATCAGGACGCAGGTGCGGCCTTCGATCTGTCCCACCACGGTCTTGGAGACAGCTTGGTTGGGCACCGTGAGGTCGCGGCTCTTGTGCACGAAGGCCAGCGGCGCGCCGCCGAGGCGTTCGGCCCACTGTTCGGCGACGCGGACGCGGCCGGTGTCCGGGGACACGACGGTGATGTTGTCCGAGCCCACCCGGGTACGGATGTAGTCGGCAAGGAGCGGGATCGCCATGAGGTGGTCCACGGGGCCGTCGAAGAAGCCCTGGATCTGCGAGGTGTGGAGGTCCACGCTCATGATGCGGTCGGCGCCGGCGGTCTTGTAGAGATCGGCGACCAGGCGGGCGGAGATCGGCTCGCGGCCGCGGCCCTTCTTGTCCTGGCGGGCGTACGGATAGAACGGCGAGACCACGGTGATGCGCTTGGCGGAGGCCCGCTTGAGCGAATCGATCATGATCAGCTGCTCCATGAGCCAGTTGTTCAGCGGCGCCGGGTGCGCCTGGATGACGAAGGCGTCGGTGCCGCGGACGCTTTCGCCGGCCCGGACGTAGATCTCGCCGTTGGCGAAGTCGTAAGCGTCCAGGGGCAACAGCTCGGTGCCCAGCTCCTTGGCGATCTCGCGCGCCAGCTCCGGGTGTGCGCGCCCGGCGGCGAGCACCAGCTTCTTCTCCCCGTGTGCCGTAATTTCGCTCATGTTTGCTAGCCCTCTTCTGTCGATGCCGAAGTACTGGAAGATGATGAGGTGGCGCCGGCGGCCTCGGCCAGCGTGGCGGAAATGGAGCCCGGGCGGTGCGAAACGACCCAGCCCTCGGAGTTGCGCTGCTTGGCCAGGGACAAGGCGAGGGCGCCGGCGGGCACATCGTTGCGGATCACGGCGCCCGCGCCGCTGTAGGCGCCGTCGCCGACCTGGACCGGAGCCACGAAGACCGTGTTGGAGCCGGTGCGGACGCCGGAGCCAATCACCGTGCGGTGCTTCTTCTCGCCGTCGTAGTTGGCCGTGATGTTGCCGCAACCGATGTTGGTGTCCTCGCCGATCTCCGCGTCGCCGGCGTAGCCGAGGTGGGAGAGCTTCGAGCCGCGGCCGATGGTGACGTTCTTGGTCTCGTAGAAGGCGCCGATCTTGCCGGTCTCGCCCAGGACCGTGCCGGGGCGCAGGTAGGTGAAGGGGCCGACGCTGGACCGGGCGCCGATCGTGGAGCCGGAGCCGTGGGTGCGGATAACCTTGGCGCCCTCCCCCACCTGTACATCGGTAAGCGTGGTGTCCGGGCCGACGACGGCGTCGCGCGCCACGGTGGTGGCGCCGTGCAGCTGGGTGTTGGGCAGCAGGCGGACATCCTCGTCGAGGGTCACGGTGGCGTCGATCCAGGTGGTGGCCGGGTCGACGACGGTGACGCCGGCACGCATCCAGGCCTCAACGATGCGCCGGTTGTGTTCGGCGCCGAGGGCGGAGAGCTGGACGCGGTCGTTAGCGCCCTCCACCTGCCAGCGGTCCTCGGTCACGACAGCGGCCACGCGGCCTCCTGCGGCACGGGCCAGGGAAAGGACGTCGGTGAGGTACTTCTCGCCTTGGGCGTTGTCCGTGGTGACGTGGACCAGGGCGTCCCGCAGCACGCCGGCGTCGAAGGCGTAGATACCGGAGTTGATCTCGCGGATTTCGCGTTCGGCGTCGCTGGCGTCCTTGTGTTCGCGGATGCCGGTCACGGTGCCGTCAGCGCCGCGGAGGATGCGGCCGTAGCCGGTGGCGTCGTCCAGGACGGCGGTCAGGACTGTGACGGCGTTGCCGTCCGCCTCGTGCACGGCCACCAGCTCGGACAGCAGTTCGCCGGTGAGCAGGGGGACGTCGCCGTAGGTCACGACGACCGTGCCGCTCAGCCGGGCATCGGGGTGGAGGGCGTCGAGGGCCTCGAGGGCGGCCTCGACGGCGCGGCCGGTCCCGGGAACGTCGTCCTGGTCCACGATCAGGGCGTGCGGATCGATTTCGGCGATGTGGCCGGCGACGAGGTCGCGTTCGTGGCGGACTACGAGGGCCAGTTCACGCGGCCGGATGGCGCGGGCGGCATGGAGGGCGTGGCCAACGAGGGAGCGGCCACCAATCTCATGGAGGATTTTGGGGGTACGGGATTTCATCCGGGTACCGGCACCTGCAGCTAGGACAATGACGGCGGCGGGGCCGGTGTTCTCGGGGCTCACGTACGGGCTCTCCTTGCTCAGTGGCCTGACTCAGTGCCGCTGCTCGGTCGATCTCGGTTGACCCGGGGCGACAGCCAGGTGGTCTACCTTGTTGCCGGCTCCGCGCGGCCGTGCCGGACCGCATTCCGGTCGCGGCGTGCTCTTCATCCTACTGGACTACCGCCGGCCCCCGCCCGCCCGGCCTGCTTGCTCCGGCCGCGGGAGCCCGCGAGAGTTCCGCCCATAGGACTCGAACCTATACTCCACGGCTCCAAAGGCCGGGGTGCTGCCATTACACCAGAGCGGACCATGCCACGGCAGCGAGCCGGTGGCACAAGAGACAATTCTGCCACGAAGGATGTTGCTCGTGCGACCCGGCCCCCGGGGACGGGCAGCGGGGTAAGGCATGATGGTGCTGTGAGCAACAGCGCAGGGGTGTCCGGAGGGGCGGACCACCGCACCGGCAGGCCGGTGCGGTCTCCCGGCTACACCCCGAGGCCGCGAATGACCGGGCCGCAGCGCCGCACCCAGCTGATCGGCATCGGCCGAGGCCTATTCGCCCTCCGCGGCCTGGACGGCACCACCCTCGAAGAGATTGCCGCCGCTGCCGGCGTTTCCAAACCGGTGATTTACGAGCACTTCGGCTCCAAGGAAGGCCTGTACACCCAGGTCGTGGCGTACGAATTCCGGATCCTGCTCAATTCCATCAACGAGGCGCTCTCCGAGGACGCCAAGCCGCGCGTCCTGGTTGAGCGGGCGGCCCTGGCGCTGCTGGGCTACATCGAGGACCGGACGGACGGCTTCCGCATCCTGATGCGGGACGCCCCGCCGTCGCAGCCCGAGGGCGCGTTCTCCACCCTGCTCTCCCAAGTGACGGCGCGCGTGGAGTACATCCTGGCCGACGAGTTCGCCCGCCGCGGCTTCAGCGCCGCCGACGGCGCCATGTACGCCCAGATGCTGGTCGGCATGGTCGCGATGACAGGCCAGTGGTGGCAGGACAGCCGCACCCCGGACAAGCGCGAAGTCGCCGCGCACCTCGTGAACCTGGCCTGGAACGGCCTCACCGGACTGCGCAAGGAACCTGAGCTCCGCAGCGAGGACTAAGTCTGCCCGTGCGCGCTTGCCACAGCCCCAAGGTGCCCGTCCTAGCCGGAGGCGGTCCTTCCGAAGGGAGCGCATCGCGGCGCATCGGGGTCCGGAGGTCGCCCAGCGACCGGAGGGCTCCGATGCGCTGTGTCTAAGCGACGTGGAAGGGCCGACTCCGGCACCCAACCCAGCCACCGCGAAGGCCTACTCGCCGAGGACCTCGAGGGCTTCAAGCCATTCGAGTTCGAGGGCCTCGCGTTCTCCGGCGAGTTCCTGGAGCTTGGCGTTCAGGGCGGCCAGCTCGTCGAACTTGGAGGCGTCACCTGCTCCGGCGGTCATCTGGGCGTGGATCTTGTCTTCCTGCTGCTTGAGCTTGCCCAGCTGGCGGTCGATCCGGTTCTTCGCCTTGCGGGCGTCCCGCTTTTCGGCCTCGGACGGCCCGGCTGCTGCAGGGGCCGAGCTGCCGCCGGCGGCCGTGACGGGGTTGCCGCCGCCGGTGATGGTGGAGCCGGCCAGGGCCGCCTCGCGCAACTCCAGGTACTGGTCCACGCCACGCGGGAGGGCGCGGATCTTGCCGTCGCCCAGGAGCGCCATCTGGTGGTCCGTGACGCGTTCCAGCAGGTAGCGGTCGTGGCTGACCACTACCAGCGTGCCCGGCCAGCCGTCCAGCACGTCTTCGACGGCGGCAAGGGTGTCGGTGTCGAGGTCGTTGGTGGGCTCGTCGAGCATCAGCACGTTGGGCTCCCCCACCAGGAGGCGCAGCAGCTGGAGGCGGCGGCGCTCCCCGCCGGAGAGGTCCTTGACCGGGGTCCACTGCTTCTCATTGGTGAAGCCGAGCTGCTCCACGAGCTGGCCGGCGGTGAATTCCTTGCCGCCGACATTGAAGGAGCGCTTCTCGCGCTCGATCACCTCAATGACCCGCAGGTCCTTGACGTCGTCGAGCTCCTTGACCTCCTGGCTCAGGACTGCGGTCACGACCGTCTTGCCGCGCTTGACCTTCCCGGACGTCGGCTCGATCTCGCCGTTGAGGAGCTTCAGCAGGGTGGTCTTGCCGGCGCCGTTGACGCCCACCAGGCCCAGCCGCTCGCCGGGGGCAAGCCGGAGCGTGATGTTGTCGAAGAGCTTCTGGCCGGCGTCCCCGCCAAGGAAGTCGAGCGAGACGTTCTCGAGGTCCAGGACATCCTTGCCGAGCCGGGCGGTGGCCATCTTGCTCAAAGCCGTCGAGTCACGCGGTTCCGGGACGTCGGCGATCAGGGCGTTGGCCGCCTCGATCCGGAATTTGGGCTTGGCGGTGCGGGCCGGAGCGCCGCGCCGCAGCCAGGCGAGTTCCTTCTTGACCAGCTGCTGCCGCTTGCTTTCGACGACGGCGGCCGTCCGGTCACGTTCGGCGCGGGCCAGCACGTAGGCGGCGTAGCCGCCCTCGAACGGGTCCATGATGCCGTCGTGGATTTCCCAGGTCTTGTTGCAGACCTCGTCGAGGAACCAGCGGTCGTGGGTGACGACAAGGAAGGCGCCCTGGTTGGCCCGCCAGCGCGTTTTCAGGTGCCGGGCCAGCCACGCGACGCCTTCGACGTCGAGGTGGTTGGTGGGCTCGTCGAGCATGATGACGTCGTGGTCTTCGATCAGGAGCTTGGCCAGCGCGACGCGGCGCTTCTGGCCGCCGGAAAGGGCGTGCACGTTGGCGTGCCAGTCGACGTCGGACACCAGGCCGCCCATGATTTCGCGGATCCGGGGATTGCGGGCCCATTCGTAGTCGGCCTGGTCGCCGACGATCGCGGCGCCGACCGTGAGGTCGCCGTCGAGCACGTCGCTCTGGTCGAGGTAGCCGATGTTGACGTCGCCGCGCTTGGTTACCCGGCCGGAGTCCGGGGTGGAGCGCATGGCCAGCAGCCGCATCAGGGTTGATTTGCCGTCGCCGTTGCGGCCCACCATGCCGATCCGGTCACCCTCTTCAAGGCCGAGGGTGATGCCGTCAAGGACGGTGCGGGTTGCATACGAGACCGTGAGGTTCTCGCCGCCGAGCAGGTGTGCCACTGGGAACTGCTTTCCTAGATGAAATGGTCAAACTGGAGACGCGGCCGAGCTCACGTATCACTGGCGCATCCACGACGTATATACAGTCGAAGTTACTAAAGGAGCGTATCGGAAATGATCCGTGCGCCGTGCACCGGGCCGTGCACCGCCTGGGCATCGAGGCCGTGGTGGCGCAGCTCCCCCGCGAGTCCCTCGGCCGCGGCGGGGCTGTGGGCCAGCAACGCCACGGTGGGCCCGGATCCGGAGACAATCCCGGCGATCGCACCGCAGGCTTCCCCCTGTCCGAGCACATCGCGCAGTCCGGGCGCCAGCTCAATGGAGGCGCGCTGCAGATCGTTGACCAGGACCCGGCTGAGGGCGTCCGCGTCCCCGCTGCGGAGGGCGGTCAGGACGCGCGGATCCACCGCGACCGGCTCCTCGATCTCGACGCCCTCGGCCGCGCGCAGGCGGTCCAGGGTGCGGAAAACCTCCGGGGTGGACAGCCCGAAGTCCGCGGTGACCAGGACCCAGTCCGTTTGCGCCTTGACCAGTGCCGGCGAAAGGTCGTCGCCCACTCCGAGGCCGACGGCGGTGCCTCCCAGCAGCGAGAACGGCACGTCGGCGCCGAGTTCGGCGGCGAGGTGGGCGAGTTCGTCGCGCGAAAGTCCGCTGTTCCACAGCGCGTCGCAGGCCAGCAGTGTCGCGGCGGCGTCGGCCGAGCCGCCGCCCATGCCGCCGGCAACCGGAACGCGCTTGGTGATTTCGAGGTGGACCCCGGTGGAGTGCTCCGAGACGTCGGCCATGATGGCGGCTGCCTTGTACGCCAGGTTGCGTTCATCGAGCGGGATGTCGACGCCGTCGAGGTCCAGGGTACTGGCGGGGCTGATGCTGACCGTGATGCCGCCGCCTTCCGTGCTGGTGGCGGCGACCTCTTCATAGAGCGAGACCGCGAGGTAGACGCTGGCCACCGAGTGGTAGCCGTCTGCGCGCAGCGGTCCGACATCGAGTGAGACGTTCACTTTGCCGGGTGCCTTGACCCGGACGGTCCTTGCGGAAAAGCGCCCTCTCACTGCGTTCATGGCTCCACGCTATGGCATGGCAGGCTGAGGCTCCAAGCAGGACCGTCGGCCGCAGCGCTCAGGAGCCGGGCTGCGCGTGGGCTTCGGCGATGCGGGCGAATGCGGCGACATCGAGCACTTCACCCCGGGCAGTGGGGTCGACGCCGGCGGCCCGGAGGCAGCGTTCGGCCTCGGCGGCGCTTCCGGCCCAGCCGGCCAGCGCGGCCCGGAGGGTCTTGCGCCGCTGGGCAAAGGCCGCGTCGATGACGGCGAAGACCTCTTCCCGGGTGGCGCTGGTGGCCGGCGGTTCCCGGCGGGTGAAGGCGACGAGACCGGAATGGATCTTGGGTGCCGGCCAGAAGACGTTCATCCCGATCACCCCGGCCTTGCGCATTCCGCTGTACCAGGCTGCCTTGACCGAGGGGACGCCGTAGGTCTTGGAGCCCGGCCCGGCGGCCAGCCGGTCCGCGACCTCGTCCTGGACCATGACCAGCCCGTGCCGCAGGGTCGGGAAGTGCTGCAGCAGGTGCAGGACCACGGGGACGGCCACGTTGTACGGAAGATTGGCGACGAGCGCGGTGGGCTGCACCCGCAGTTCGGTCACCTTCATCGCGTCCGCGAGGACCAGGTGGAAGTTCGCGACGGCGTCGGGGCGCCAGCGGGCCACGGTGTCGGGGAGCTTGGCGGCGAGGACGGGATCGATCTCGACGGCGACGACCGCACTGGCGGCGTCCAGCAGGCCCAGCGTCAGGGAACCGAGGCCCGGTCCGACTTCCAGGACGGTTTCGTCCGCGCCGATGTCCGCCACCGCGACAATGCGACGGATGGTGTTCCCGTCGATGACGAAGTTCTGGCCCAGGGTCTTGGTGGGACGGACGCCGATCTCCTCGGCCAGCCTGCGGATGTCGGAGGCGCCCAGGAGCTGCGCCGGGGCACCTGCGGGCAGGGTCCCGGACGGCGTCCCGGCAGGTTCGACAGGGGCGGAGGGGGTCGGTTCAGTCACCTAGGTATCCTATCCCGCGGCGGCAACGGCGAAGGCCGGTCACGGGGATCCGGGACCGGCCTTCTAAGGTGCGCCGCTTTGGTGGTCAGCCGATGCGGTAACCGTGGTTGCCTGGCCGGCCGTGCAGGCCGGAACAGTGTGTTAGCTGGACGCTGCCCAGCCGCAGCCCCAGGGAGACAGGCCGCGCTCCGCGTAGACGCGGTTGGCAATGGCGATCTGCTGGGCCTTGCTGGCCTGGCTGGCGTTGGGTGCATAGGCGCCGCCGCCGGAGCCCAGCCAGGTCTGGATGTCGAACTGGAGGCCGCCGTAGTAACCGTTGCCGGAGTTGATGGACCAGTTGCCGCCGGACTCGCACTGCGCGATCTTGTCCCACATGGCCTCGTTCATCATGGCCGGGGCTGCGGCGCCGGTGTTGGCGGCTGCCGGGGCAGCTTCCACCTTGGGCTTTTCCTTGGTGCCGATGCTGACCTTTTCGGTGACCGGCTCGCGGGTGACCTTCTGCGCTACCAGCGTCCGGGAGGCCACACGGCCGTCCACGAGGACCAGCTTGAAGCTCTTGCTGATGCTGCCGGCAGCACCGGCCTGGGTGACCTTTTGTTCGCCCTTCGGCAGCGCCGCGTCCTCGGCGGTCAGCGTCTCGAAGGGTACCGCCTCGGTGGTGGCCTCGGTCTTGGACGTGTCGACGCGGGAGACCTTGACGACCATGTTGTTGACCACGGGCGCGTTGCCGGGCTGCGAGGTGCGGTCGCTGGCGCCGAGCTTGATGCGGGCGTCGGCCAGGACGCCTGCGACAGTCGCCGCGGTCGTCGTGGTCTTGGTGGCCTTGCCGTCGGCCACGAGGGTCACGGCCTTCGGCGTCGAGATGCTCACGAAGGAGCCGGACACGGCCAGCTGCGAGTCCTTCGGCACCGAGACCTCAGAGGCGGAGGCCACGCCGAGCTCGGTCACGAGGCCTTCGACGGTGGGGGCGGTGGTGGTGATGGTCCGCTCAGCACCGTCCACGCTGACCTTCACGGCCTTGGCGAGGTTCACGTTGATGACGGAACCGTCCTGCACATGGGATTCGGCAGAGGGGGAAACCTTGTCCGCCGCCTGCAACTCGACCTTGGCGCCGCGGACCACTTGGCCGACGGTGCCGCCGAAGGTCTGCACGGAGCTGACTCTTCCGTCGACGTTGAGGGTGACCGTCTTGTTGTTGCCAACGAAGGCGACCAGGCCGAGCACGAGTGCCACGAGCACCACGAGTTGTGCGCCGACCTTGACGAAGCTGACCTTGCCGTCCGATGTGAAGAACTTGACCACGATTGCCCATATCTTTTGGACCATCCGGGCACGGGGAAAAGCGCACACGTTTCCCCGGCGCAAACACCCCCAAAGGGCAGCTCCGGAACAGCTCCGGATATTTGCGGAAAACGCGGGCACCGCCACACTTCCAAACGAGAGCGCACACGTGGATCTTGTGCCACTATGCGCGCCCTGAGGTAGTGAAATTATCCGAAGGCCTTCCCCGACCCCGGCTAATAGTTGTCCACTGTAACCGTAGCGTTATAAACCAGCCAAGATTTTGTGCATACCCGGTATGTTGCGAGGGGTGTTGCCAGAGTGACGACGGATGCCCGTTTTAGTCCCAGGATCCGTATGCACGCAGGGTATTCTCGGCCAGCCCGGCGCAGAGCTCGGAGAGGTCGCGGCCTGTCAATTCCGCCATCGCGCGGACCGTGTAGGGAACCATATAACTCGCGTTGGGCCTCCCCCGGTGCGGGTGCGGAGTCAGGAACGGGGCGTCGGTCTCGACGAGGATCCGCCCGGGCTCGGCGACGGCCAGCGCGGCACGCAGATTGGCCGCGTTCTTGAAGGTCACGGTGCCGGCGAAGGACATGTACCAGCCCTCGGCGTTGCAGGTCCGGGCAAGCTCCTCACCGCCGGAGAAACAATGGAAGACCACCCGCTCCGGAGCCCCTTCCTCCCGGAGCACCTGCACGACGTCATCGTGGGCGTCACGGTCGTGGATCTGCAGTGTCAGGCCCAGCCGTTTGGCGATGTCGATGTGGCGGCGGAAGGAGTACCGCTGCCTGGCCAGTCCCTCCCCTTCGGTGCGGAAGAAGTCCAGCCCGGTCTCGCCGATGGCCCGGATCCGTGGGTGGGCCGCCAACGCCTCGATCTCGGCCAGCGCCTCCTCCAGTTCGCCGCGGGCGGCGTACGCCGGGGCGTCGTTGGGGTGCAGCGCGACGGCGCCCAGCAACCGGGCGTCTTCATCCACTGCACGGACGGTAAAACGCGACGACTCAAGGTCGCAGCCCACCTGCACGGCGCCCTGGACGCCGACAGCATCTGCGGCGTCGAGCGCGTCCTTGATGCTGACTGCCGGGCTCCCGTTGGCATAATCAGCGTCCGGGAAATCCAGGTGGGTGTGGTTGTCCATCACCGGGACGGGCAGCGGTTCCGGCGCCGGCGGGTACGGCTTCCGTCCGGACGGGACTGAACCGGTCGAAGCACCGTCTGTCCCGTCGCTGGCGGGCGCGCGGAAGGGGGCGGGGATCAGCGGGTTGCACATCCTTCCAGCCTAGCCGGGGGCCGGGCCGAGAATTACCCGGAACTCTCTGCCTGATTTGTCAGTTGTGTTAGTACGCTGATACCAAGACAGGCGTGCGGGACGGGCGGGATCCGGCTTTCCCGCCGCTCCGCCCGGACCCGCACCAGGGCTGAAAGGCTGCCGATGGACTACCACCGAAGCACCTCCGTTGACGAAGCGCTGCCGGAGCCGCAGCCGGAACCGCAGGAGCTCCCGGCACGTGCCGGTGTGAGCGGAACCGGTGTGATGCCGGCGCCGATGGAGGCGGCGGATTTCCATGCCGCCAGCGAGCGCATCCTGCGGGCCATCAACACGGTGATCGACGGCAAGGCAGAGGCCGCGAAACTGGCCCTGACGGTGCTCCTCGCCCAGGGCCACTTGCTCCTCGAGGACGTTCCGGGCGTGGGCAAGACGCTGCTGGCCAAGACGCTGGCAAGGACCATCGACTGCTCCGTCAGCCGGATCCAATTCACCCCGGACCTGCTGCCTTCCGACGTCACCGGCGTATCCATCTACAACCAGGCCTCCCGGATGTTTGAGTTCCGTCCGGGCGCGGTGTTCGCCAACATCGTGATCGGCGACGAAATCAACCGGGCCTCCGCCAAGACGCAGTCCGCGCTGCTGGAATGCATGGAGGAACACCAGGTCACGGTTGACGGGAATTCCTACAAGCTGGACGAACCTTTCATGGTGGTGGCGACGCAGAACCCGATCGAGATGGAAGGCACCTATCCGCTCCCGGAGGCGCAGCGGGACCGCTTCATGGCCCGAATTTCGATGGGGTACCCGGACCGGGATTCCGAGATGGAGATGCTGGAGACCCACCAGGCGTCGTCCCCGCTGACCAGGGTGACAGCCGTGGTCACCGCGGACGAGGTGGCGTCCATGATCGCCACCGTCCAGCAGGTCTATGTATCCCGCCCGATCAAGGAATACACCGTGGCGCTCGGCCGCGCCACGAGGGAAAGCGCCATGCTCCGGCTTGGTGCGAGCCCCCGGTCCATGCTGCAGCTGCTGCGTGCGGCAAAAGCCACCGCCGCCCTCGAGGGCCGGGACTTTGTGCTGCCCGACGACGTCGTGAGCGTGGCGGAATCGGTGCTGGCCCACCGGATCATCCTGGACCGCAAGGCTGCCAGCACCGGCGAGACGCCGCAGAGCGTAATCCGGTCCATCCTCGCGCGGGTGCCGGTCGGCCAGGACACGGCGCCGGCCGCGGCCGGACGGGACCGCTCCGCCGCGCAGCCGTCGACGCTCCCCGCCGGCCGCTAGGGGGCTGACGCGGCTGTGGCGTTGCTGGACCGGTTCCCGAGGCACATCTTCAGCTCGCGCGGCTGGGGCCTGTTGGCCGCGGGCGTCCTGTCACTGCTGGCCGCCCAGATCCTGGGCCGCCGCGACCTGCTGGCCCTGGCGCTCCTGTTGCTGGTCCTGCCGCTGCTGTCCCTGGCCGGCACCCGTGTGTTGAAGCCGCGGTTCCGGGTCTACCGCGAGTTCAATCCGTCCCCGGTGGAGACCTCCGCCACGACCACTGTCCGGCTGGCCGTTGCCCGCACCGGTCCGGGCAGCGGGCTGGCCCTGATGGAGGAGCAGCTGCCGCCCCGGTTCGGGCACTCCCCCGTGTTCCGCTTCCCGGCCCGGACCTCCGCCGGAGGGACCAGCCGCTACGAATACCAGCTTCGGAGCGCGAAACGCGGCCAGTTCCTGATCGGGCCGGTCACTGCCGAATTCAGCGACCCCTTCGGGCTCTCGGTGCACCGGCACGCGATCGACGCCGGTGACGTCCTCACGGTGACCCCGGCCGCCGTCGAACTCCCCCCGACCGGGCTTGCGGGCGCACGCGGCCACGACGGCGTCACCGCGACCCGGATCCGCGCCAACCCCAGTGACGACGACGTCATGACCCGCGAGTACCGGCACGGCGATCCGATGCGGCGCGTGCACTGGGCTGCGACCGCCCGGCACGGCTCCCTCATGGTGCGGCAGGAAGAATCTGTCACAACACCGGAAGCCACCATCATCCTGGACCAGCGTTTTCACGCCTATGCCCAGGGCACCGGCTACGTATCCGGCGGCGCGGCAGCGGACGGGCACGAACTTGTCACCAGCGACGCATTCGAATGGGCCGTCACGGCCGCGATGTCCATCAGCACCCACCTCGGCGAGCGCAACTATGCGCTGCGCTGCCTCGACCCGGCCGGGGACCCGGCCTTCCTGAATTCGCCCTCGGCGCCGGAGCCCGGGACCGACGAGTACTCCGGCGCCGGCGGGCTGCAGTCCATCGCGGAAAGCCTCGCCGCCATCGCGCTCAGCGGCCCGCGCCACGGCGCAGCCGACACCGGCCCGCAGCCTTTCGATGACCGGCTGATGAACAAGCTCTCCGCCCACCGCCTGCGGGGGCCCATCCTCGCGATCCTGGGCCGGCTCTCACCGGCCGAGGCACGCGCCCTGGCACCCGCGGCGGGATTCGGGGCGAATGCCTTTGCCTTCCTGGTCACCGACCGTGCGGCCGACGCCGGCGAGGTCCTCGAGATCCTGCGCCGTGGCGGCTGGCGCGCCGTCGCCGTCTCCACAGCCACGCCGCTGCCCGCCGCCTGGTCCGCTTTCGACCAAGACGGGAGCGCCGGGCTGCCGGCTGCCGCCGAAGCGCGGCCCCTCGCGGGAGGCCGGCGATGACCCTGGCACCGCAGCGCAGTATGGCCCCCGGACCGTCCGCGCCCCACGCCGGCGGACCCGGCGCGCCGGCACCCCGCGGCGCCGCCGGACCGAAGGGTGCCGGTGTCGAACCCTGGGCCATGGGACTCGCCGTCGCGGTGGCGGTCGGCGGCGCGGCACTGGGGCTTAACGGCGTCCTCCGCGGCTGGGCCTGGTACCCGGCCGTCATCACGACGGTCCTCACCGTCGCATTGGCGATGGCTGGACTCCGGGCCCTGCGGCTGCGCGGCGTCCTGGTCGGAGCGGGAGGCTTCGCGGCGCTGGCGCTGGTCCTCACCTTCACCTTCTTCCGCCAGCACAGCATCGCCGGCTTCATCCCCTCCGCCGACACCCTGTCCCAGCTGTCGCGGTACCTGCGGCGGGCCAGCGAGACCGTGCTGGCGGAAAGTTCCCCGGTGGCACCGAACGCCGGGATCGTCCTGCTGGTCTGCGGAGTGCTCGGCCTGCTGGTGATCCTGGTCGATGCCCTCGCCGTCCCGCTCGCGCTGCCCGCGACCAGCGGGCTGGGCATCCTGGCCATCCTGGTGGTCCCTGCCATGGTGAAACCGCAGAGTGTCGGCTGGCTCGGCTTCACCGGCGCCGCAGCGGGCTATCTCATGATCCTGGCCGCCAGCCACTGGTTCCATCCAAACTCCCGAACCCGGGCAGACACGGCCCGCAATCCCGGCCAGCTCAAGCGCGCCTCGCTGACCGGAGCCGTGGCACTGGTTTTGACGCTGCTCTTCCAGTTGGCCATCCCGGGCTTCGACCAGGGCCTCTTCCCGCAGGGATCCCGGCTCAATCCCTGGGGACCGGCCAGCGGGCTCAATCCCATGATCAGCCTCGGCAACAGCCTGCGCAGCCCCAGCGGCGACGGACGGATCACGTACGCCACGAACGCCGCCCAGGCGCCGTACCTGCGCTCCGTCACGGTGGACAACTTCGACGGCGATGCGTGGTCCCCCGACGACCGAGACGCCAGCCGGCAAACGGGAACCGCGAAGATGGACGCGGGCGCCTCCCCCGGCGTGGAGGAGCAACTCCGGGTGGTCACGGCCGTCAACGCCGGCCAGTTCACCAGCCCGTACCTGCCCGCTCCCTACGCCCCCGAGACGGTGCGGGGCCTCACTGGCCGGTGGAGCTGGGATCCGGCCACGCTGACCATCAAGGGCGTGGACACCAACTCCCGCAACCAGCAGTACGTCGTCGAGTCGGTGGCGCCAAAGCTCACCCGCGCCGTCCTGGCTGAGTCCCCGGGCAGGACCCAGGCCGTGCCGGACACCTTCACCCGGATCCCCGCCAACGTCCCGCAGATCGTCCGGCAAACCGCGGACACCGTCACCGCGGGGAGCCGCAGCAACTACGCCAAGGCCATGGCGATCCAGCAGTACCTGCGTTCGGCGGAGTTCAGCTATTCGCTCCAGTCCCCCGTCCAGGGCGGCTACGACGGCAACGGGTTGTCTGTCCTGGCGGATTTCCTGGCCCAGAAAAGCGGCTACTGCATCCATTTCTCCTCGGCCATGGCCGTGATGGCACGGCTGGAGGGGATCCCCAGCCGGATCGCCGTCGGCTACGCTCCGGGCCGCGCAACGGGCTCCACGGTGACGATCCCGGGCCTGGGGGCACTTCCCGAGTATGAGGTGGACGCCCGGGACGCCCACGCCTGGCCCGAACTGTTTTTCCAAGGCATCGGCTGGGTGGCGTTCGAGCCGACGCCCTCGCGCGGCGTGGTGCCGAGCTATGCCACCGAGCCTGCCGCACGCAGCGGCGCCAGCACCAACGAGAACAACGATGGACTGATCCCCGAGGGCGACCCCAAGCCGACTGCGGCCCCCGCCCCGGCCCCGCTGCCGTTGCCCGCGGCCCCGGGCGGGACCGGGTCCGGCAGCAACCTGGGCCCGGCGCTGGCCGGCGCCGGCGGGCTGGTGCTGGTGCTCCTGCTGCTGGCATCCCCGGCGTTGGCGCGCGGCGGCATCCGGCGGCAGCGGCTCAAGGAAGCCGGCACCGGCCTGCCCGGGGCAGCGGCGCCGGCCTGGGCCGAGCTGCAAGACCTCGCCACCGACTTCGGCGTCCCGCCGCGCGGCAGCGAAACCCCACGGCATTTTTCCGCCCGGTTCCGCGGTTCGTCGGCCCTGGGTGAGCCGGACGGCGTGGACGCCCCGGCGCACGCCGCCGTGGCCTCCCTAAGCGGCGACTTCGAGCGGCAGCGGTACGGCCGCCCCGGCCCGGGTTCCCTCTCCGGGAGCGAGCTGCCCGAAACCACGCTGCAGGACTCCCCCGTGGAGCGGATCGAACTGGTGCGGGAAGCATTGCGGGCCCACGCATCGTGGTGGACCCGCATGCGCGCAACCTGGCTGCCGCCGTCGCTCACGGCCCGCTTGCGGCGTCGGGCGTGGATCCCGCTGCGGGCCGTTACCAAGCCTGCGGGTGCAACTGGAAACGGCGCCGCGGAATCCTGGTCCAGGATCCGCGACGCCGTGCGCCGTCTGCGTCGAAGCTAGCCGGCGTAGGGGTCCGAGATGCCGATGTACTGCGTGTAGAGGTACTCTTCGATGCCTTCGAGGCCGCCCTCGCGGCCCAGGCCGGACTGCTTCACGCCGCCGAACGGGGCCGCGGCGTTGGACACGACGCCGGCATTGAGGCCCAGCATGCCGGTCTCGAGGCGTTCGCCCATCCGGATGCCCCGGTTGAGGTCCTTGGTGAAGACGTACGCCACCAGGCCGTATTCCGTGTTGTTCGCGAGCCGGACGGCTTCGTCCTCGGTGTCGAAGGTGATGATCGGGGCGACGGGGCCGAAGATTTCCTCGGCCAGGATCCGGGTGCCCTCGGTGACGCCCTTGAGGATGGTGGGCTGGTAGAAGTAACCGGGACCCTCGACGGCGGCGCCGCCCAGCACTGTCACAGCGCCGGAGTTCACCGCGTCCGTGACGAGCTCGTGGACCTTGTCGCGGCTCTTCGCGTCGATCAGCGGCCCCACCTTGGACTCGGCCTCGGTGCCCCGCGCGGTGGTCATGTCCTTCATCTTCGCGGCGAACTTCTCCGCGAACTCGTCGGCAACGGACTCGTGCACGATGAAACGGTTCGCCGCGGTGCAGGCCTCGCCCATGTTCCGCAGCTTCGCCAGCATGGCCCCGGCCACGGCGGCGTCGACGTCGGCGTCCTCGAACACCACGAACGGGGCGTTGCCGCCAAGTTCCATCGAGGTCCGCAGCACCGTCTCGGAGGCATCCGCCAGCAGACGGCGGCCGACCTCGGTGGAACCGGTGAAGGAGAGCTTACGCAGCCGGGAGTCCTTGATCAGCGGGCCGGTCGTGGCGCCCGCGGTGGAGGTCGGGATCACGTTCAGCACGCCGGCGGGCAGGCCGGCTTCGAGCATGACGGCAGCAAAGAGCTGGGAGGTCAGCGGCGTCAGGTTCGCGGACTTCAACACCATGGTGCAGCCCGCGGCAACGGCCGGGGCGATCTTGCGCGTGGCCATGGCCAGCGGGAAGTTCCAGGGCGTGATCAGCAGGCACGGGCCCACCGGCTTCTTCGTCACCAAGAGCCGGGACTTACCGTCCGGTGAGACCGAATAGCGGCCGAACGCGCGGACGGCTTCCTCGGAGAACCAGCGCAGGAACTCCGCTCCGTAAGTAACTTCACCGCGGGCTTCGGCCAGCGGCTTGCCCATCTCCAGGGTCATCAGCAGCGCGAAGTCCTCGGCCCGTTCGGTGACCATTTCGAAGGCGCGGCGCAGGATCTCGCCGCGCTCCCGCGGCGGGACCTTTGCCCAGGACTCCTGTGCGGCCGCGGCCGCATCGAGCGCCGCGGCGCCGTCCTCGGGGCCGGCGTCGGCGAGGCTCAGCAGCACCTTGCCGGTGGCGGGATCCTCGACGTCGAAGGTCTTGCCGGACGCGGCCGGACGCCACTGTCCGTCAATCAGCAGGCCTGTCGGCACGGACGCCAGCAGTGCGGCCTCGCGCTCCGCGGTAACGGTGGGCTGGGCAGTTACAGTCACAATGACTCCCTCGTCAGCAATGGGTTCGGAAAATTTGATCGGCCCCGCAAGGGCTTGCGCCGCGTGGCCGGACTACTGCCACGGTACTGCCGGGATCTCCGGGGTGTCTACGCATGTGCGCACTAGACCATCCCGGATCTGCTGTGCAGCTGCACAAGAGCGCCCCGCTCAGGAAAGCTGCCTTGTTAGCGCCCCGTCAGCGCGCGGCGAGGACCGCGGAATACAGTTCGCGCTTGCTGATCCTGGCGTCCTCGGCGACCGCCGCGACGGCTTCCTTCAGCCGGATGCCCTGCGCGATCAGCGCATTCACGGCTGCGACGTGGTCCTCCGGTTTGCCCGGCTCCCGTTCGGGTGCTCCGCCCACGACGACGGCGATCTCGCCCCGGACCTCGTTGGTCTCGGCCCACTGCAGCAGTTCGCGCAGGTTGCCTCGGATGACCTCTTCGTAGGTCTTGGTGAGTTCCCGGCACACGGCCGCCCGGCGGTCGGCGCCAAAGCGTTCGTGCAGGGCCCGGAGCATCGGCTCCAGCCGGTGCGGCGCCTCGAAGAAGACCATGGTGCGGCGTTCGGCGTCGAGGTCCGCGAGCCTGGACGCCCGCTCCCCGGCCTTCCGCGGCAGGAAGCCCTCGAAGCAGAAACGGTCCGTCGGCAGCCCGGACAGGGCCAGGGCGGTCAGCACGGCGGAAGGGCCGGGAACGGCGGTGACGGTGAGGCCGGCCGCGACGGCGCCCTCGACCAGGCGGAAGCCGGGATCCGAGACGGAGGGCATGCCGGCGTCGGTCACCATGACCAGCGTCTTCCCGGAACGCACCTGGTCCAGGAGTTCACCGGTCTTGGCCGCCTCGTTGTGCTCGTGGTAGCTGATCACCCGGCCGGCTACGGTGATGCCGAGGCTTTGCACCAGCCGGTGCAGGCGCCGGGTGTCCTCCGCGGCGACGATGTCCGCCGTTTCAAGCAGTTCGATCAGGCGGGCGGAGGCGTCGCCGACGTTGCCGATCGGGGTGGCGGCAAGCACGATCCGGCCCGGTCCTGCGGCCGTCCCGGCCTGCGTCGCCGCTTCTGTGTCCGCGACAAAAACAGCGTCGGGGACGGTAGCGGCCGGGGAATTGCCTGGGGACGTGCTCTGTTCGGGATCCACCCCACCAGCCTACTGCCGGCGGGCGCGCGGGACCGACGATCACGGCCGCGAACGGTAGCATGGCAACGTGACGCAGACCCCCATGCGGCCTGCCGAGGCCGGTTCAGCCGCATCCGTGCCCGCCGACAGCAGCCCGGACAGCACCCGCCGCCTCTCCCGGAGGCCGCACCTGTCCGGTACCGGGCGCAACCTGGAGGGGCACCGCTGGATCAGCCGTCCCGGCGAGGCCTTCGACGTCGAGGACCTCACGGAACGGCTGATCGGCAGCATCCGCAGCTGGCGCGACTATCCGCCGTCCCTGCGCCTGTGGTTCTGGCTCATCCCGGTCCTCACCGCCGTGCTCGGCGGTATCCTGCGCTTCGTCCGGCTGGACACCCCGCACAACCTGGTGTTCGACGAGACCTACTACGTCAAGGACGGCTACTCCCTCCTGGTCAGCGGTTACGAGCGCGCGTGGCCGGACAAGGCCAATGACTCCTTCATCGCCGGCAACCCCGGGGTGTTGCTGGACAGCCCCGAGTACGTGGTCCATCCGCCGGTGGGCAAGTGGATGATCGCCGCCGGGATGTGGCTCTTCGGACCGGACAACCCGTTCGGCTGGCGCTTCGCGGCGGCCCTGACCGGCACCCTCTCGATCTTCCTGCTCGCCCTGATCGCGCAGAAGCTCTTCCGCTCGCTCACCCTGGGTGCCGTGGCCGGGGTGCTGCTGGCGGTGGACGGCCACCACCTGGTGATGTCCCGCACCTCGCTGCTGGACATCTTCCTGATGTTCTGGATCCTTGCCGCCTTCGGCGCGCTCCTGATGGACCGCGACGACGGCCGCCGTCGGCTCGCGGCCCGGCTCGCCGGCCAAGCCGCGGCCTCCGCGGATGGGCGACCCTCCCGGATGCAGCTTGCCGCCGGACCGTGGCTGGGGATCCGCTGGTGGCGGCTGGCCGCCGGCGCCTGCCTTGGCCTGGCGGTCGGCACCAAATGGTCCGGCCTGTTCTTCATGGCCGGCTTCGGGCTGATGACGGTCCTGTGGGACCTCGGCGCGCGCCGGATCGCCGGCGTGCACGGCTGGATCACCGGCGGCATCCTGAAGGACGGGATCGGCGCCTTCCTGAGCATTGTGCCGGTCGCGGCGCTGGTCTACACCGCCACCTGGACCGGCTGGTTCCGCTCCAGCAACGCGTACTTCCGGCACTGGGCCGAGACCAACCCCTCGGAGCAGTGGGGCTGGCTGCCCGATTCGCTCCGGTCGCTTGCCCACTACCACCTCGAGGCCTACAAGTTCCATCAGGGCCTGAGTGCGGAACATCCCTACGAGGCGAGCGCCTGGAGCTGGCTGGTGATGGGCCGGCCGACGTCGTTCTTCTATGAGTCGTCCAAGCAGGGAACCGCCGGCTGCGAGCTGCCCAGCTGCACCTCGGCCATCCTCTCGGTCGGCAACCCGCTGATCTGGTGGAGCGCGGCGGTCTGCCTCGGCATCCTGCTGTTCTGGTGGGCGGGCCGGCGCGACTGGCGCGCCGGGGCCATCCTGGCCGCCGTGGGTGCCGGCTACCTGCCGTGGTTCATGTACCCGGAACGCACCATGTTCTACTTCTACGCGGTGTCCTTCGAACCGTTCCTGGTGCTGGCCCTCGTGTACTGCCTGGGGCTGGTCCTGGGCCGACGCACCGACCCGCTCTGGCGGCGGCGCTCCGGCTTCTACCTCGTCGCGTTGTTTGTCATCGCGGCCGTACTGCTCTCGGCGTTCTTCTACCCGGTATGGACCGCGGAGCTGATTACCTACCAGGACTGGCGGTTGCGGATGTGGATGCCGTCCTGGATCTAGGGCAGGATTACTAGCGGAGCCCGCGTCCGTGGGGCCGCTGTCGGGAACGGGAGACATGGGTTGTGAGAGAAGCTAGCACCGGACTGCTCGTCGAGCTGGATCCGGAAAGCAATGTGACGGACCTGCTGCTGGAGCAGCACGCCAAGGACCCGGTACATGCGCTTTACTCCCGGAAGGGCCCCTCCGGCTGGACGGACATTCCGGCCCAGCAGTTCCTGGAACAGGTCAGGGCCCTGGCCAAGGGGCTGATCGCCGGCGGGCTTGCCCCGGGCGAGACGGTCGCCGTCATGTCCGCCACCCGCTACGAATGGACCGTGGCGGATTTCGCCATCTGGTTCGCCGGCGGGGTGACCGTCCCCATTTACGAGACGTCCTCCCCCAGCCAGGTGGAGTGGATCCTGCACGACTCCGGTGCGCGCCTGGTCTTCGTCGAAGACCAGGTGAAGGCCACACTGGTCCGGGGCGTGCTGGACGGCTCCGGGCTGCTCGCGGGCCGGGTGCTCGGCATCGTCCGGATGGACTACGACGGCGCCGCCCCCAACCTGGCCAGCCTCGCGGCTGCCGGCAGCGGCGTCAGCGACGCCGAGCTGGAGCGGCAGCGCCGCACGGCCGGGCTCGACGACGTCGCCTCCCTGGTCTACACCTCCGGCACCACGGGCCGGCCCAAGGGCTGCGAGATCACGCACGGCAATTTCGCCCTCGTCGCGAAGAACATTGTCCTGTTCCTGCAGGAAATCCTACTGCAGGACCGGACCCGGACGCTGATGTTCCTGCCGCTGGCCCACGTCCTGGCCCGCGCCGTTCAGGTCGTCTGCCTCAGCGCCGGCACCACGCTCGGCCACACCTCCAGCGCCAAGGAACTGCTCGAGGACCTGGGCACGTTCAAGCCCACGTTCCTGCTGGTGGTGCCCCGGATCTTCGAAAAGGTCTACGCAGGCGCCGCCCAGAAGGCGGCCCAGGCCGGCAAGGAACGCCTCTTCGGCGCGGCCGCCGCCGTCGCGATCGGGTATTCGCAGGCCCTTGACGCCGCCGCCCGCGGCGAGGGACCCGGCCCCGGCTGGGGGCTGCGCGCCAAGCACCGCCTCTTCGACCGTTTGCTCTATCCCAAGCTCCGCCAGGCGTTCGGCGGCAGCCTTGGCTACACCGTCTCCGGGGCGAGCCCGCTGAGCGCCCACGACGCGCATTTCTTCCGGGGCGCCGGCGTGCCGGTGCTCGAAGGCTACGGGCTGACGGAGACGACGGCACCGTGCACGGCCAATATCCCGTCGCGCACCAAGGTGGGTACCGTCGGCATTCCGATCCCGGGCACCACGATCCGGATCGCCGACGACGGCGAGATCTTGGTCAAGGGCATCGGCGTCTTCAAGGGCTACCACGCCAACGAGGCGGCCAACGCCGAGGCGTTCGTGGACGGCTTCTTCCGCACCGGCGACCTGGGCTCCCTGGATGCGGACGGTTTCCTGACCATCACCGGCCGGAAGAAGGACCTGCTGGTCACCGCCGGCGGAAAGAACGTGGCGCCCGGGCCGCTGGAGGAAAAGATCCGCGAGCACCAGCTCGTGGCCCAGGCGGTGGTGGTCGGGGACGGGCGGCCGTTCGTCTCAGCCCTGGTGAACCTGGACCCGGAAGGCCTGGAAAACTGGTGCGCCGCGCAGCGCATTCCCGTCATGGGCACCGCCGAGGCAGCGGCGAACGACCAGGTCCGCGCCGCCATCCAGGCCGCCGTCGACGACGCCAACACGCTGGTTTCCAAGGCGGAGTCGATCCGCACCTTCGTGGTGCTGGACACCGATTTCACGGTCGAGTCCGGACACCTCACGCCGTCGCTGAAGCTCAAGCGTTCCGCCGTCGTGCGCGACTTTGCGGCGCACATCAACCGGATCTACGGCTAGGACCCGGCGCGCCCGTCACGGCGCACACAAAAGCGGCCGGCACTTTCGTGCCGGCCGCTTTGTTATTTGGGTTTTTTGTTCGGGTTTTTATTCGGGGTTTTCCAGGCTTAGGAAGCGCCCTCGCGGCGGGAGGCCGCCTCCTCGCGGCCGGCCGCCTCGGACACGGTGGCCGCATCCTCGCCGGCCGGGGTTCCGGCGTCGCCGTTCCGGCTGCGCTTGAAGCGGCGGCCCTTGAGTTCGGCCGGATCCGCGGAGTTGGTTCCGGCTTCCTCGGCGGCGGAGGCAGTGCGGGTCCGGGGCGGCAGTCCGCGGCGCTTGCGGGTAGGCCAGGTCAGGATCAGGGTGAGGAGGGCGGCGAGCAGCACAAGCACGCCGATCACGAGCCCGGCGTCGACCCAGAACTGGGCCGGGAACAGCCGGATCAGGGTGTCCTCCAGGGAGAACGTCCAGCTGCCGTTGGCGAAGAAGATGCGGTGGAAATCGGTGAAGAACTGCTCCCACCCCAGGAACGCGAGGACGCCCAGCCCGATGATGATCACCAGCGTGGCGATCGAGCCGGCGAACAGTCCGCGGCGGACTCCCCCGGTGCTGCGCCGGCGCAGGTACAGGATGGCCACCAGGCTGAGCAGCACCAGCAGGGCGCCGGCGCCGAAGGCGGAGAGGATGACGAGCTTGACGTCGGCCATGTGGCTGACCTCGCCGTCCTTGAAGAGCGGTTCTCCGGAGCGGTTGACGAGCTCGCCGAGGTAGCGGGGGCCGGACCAGCTGCTCAGGTAGTCCACGGCGTAGGAGCCGTAGGTCATCCGGTCGTCGGTGTTGAAGCCGTAGCCGTCTCCAGGGAACCCCGGTCGGTTGTACTCCACCCAGAGGAACAGCGGGCTGGTCACCGCGCGGACGGCCAGCACCAACAGGATGACCGGGTAGCAGACCGCAAGCAGCACCTGCATCACCCGGGGGGCGACAGGCTTGGCGTTGGCGGCCTGTTCTCGCTCGGCGTTGCGGCGGTCCACTTCTTCGCGCGGCGGCCGGACCTGCAGCGCCGATGTGGGCAGCGGCTCGTTGAAAGCTCCGTCCCCGGTGGCGGCAGGCGTGGCTGCGGCCGGCGTGGCTTCGGCTGCGCCGGCGGACGTTGCGCCGGCCGCTGTGTCCTCGGCGGCCCTCCGCTCGGCGCGCCGGCCCTGGCGTTCGCCGCCGGCGCTGGCCCGGGCCGGTTCCCCCGGGACCGGCGAAGCGGCGGTACGCTCCGCCTCGGGTGCCGCGGTAGTCCGCTCAGCGGCCGGTGCCGCGGTGGTCCGCTCAGTCTGCGGCGCAGCGGCGGTCCGCTCAGTCTGCGGCGCAGCGGCGGTCCGCTCGGTCTCGGGAGTTCCGGAGGCGGCGTCGGCCCGCTTGCCCGTGCCGGCCGGCTTCATCCACTCGAAGGCAGGCTCGCCGGCGTCGTCGGCCGGATCCAGGTGCGGATCCTGCCGATTCGGAGGGGTGGGACTTTTTTCGGTCACTGCAGCTTCGCTTCCGTAGGGTTCCGCGCCGCCGGGCCTCGGTCCGGCAACGCCACATATCTGACACCGAGCCTACCGTCCGGGCCTCAGCCCCGACGAGGTGCCACCCCGTGGCCGGGCCGATTCAGGCGGAAATTTCGGCGTAGCCGGCGTCCCGGCTGCCGAGGTCACCGGTGGCGCCGGAGCGGTGTGCCCGCCCGCCCACCACCAGCACGTACGCCCAGTACGACGCCAGGACGGCGGCGCCGATCGCGATCTTGGCCCACACCGGCAGCTCGCTGGGCGTCACAAACCCTTCAACCACGCCCGAAACCAGCAGCACCAGGACCAGCCCGAGAGCCACCGTGATGAGCGAGCGGCCTTCCGCGGCGAGCGCCTGCGAACGACGGCGCGGCCGGGGAGCCACTACTGCCCAGAAGATACGCAGCCCGGCCGCGCCGGCCACAAAGACGGCCGTCAGTTCCATCAGGCCGTGCGGCAGGATGTAGCTGAAGAACACGTCCAGCTTCCCGGCGCCGGCGAAGACCCCCGCGGCGACGCCGACGCTCTGGGCGTTGCCGATCAGGATCATCGGGACCCAGAACCCGGTGATCCCCAGCGCCACGGCCTGGGCGGCGATCCACGCGTTATTGGTCCACACCAGGCCGGCGAAGGACGCGGCAGGATTCTCTGAGTAGTAGTTGATGAAGTCCTGCTCCACGTAGCGGCGGACCTCGGCATCCGAGCCCAGGGCCCGCAAGGCGTCCGGGGAGTTGCCGATCCAGAGGGCGTAGGCGGCGGCGACGAGGCAGAACGCGAGCCCGCACCAGACCGTCAGCCAGCGGATCCGGTACAGCGCGGCGGGCAGCGCCACGACGAAGAACTGCGCGAGGTCCTCCATAAAGTTCGATCGCGCACCGGTGAACCTGGTGCGGGCCTGGGCGAGGCTAGCTGACAGTGCCTCGGAGAGACCGCTCTCGGGCGCGACAGAGCGCAGCAGCGAGAGGTCGGCCGATGCGCCCTGGTAGAGCCGCAGCAGCTCGTCGGAGTCGGCCCCGCTAAGCCTGCGTTGGTGCGCCAGCGCGTGCAGCCGCGCCCATTTGTCCCCGTTCACCAGGGAGAACGCCTCGATGTCCACGGCACCACCCTAACGCCCGCGGACCCCCAGTTGTGCCCGCGCGCCCGTTCCCGCCCAGAACCGCGCCGGACGGTGGTTAGACTGTGCCTGATTGGCAGAGAAGCGGGGGTCCGGTTTGAGTTCCATCATCACAGGCGAGGGCGTGGTCCTTGAGCTGCGGCCGGCGTCGTTTGCGGCCCGGGCGCTGGGCCTGCTGCTGGACGTACTGGCACACGCCGCCGTGCTCTGGGGCCTGATGGTGGTGGTCGGTGCTGCCGCGCCCGACCTGGACCCCGCCGCCATGGGAGCCCTGGTCACCGTCGCGGTCGTCTTCTGTTTCGTGGTGCTGCCCGTCACGGTGGAAACCCTCAGCCGCGGCCTGTCCCTGGGAAAACTGGCCACCGGGCTGCGGATTGTGCGCGACGACGGCGGTGCGATCCGTTTCCGGCATGCCCTGATCCGGGGGCTGGTAGGTTTCGTCGAGATTTACGCGACGGTGGGCGGTCTGGCGATCGCCGTCGCGCTCTTCAACGGGAAGTCCAAGCGGCTCGGCGACCTGGTGGCCGGAACCTACGCGCTGCGGCGCCGGGTCCGGGCCGAAGCCCCGATCCTGCACAGCGTGCCGTACCCGCTGCAGCCCTGGGTTTCACTCGCGGACATCGGCCGGATCCCGGACGCCGCGGCCCGCCGCGCCTCGCTCTTCATCCGCCAGGCCCACCGCATGGCCCCCGGTTCCAGGGTGGCGATGGCGCAGTCGCTGGCCACCGAGCTGGCGGCGCACGTCGCTCCCCCGCCGCCAGCCGGAACCGGACCGGAGGAATACCTGGCCGCGGTGCTGGGCGAGCGGAGCCGCCGTGAACTGGACCGGCTGCGGCTCAGCCGGGAACGCAGCGCTCGCCTCGGCGCCCGGCTGAGCAGGTTGCCGCACCAGCGGGCCCGCTGACCGCGGGGCCGTTGCCGGCCGCAGCGGCTCAGCGTTTGCCGCAGCGGCTCAGCGTTTGGCGTACTGGACCCAGGGGATGTTCCAGTCGCCAAAGCCTTCCAGCGGCTCCACCGGCGCCGCGCCGGTGTTCAGCGTCTGGACCACGTCGCCGGTCTTCATGTTGGTGAAGAACCACTCGGCGTCCACCGGGAGCAGCCCGACGCAGCCGTGCGAGACGTTGAACCGGCCCACCGCACCCCACGCGGATTCCAGCGCCTGGTGGACGTAGACGCCCGACGTCGTCAGCCGGTTGGCGTACTCCACCGTCAGCGGCGGATAGTAGCCCTTGTCGCCGGGCTTGAGGCCGATGCTGCCGGCGTTGAACTTGGAGCGGCGCTCCTGCTCCATGATCACGGCGTAGCCGGACGGGGAAAGCCAGTCCTCCCCGCCAAGGGTGACCGGGGCGGTCCTGACCAGCCGTCCGTCGAAGTAGACCTTCATGGTCTTCGTGATGTCGTCCACGACGGCGAGTCGCTGCGGGCCCACCTTGTAGGACACCGGGACATCGGAATTGCCGACCATGCCGTTGCCGAAATCGACGCCGAACAATTTCAGGTCCACACTGATCCGGCTGTTGGCGGCCCAGAAGTTCTGCGGCCGGATCCGGACGCGCCGGTCGGAGTACCAGCGCCAGGCGACGGCCTGGCGGGAGGAGACGGTGACCTTTACGGCCTTCTCCATGGCTGCCTTGTTGATGACCGGCTCGCTGAACACGATCTCAATAGGCTGGCCGGCACCGATGGTACTGCCGTTGAGTGGGTAGACCGCGGCGTCGGCTTCGTTGGCCGTGGCGACGGTCGAGAAGCTCTGGACTTTCTTGGTCTCCCGGCCGGCGAGGTCCACGATCGTGAAGCTGTACCGGTAACGGGTGTCGAACTCCAAGGGATCCGCAGCGGTCCAGGTGGCACCGTCCGCGCTCGTGGTGCCGGGGACAGGCGCGCCGCCTGATTCGGGCTGCAGCACCACGTCCTTGACCACCCCGTTGACGGCCTTGACCGAGGGCAGCGCGGCCGGGTTGACGTCCCGGGCGCCGTCGGTCGGCGTCACCCCCAGTTCGACCGCCTTCACGACCGGTGCCACCAGGCCGGAGACGTTGCGCATCGGAGACGCCGATTCCGAGGGCAGATCGCTGTCCGCCCAGACCGGGCCTGTGGCGACGCCGATTCCGCCGGCACCGATGGCCAGGCAGATTCCGGCCACGGCCAGCATCTTGCCGGTATTTCTACCCCGCCTGCGCGGCCTTACCGTCTTGTCCATCCTGCATCCCCCAACTGCATATCCCCCGCTGCAAGTTCCCGGCACAAGTTCCCCGGGGCCCGGGCTTAGTTCGCGTATTTGGCCCAGGGGATGTTCCAGTCCCCGAAGCCGTCGTCGTACGCCGCGTAATCCCCGTCGGTGTTGACCACCTGAACCACGTCACCGGTGGTCATGTTGTCGAAGACCCACTTGGCACCCGCCGGGCCGAGGCCGACGCAGCCATGGGAGAGGTTCACCTTGCCGATGTAGGGCATCGCCGAGGCCGTGGCCTGGTGGATGAACTCGCCGCTGGGGGTCAGGCGTGTGGCGTAATTGACGTCGAGCTGGCCGTAGTAAGCCGGATCGCCTGGTTTGAGCCCGATGGTGGAGGCGTCCATGTGCTCCACCCGGTACTTTTCCATCAGCACAAGGTAGCCGCGCGCCGACGGGAATCGGGTGTCACCCATGGTGGCGGGCCACTTCCCGACTTGCCGGCCGTTGATCGAGGCCGTGAACGTGTGGGCCTTGGCGTCGGCCACGGCGACCTTCTTGTCCCCGATGTGGACCGTCACCTTCTTATTGAAGTTGCCGATCTGGCCCCGACCCAGGTTCACACCGAAAAGCTTGATGTCCATGGTGATGGTGCTGTTGGCCGCCCAAAAATTCTGCGGCCGGTACCGGACCATGGAGTTGGAGTACCAGTGGAAGTCCCCGACCTGCCCCGAGGTGGAGCTGATCTTGATGGCTTTTTCGACGGCGGCGCGGTTCAGCACCGGCTCGCTGAAGGTGAGCTGGAGCGGCTGCGCGACCCCGACCTTCATCCCGTCCAGCGGATAAATGGCCGCGTCGGCTTCGTTGGCGGTGGTGACCGTGGTGAAGCTGCGCGTGTTGTCGGTGGTGCGTCCCGCGCCGTCAACCACGGAGTAGCTGTAGGTGTACTGGGTATTGAATTCGAGCGGTCCCGCGGCGGACCAGCTGGTGCCGTCGGCGCTGAGCGTTCCGTCCACGGCTTGGCCCGATTCGCTGGTCAGGGCCGCGCGCTCAATCTTGCCGTTAGCGACTTTCAAGGTCACGGGCGCACCCGGGTTGACCTGGCTGGCGGCGTCGGCCGGCGCAGCGGCCAGCTGGAGCGGCGGCACGACCGGGAAGGCCAGGCCCTGGGTGGATCGCTCCGGCGAGCCTGATTCGGAGGCAAAGGACGGGTGGGCCAGCGGACCTGCCGCGGCGAAGACTCCGCCGCCCGCTGCCAGGGCACACACCGCCGCCAGGACGGCGACCTTTCGGCCGGTGCTCCAGGTTTTCGGGACGATCACAATACTCGGGTCCTTCCAGACGTTACCTTGAAAGCATAAGTGAGTTTCCGGTGCGCCCCGCCCTGGTTTGCGCCACGATACGGTCACAAAAGGGCCCCGGACGGCAGTCCGGGGCCCCTCTTAGCTGGCATGTGTGCCGTCTACAGCCGGTGTTTAGTAGCGGTAGTGCTCCGGCTTGTAGGGGCCGGCGGCGTCGAGGTCCAGGTAGGCAGCCTGTTCCTTGGTCAGCTCGGTCAGCTGCGCGCCGAGGGCGTCGAGGTGCAGACGGGCCACCTTCTCGTCGAGGATCTTCGGCAGCACGTACACCTGCTTTTCGTACTCGCGTTCGCCCTCGGGCTGGCCCGCCTTGGTGAACAGTTCGATCTGCGCGATGGTCTGGTTCGCGAAGGAGTTGCTCATCACGAAGGACGGGTGGCCGGTGGCGTTGCCGAGGTTCAGCAGGCGGCCTTCGGACAGGACGATGATGGAGCGCTGCTCCTCCGTGCCGGAGTCAAAGACCCATTCGTGCACCTGCGGCTTGATCTCGACCTTCTTGATGCCGGGGATCCGGGCCAGGCCAGCCATGTCGATCTCGTTGTCGAAGTGGCCGATGTTGCCCACGATCGCCTTGTCGCGCATCCCGGCCATGTGCTCGGCCATGATGACGTCCTTGTTGCCCGTGGTAGTGATGAAGATGTGGCCCTCGGCCAGGACGCTCTCGAGGGTGGCTACCTGGTAGCCGTCCATCGCCGCCTGCAGCGCGCAGATCGGGTCGATCTCGGTGACGATCACGCGCGAGCCCTGGCCGCGGAATGCTTCCGCGGCGCCCTTGCCGACGTCGCCGTAGCCGCAGACGACGGCGACCTTGCCGCCCATCAGCACGTCGGTGGCACGATTGATGCCGTCCGGCAGCGAGTGGCGGATGCCGTACTTGTTGTCGAACTTGCTCTTGGTGACGGAGTCGTTGACGTTGATCGCCGGGAACAGCAGCTTGCCCTGCTCGGCAAGCTGGTAGAGGCGGTGGACGCCCGTGGTGGTCTCCTCGGTCACGCCGAGCAGGCGCGAGCCGATCCGGGTCCACTTCTGCGGGTCCTTCTCCAGCGAGGCGCGGAGCACATCGAGGAAGACGCGGCCTTCCTCGGACTCGTCATCGCCGGCTGCCGGCACCGCACCGAGGGCTTCGAACTCCGCGCCCTTGTGCACCAGCATGGTGGCGTCGCCGCCGTCGTCGAGGATCATGTTCGGGCCCAGGTCCGGGTTGGCATCCGCGCCGGGCCAGGTCAGGATCTGCTCGGCCGTCCACCAGTATTCCTCGAGCGTCTCGCCCTTCCAGGCGAACACGGGGACGCCCTGCGGGTCCTCGACCGTGCCCTGGCCGACCACAACGGCTGCGGCTGCCTCGTTCTGGGTGGAGAAGATGTTGCAGGACGCCCAGCGGACTTCGGCGCCGAGGGCGGTGAGGGTTTCGATCAGCACGGCGGTCTGAACCGTCATGTGCAGCGAACCGGCGATCCGGGCGCCCTTCAGCGGCTGGCTTGCACCGAATTCCTCGCGCAGGGCCATCAGCCCCGGCATCTCGTGCTCTGCCAGGCGAATCTGGTGCCGGCCGGCCTCGGCCAGTGAAATGTCGGCAATTTTGTAATCGAAGGTCATGGGGATCCTTTGTGATAGCCGGAATGAAGCTGAAGTAATTGCAGGTGGTTCGGCGCCGGGACGCCCTCCGATGGGCCGGCCGCGGAATTTCCCGCCGCCGTCCGGGGCGGGCTACTCTGCTGCGTGGCGGGGCGCGCGGTCGTTCCGGCCGCCGTCGTGCTGATCCGAGGACGCCGCGGTGGCGGCGGCCAGCAGTTCCGGCGGGAGCAGCAGCGGGATGCCGTCCTCAATCCTGTAGCGAAGCTGCTGGCCGTTGGCGTCGGGGGAAACGGCGACGAGCTCTTCGCCTTCCTGCACCAGGGCCGAGCCGGTCACGGGGCAGCGCAGGACAGACAACAGTTCGGGACTGATAAGTGGCATGGTGAAGGCTCCCTGGGGGCGACGCCGGTGGCGCCGATGGCGTACGGAAATTTCTGTTCCCAGCCTACCGCCAGTTCGCGGCTCAGGAGGGTTCGCGCAGGACGCGCAGATGCCCCCGGCGGGTGCCGTCGGCAGCAGCAGGGGCTTCGAGGGCCGGATGCGCGGCGCGCTGGCTCTGGGCGGGTTCCGCGGGCCCGGGCCGGGCAGCGGCCTCGCGGACCGCGTGGGCGAGGGCCAGCAGGTCGTCCGGGCCGGGACCGGCCGGGGTTGCCGGCATCGCGAGCCTCAGGACTTCCCAGCCCCGCGGAACGGTCAGGGTATTGGCGTGCTGTTCGCAGAGGTCGTAACAGTGGGGTTCGGCGTAGGTGGCCAGCGGGCCGAGGACGGCCGTTGAGTCGGCATAGACGTACGTCAAAGTGGCCACCGCCGAATTGCGGCAGGCGGACCTTGAACACTGACGAATTGCACCCACGACATCACAGACTACTCCCCTCGTCCCCTGCTCCCGCGCATTGAAACGCGCCTCCCGTCCGCCATATCGCAGAAATCAGGCGCCGGGTTTAGAGTCAAGGTATGCAGTCATCGCACCATGATCCCGGCTTTACGGTCCGGTTGGCTGACCCCGGCGACGGCGTCGCCGCCAAGGGGAAGAGCTTTCGGCAGCGCCGCAGGAACCGGCACGGCCGCGGCCTGCGCGGCGAGTTGATGCTTCCCACCCTGCCCGGATACCGGACACGGTCGGACCGCTTTGATGACTTTGTCCTGGATTCGGCGCAGCGCCTGCACGACATCTGGGGCAAACCGCTGGACGGCGTCCGTTTCGCGGTCGAGGAAATCCCGCCCGGGCTCGAGAAACTTGTCGCTGACGGCACGCCCGCGCCGATGGGCTCCTACGTTCCGGCAACGGCGGAGGAGGGCCCCGTGATCACGCTGTACCGGCGGGTTGTGGAGCAGGCCTGCGGCAGCCGCGAAGAACTCCAGGACCTGGTGCATGACGTAGTCGTGGAGCGTACGGCCGAGATGCTCGGCGTCCCGCCCGAGTCGCTGGACCCGGTGTACCGCCGCCGCTACTAGGCGCCCGGTGCAACGCGCAGGCCGCTCCGGCTAACAGCCGGGACTAGTACCCGAGGGTGACCGGAAGCTGCTCCTGGCCGGCCGCGCCGGGGGTAACCGGGACGCTGGCAATGTCGGACTTGCCGCCCTGCTCCAACAGCACGGCCCCGTAGGCCGCATCCCCCGACGCCGAGACCAGGTAGCCCACCAGCGGCGAGCCACCCACGTCGCCCGGAACATTGATGGAAGCGGTGGTTCCGCCGGCAATGTCCACCGTGGCCGCGGCCCGGACCTTGCCGTCGGCCGTAATCGGCGTGTAGCTGATCGTGGCGCGGCCGTCTGGTGCGCCAAACGTCAGGAAGCGCTCCCCCGAACGGGGCACCGGGACCACGTGCTGGCTTCCGAGCCTCGCGGCGGACGGCGCCCAGGCAAAGTCGGCGGCAGCCTCGGCCTTGAGCCCGCGGGTGACCCGGGCTGCGGCGGCGAACGAAACGTCCGAGCTGGCGCTCACGGTGTAGTGCCCCGCGGGTACGCCCGCGAGGGAGACCTCGGTAACCGCGCCTGCCTTGGCGGTGACCACACCGCCGCCGGGCAGCGGTTTTTGCCCGTCGTGCCCGGAAAGTTTCACTTCCACCACGGCGTCGGCTGCGCCGGGGACGGTGATCTGCAAAGCGGGTTTGGCGTCGGCGAATCCGGTCTTCGCGCCCAGTGCCGCCAGCGCGTCCGGGCTCTGGATGTCGATGCCTGAGATGACCTGCCGGGTCGCGGGGGCCGTTCCCGGCGAAATGAAATCCACCCCGCCGGGGGTCAGCCCGCGGAGCACGCTCTGCTGTATGACGGCCGCAACCGGGCCGCCGGTGCTGCGTACCCGCACGCTCAGTTGCTCCTGCCCGGGCGCCAGGCCGGCAAGAATGATCGAGCGGGTGCTGCCCGGCGCGACCAGCAGGCCGCGGCTGCCCGGTGCCTGGATGGGGCCCTTGGCGCCGAAGAGGTCCAGACTGACGGTCGCCGGCGTCCCGGAGGCGTTGCTAAGATTCAGTACGGCGGTCCGGCCGAGTGCGGTGTTCGCCCCGACCAGCCAAAGGTCGTTGGCCGGATCCTGGCAGGCGGCGGCGGCCGCGCCGCGGAGATCCCCGTCCGCAGCCGTATAGCTCATTACGGCCCCGGCCGAGGATTGCTGGTTGCCGTGCGGATCCGCGCTGAGCACGGTGACGGCGTCGACACCGCGCTGCGGCACGACGCCGGCACGCAGGGCAGTCGCCGGCGCACCCGGGGCCGGGGTCTGCGTCGGAGCCGCGGCGGCTGGAGTGGCTTTGGCGAGTTCCACGAGCGGGCTGCCGGAGAGCGTGGCCAGCCGGCTGCCGGGAAGGTCGCCGGCGCTGGAGCTGATGACGACGGCGTTGACCGCACTTTTGGCGGTCGCCGATTCGGGGCTGAACTGCGGGTCCGTGCCGACAGGGGTGCCTTGGAGCAGCCGTGCCGGTCCCGGGCAGACGCCCACGCTGCTGCCGGCCGGAACCGCGGCCAGCGGCGCCTTGAGCGGCCGGCTGCCGGGAGCCTGCGGGGCGAGCGCGGCCGCCGCGACCAAGCCGCCGCCGGCAGCCACAAGCACTGCCGCGGACAGGACTCCCCCGATGGCGCCGGAGAGGCTCTTCAGCCGGGCCAGCACGGGAACCCCGGCGGCGGGACGCGGGTTGGCGCCGCGCGCGCTTCGGTCCCGCTTACTCTCGGCGGCCGGGGCCGCGGGCTGCTTGGCCGGTTCGGGCTGCTTGGCCGGCGTTACGCCGTCGTGGTCGTCATGCATGCTGATGTTCCTTACGCAGGGAGCCTTCGTCCCTGGAGAGCCCGGTGTTCGGACGGCGGGCGGGCATGGGAATGGCCAGCAGGATCGTCAGGCCGATCACGACGGCCTGGACAATGCCGGTCCAGAGAGCCCACGGGTTGTCGTAGCGGATGCTGAGCTGGCCGCCCTGGGCCGGCAGGGTAAACGCCTGCGCCCAGTCCGAGCTGGTGTCGGTCAGGCGCCGGCCGTCGATCCAGGCGCTCCAGCCCGGATCGGCCCGGTCGGCGAGGACCACCAGGCGGCCTTCCGGTCCGGCCGGCACGGACGCGTCGGCGGAGACCACACCTGCCGGCAACAATCCGACAGTGGCGCCGGCAGCGTTGACAATCCGGACGCGGTGCGCGACGTCGGCGGCTTTGGCTGCTGTCTCATTCAGCGGGCTGATCCGCCACAGCCAGCCGACGTCAGTCCGACCGACGGCCACGAGACCGGGGACGGCATCCATCCGGCTGGCCGTCAGTTCCGCCGAGCTGTCGCTGGCCTCCAGTACGACGAAGCCGACTCCGAGCTGTTCCAGCTGCCGGCGGGGGTCCACGCCCTGGCCCGCGGCGATTGTCGCCACCACGCTGCGCAGGGATGCTGCGACCGCGTCGTCGTCCCGGACTTTCTCTTTCCCGGGATCACCCGTCACCGGACGGGCGGTGGCCACGGCGGACAGCTCGTCCAGCCTGGTGCCGTCGCCGCGCATGAGTGCTGCCGCGAACGATCCGTCCTCCTTGGCGGAGATGACCAGGGTCCGGGTCTGCTCCGGCCCCTCCCCCCGGTCGATGGCCGTCGCGGGGAGCGTGCGGGCCTTGCTGGCCTGCACCAGCCGGCGGGTGCCGAGCGGAGCATTGCCTTGGCTGGCGTCGGCGCCCGCATCTGCGCCGGGGATGCTGCCGACGGCGCCGGCGGCGTCCGGTGCGGCGTCGTTACCCGGTGCGGCGTCGCTATCCGCTGAGGCCGCGGGCGGGTCGGACTGCAGCACGTTGTGTGCGGCCCACGCGGTGAGCCCGGCGAGCGGACCGGCAAGCAGGAGCACGGTTGCGATGACGGCCGTTCCACGGACGAGGATTTTGTGAGCCAGGAACCTGCGTCCCGGCGCGGCCACGGCAGTGGCATCGGCGGCGTCGAGCAGGGCATCGGCGCCGAGCAGCGCCGCGCCCAGCAGCGCGAACGCCGCTGCCGATACCGCAGGCCCGGTGAACGGCGTGACCAATACCTCGGCGCTGGCGCCGGTGGCGACGTGCCCGGCCAGCCAGCCGCCCGCCAGCATCACTACGCCGGCGGCCCAGAAGCTCCGGGCCAGCCGCGGCCGACGGCCGGTTCCGCGCCGGCCCGGGAGGAAGAGCGCGGCAAGGGCCAGCAAAAGGACGGGCAGGCCAAGCAGCAGCGCCAGCAACAGCGCCCACGGCACGGCTCCCGGACCGAAAACCGACAGTCCGGCCAAGCCGGCGCCTGACTCGAAGCGCAGCGGCTGGCCCAGCGCCTGTTGCCAGAGCGGCGCGGCGTCAAAGCCAAGCGGCAGTCCCGGATCGGCCAGCAGCGCCCGCGGCCGGTCGAGGGCAGAGATTGCAAAGGGAAGGAACAGGGCAGCGCTGGGAAGCAGCGACCACCAGAGCGTGCGCCCTCGGCCCCGCAGCAGCACGCCGCACAGTATGACGACGGCGAAGGACGGCAGCAGTAACGACGGCGCCGCCGCGGTCACGACTGCCAGCGCCAGTCCGGCCGCGGCTGCCGCGGTCCAGGATGGGGTGCCGTTGATACCGGGCTTGGCCGGGGGCATTTCGGTGAAGCGCCGCTCGCCCGGCAGCGGGACGGCAAAGCGTCCGCGGCCGAGAACGGAGCCGGTGGCGCGGAGCAGGGCCAGGACGAGCAACGGGATCATCACGTGTGCAATGAGCGCGCCGAGACGGCCCTGGTTGAGCGCGACCTGAAGGGCGGGAGCGCCGGCCCAGACGAGCGCGGCGGCGAGCCGCAGCCGGCGTCGGCGTGTCAGCGCCCCGGCGGCGAACCAGGCGCCCAGTGCAGACAACGGCATGGCCAGGACCAGCAGCCATGCCACGGCGCCGCTGGCGTTGCCGGCGCCGAGGACGCCGAGGACCCAGAGCAGGTAGCCGAACGGGTCCCCGTGGCCCGGCAGCCCGGCGCCCAGCGCAATCCACCAGCCGGAGGCGTGGTTCCAGATCTCGTCCAGCCGTGCCGAAGCCGGGATCAGCGCGCCGCCGGTGACGGCGTCGGCGCGGAAGAGGCTCAGCAGGCCGACCAGGGAGGCCGCAGCAGTGAGCAACAGGGCCAGCAGGGCGCCGTTGCCCACCCAGCCGCGCTCGGTGGTGCCCAGCGCGGCGAAGTCGTCGGCGGAGTCCCCGCTGGGTTGTTCGGCGAGCGGATCGTGTTGGGAAAGCGCGTCGGCTTCGTCGGATCCGAGGGCCTCCATCAGCGACCGCCGGTGCGCCCAGACCTCCCGCCGCGGCGTCTGCAGCCCCTTGATGACAGAACGCCGGATGCGGCGCGTGCGGGCCGCATTGCGCCGGCCGCGGTACACGGCTGCGGGCCTTCCGAGTGCGCCAAAGGTTGCCAGCAGCTGGGAGAACCCGTGGCCGGGGTCCTTGACGGCGATGCTGAGGACGAGTTTGAAGAGGCTACCCAGGAGGGCGCCGACGGCGTGCAGCGGAACCTTCCAGAGCGCGGCGTGCTTGAGCCGCAGGTGGACCTGTGCCTTGCGGGCGGCGGCAGCGTTGCCCAGGGCTTGCGGCCGGTGCGAAACGTGGAAGATCCGGGCGCTCGGAACCACCACGACGCGGTGGCCGGCGAGCCGGTTGCGCCAGCAAAAGTCGACGTCGTCGCCGCTGCCCGGAAGGGCCGGGTCAAAGCCGCGGAGGTCCTCCCAGACGTCGCGGCGCACCAGCATGCCGGCCGAGTTCACGGCGAAGGTGTCGCTGCGGCCGTCATACTGGCCCTGGTCGAGCTCGTCGGCCTCGATGAGTGTCAGGCGCTCGGCCCAACGGCTGATGGACAGTCCCACGTCGATCAGCCGCCTACCGGCATGCCAGTCAAGCTGCTTGCAGCCGGCCACCGTGACCGAGGGCGCCCGCTCCACGGCATGCAACAGCTCGGCAAGGGCCTCGGGGGCCGGTGCGGCATCATCATGGAGCAGCCAGATCCAGTCGGAGCTGGCCTGTCCAGAGTCCCCGCGCCAGGGCGCGAGTGCGTTCAGACCCGCCTGGACGGCACCGCCCATACCGCTCCTGGACTGGTCGAAGACGGTGACGTTGGCCTTGCCGAGCGCCTGCTCGAGCAGGGCCGCCGAGTGGTCTCGGGAACCCGTGTCAACTCCGATGGCCGCGTCCGCCGGACGGGTCTGAGCCGCCAATGCCGCCAGGGTCCTGGGGAGATAGTCACCGCCGTTGTGGGCTACCACAACTGCGGTGACTCGTACTTCTTGAAGAATTAGACTGCCCGCTTCCTAAGCCGGCGGCGTTCCCGCTCGGAGAGGCCGCCCCAGATGCCGAAGCGCTCGTCGTTGGACAAGGCGTACTCCAGGCACTGCGAACGTACATTGCATGCACCGCAGACCTTTTTGGCGTCCCGCGTGGAGCCTCCCTTTTCAGGGAAGAAGGCCTCCGGGTCGGTCTGCGCGCAGAGCGCATCTGTCTGCCATCCGAGCTCGCCTTCATCATCGAAGTCCTGCCCGGACGGCAACCCGATCCACACCGGCTGGGCGGTGGTTCCGGAGTGCAGGGTCTGCAGTTCCATTGGCGGGTCGAGCGGATCGTTGTCCTGCTCCGGGTTTCCCGCCAGAAGTGCTTCATGGGCTGCGAGGAAGGCAGTGGCCTGGTCCTGCAGCGAATCCTGGGTGTGTTCGTTGTACCGCTCCGCGGCGTCCGGATCGGCCGGGTCTACGTACCAGTCGCTCGGCACCCCGCGTGAACGGTATTTTGCCGTCGCCTGGCCGGCGACAATTTCATCTTCATGGATACGCTCTGCAAGCCCCATTGGCGTTCCCTCTCTGATTTTTGCAGCCCCTGCCTGACCCTCGGACACTCGGTTGTGTGCCGCCTGATGCGCAGTGGCTTTCGATACCTAATTACACGTGTGTAAGTATCCGGGAGTCAAGCCGCAGCGGAGATAATAATCAATTTCCGTGAGAATCTCCGGGCACGCCACGCCCGGGAGTTTTAGCGGCTCGGGCGCTTATCGGCGCGGATTTGACAGCATACTGAGCATTTCCCGGCCGTTTTCCTGGGACTCTCCTGTGATTGCGCTGGTTTTCGGCCACCGCCCTCCACCGCGCCGGGGCCACAGCCGCCGCCTCGGACGTATGGTCGTGACCGAGATCACAGCAAACCCGGCCGTGGCAAGATGAGGGCATGAGCATCCCGGCATTCCAACTGATGACAGCCCTGCGGTCCGGCCAGTCGACCTCTCCCCGTTTGACCTGGTACGGCCCGGACGCCGAGCGTGTGGAACTCTCCGGCCGGGTGCTGGATAACTGGGTGGCCAAGACCAGCAATTTCCTGCAGGACGAGCTGGATGCGGAACCGGGAACGCGGCTACGGCTGGACCTGCCGGCGCACTGGAAGTCCGTGGTGCTTGCCCTGGCCGCCTGGCAGCTGGGCATGGAGGTGGTACTCGATGCCGCGGAGGCCGAGCTGCTCGCCACGGCGGAGCCGGGTCCGGCGGCCGCTGAAGGCGCGTTCGACGCCGTCGTGGCCGTCGCGCTGCCGGCGCTGGCGATGCGCTGGCCCGGCGAGCTGCCCTCCGGCGTCGTGGACTATGCCGCCGAGGTGCGCTCCCATGGCGACTTCTTCATGCCGCATGTCGATCCCGAAGCCGGCCGCCGGGCCGTGCAGGGCGCGGACGGGGACGCGTACAGCCATGCCGAGCTGCTGCAGGGTTTCGCGGCCCCGGCGAAGGACTCCCCCGCGGCGTCCGCGGAGGGCGGGGAGCGGTTGCTGGTCCGTGCCGCCGAGGGCCTGGAGTCGGTGCTGGCGCAGTCCCTCGGGGCATGGCAGCACGATGGCTCCGTGGTGCTGGTGCACCCGGACGTTGCGGTGACCGAGCGGCTGCTAAGTGACGAGCGGATCAGCCGAAGCTGACCCTGCCGGCCTACTCAGCGGCGGGGCCCGCTCAGAGTCGGGGCCGGCTCAGCGGTTGTCGCCGCCGGGAACGTCCCTATCCTGGACGGCCTGCCCCGGGACCCGCGCGGCGTCCTGGCCGTGCGGCTGCCGTTCGATGATCTCGTGGTCGTGGGAGAACTCCGGCTCGTCGTCGAGTTCCTTGTTGAAGACGAGAAAGCGGTAGGCGAAGAACCGCACCACCGTGGCGACGAGGATGCCCACGACGCCGGCGAAGAAGAGCATGTTCTTGTCCGTGATGCCCATGCCGTACTTGGCGAGGGCGGTGAGGCCGGTGGAGATGCCGATGCCGATGCCGTTGATGAGGACGAACATGGCAAATTCGCGCAGCACGTTCTCCTGGCGCCGGTGGCGGAACGTCCAGAATCGGTTCGCGATCCAGGAGAAGATCGTGGCGACGGTCGCGCCGACGAAGCGGGCCTTCGCCTCGCTGTCGGACATGGGGCCGTGCATCAGGTAATACGTCAAACCGTTGTCGATGATGAAAGCGACACCGCCGACGGCGCCGAACTTGGCCACTTCACGCCAGAAGAGCGAGGCAAGCCCGCGCGCACGATCTGCAAGTGTGTTAATCATGACCCTCCGTGGGCATTTGTATCTGGGGAAGCTGGCGGCCACATGGCCAACGGCCCATTTTAGCGCCGTTTCCCGGTTGCGCGCCCCCGGCCGTCGTCAATCCGGCCCGCCGCCCGGCAATCCAACTCTGATCCGGGGCTCAATCCGGGACCCAAAAAACGCTTGTTTGCGCGGTCCGAGCGCGCGAAGGCCGGTTCCGCGGAGGTTTTCGGTAGGCTGGGAGATGTGACTTTTCCTGTAATCGGCGTGGTTGGCGGCGGCCAACTTGCCCGCATGATGGCCCCTGCCGCGACCGCCCTCGGCTTCGAACTCCGTGTCCTCGCCGAGGCTGAGGACGTTTCCGCCGTCGCGGCCGTGGCCAAGGCTCCGGTCGGCGACTACACGGACCTTGACCACCTGCTGGAGTTCTCCCGCGGCCTGGACGTGCTGACCTTTGACCACGAGCACGTCCCCACCGGGCACCTCCGCGCCCTGATCGACGCCGGTGTCAACGTCCACCCAGGCCCCGATGCCCTGGTCAACGCGCAGGACAAGCTGGTGATGCGCGCCGCGATCGACCGGCTGGAACTGCCCAATCCGCGCTGGGCCGCCGTGGCCGGAGTCGACGAACTCGTGGCCTTCGGGGATGACGCCGGCTGGCCGGTGGTGCTCAAGACGCCCCGGGGCGGCTACGACGGCAAGGGCGTGCGGATCGTCGCCTCAGCCGAGGACGCCGCGGAGTCGACCGACTGGTTCGAAGCCATGTCCCCGCTCCTGGCCGAAGCCAAGGTGGAGTTCAGCCGCGAGCTCTCGGCCATGGTGGCGCGTACGCCCGGCGGCGAATCCCGAGCTTGGCCGGTGGTGCACACCGTCCAGGTCGACGGTGTCTGTGACGAGGTCATCGCCCCCGCCCTGGACATCCCGCTGGAGGTTGCCGCCGCGGCCGAGGACGCCGCCGTCCGGATCGCCAACGAACTCGGCGTCACGGGCGTCATGGCCGTGGAAATGTTCGAAACCCCCGGCGTAGGCTCCGGCTTCCTGATCAACGAACTCGCCATGCGCCCACACAACACCGGCCACTGGACGCAGGACGGCTCGGTCACCAGCCAGTTCGAACAGCACCTGCGCGCCATCCTGGACCTGCCGCTGGGCGCCACCGACCTGCTGGGCCCCGTCGTGGTGATGAAGAACTTCCTCGGCGGCGCGAACCAGAACCTGTTCTCCGCCTACCCCGCGGCCCTCGCCAGCGAGCCGGCCGCCAAGGTCCACTGCTACGGAAAGGCCGTGCGGCCGGGCCGGAAGATCGGGCACGTCAACCTGGTCGGAACCTCTGCCGCCGACGTCGATTCCGTCCGGCAGCGTGCCGCGACCGTCGCCAACATCATCCGGGACGGCCGGGCGCATGCCGGCGCCGCTCCGGTGCACCCCGAGGAGAACGCGTGAACGCCAGCACCGAAGCCCAAGACTCCGCTTCCCGGAACTCCGGAAACGGGGCGGCCCCGATCGTCGGGCTCGTGATGGGCTCCGACTCCGACTGGCCCGTGATGGAGGCTGCCGCTGAGGCGTTGGCCGAATTCGGCATCCCGTTCGAAGCCGACGTCGTCTCCGCCCACCGGATGCCCACCGAGATGATCCGCTACGGGCAGACCGCTCATGAACGAGGCCTGCGCGTCATCATCGCCGGCGCCGGAGGCGCAGCACACCTCCCCGGCATGCTCGCGTCCGTGACTCCCCTGCCGGTGATTGGCGTGCCCGTGCCGCTGAAAACCCTGGACGGGATGGATTCGCTGCTCTCCATCGTGCAGATGCCCGCCGGCGTGCCGGTGGCCACGGTCTCGATCGCCGGCGCCCGTAACGCCGGGTTGCTCGCGGTGCGGATGCTGGCCTCGGGGACGGATGAGCTTGCGGCCCAGCTGCGGTCCGAACTGGTGCGGTTCGCCCAGGACCTCAACGACGCCGCCACCCGCAAGGGCGCTAACCTGCGCAGCAAGGTGGCCGAAGTCTTCTCCGACGAAAACAGCGTCACGCGGAGCGGCCGGTAGGTCCGCACATGAGCAAAGGATTCGCCGCCGCGCAGGAAAAGACGCAGCCGCCACGCGGTGCCCTGACGGACCCGGTCCGCTACCCTTCCGGAGCCGCGTCGCCGGTCCTGGCTCGGCGTGCCTTCCTGCTGATCCTGATGACACTGGTGGTCCCGGGCAGCGCCCAGACCGTCGCCGGCAACCGCCGGCTGGGCCGGTTCGCGTTGCGTATAACGCTCACTGCCTGGGTCCTGATCATTGCGGCCCTCGTCCTGCTCCTGGTGTCGCGGCCGACGTTGATTAATTTCATCGCCAATCCCGCCACCTCGCTCGTGCTGGTCATCGTGCTTGCGCTGCTCGCCCTCGGCTGGGCCGTCCTGTTCCTCAACACGCTGCGCCTGATCCGCCCGGTGCTGCTCCAGCCGGGGACGCGCGCCGCCGTCGTGATCACCCTGGTGCTGGCGATGGTGCTCAGCAGCGGCAGCCTGGGCTACGCGGCCTACCTGCTGAACGTGGGCCGGGACGCAATCGGAACGATCTTCGCCAACGGCCCGGCGATGGAGCCGTCCGAAGGCCGTTACAACTTTCTGATGATGGGCGGCGATGCCGGGGCAGACCGCACCGGCCGCCGCCCGGACAGCCTTTCCGTGATCAGTGTGGACGCCAAGACCGGCAAGGCGGCGATCATCTCCATCCCGCGCAACCTCCAGAACGCACAGTTCAGCGAGGGCTCACCGATGCGGAAGATCTACCCGGACGGCTACGACTGCGGCGATGAGTGCCTCATCAACGCCATCAATACCGAGGTCACCAACAAGTACAAGAAGCTTTACCCCGGCGTTCAGGATCCAGGCGCCCAAGCCACCCTCGAGGCGGTCTCGGGAACCCTCGGTATCAAGGTGCAGGCCTACGTCCTCGTGGACATGGATGGCTTCGCCAAACTCATCGACGCCATGGGCGGCATCCGGATCAAGGCCGGCGGCTGGGTTCCGATCAGCGGACCCACCATCGACGAAGCCCATGGAATCCATGGCATGCCGCTGGGCTGGATCCCGGCCGGCGACAACAAGCTGGACGGTTTTCACGCCCTTTGGTACGGCCGCTCCCGCGAGTTCGTCGACGACTACGCCCGTATTGCGCGCCAGCAGTGCGTCCAGCAGGCAATGCTCAAGCAGATGGATCCAGCCACCCTGCTCTCGAAGTTCGAAGACATCGTCAAGGCCGGCACCAAGGTGGTCGACTCCAATATTTCCGCCAGCCAACTCGGCAGTTTCGTGGACCTCGCGATGAAGTCCAAGGGTCAGCCGGTGAGCCGGCTGACGATCGGGCCGCCGGACTTCGACGCCACCTTCTCCACGGTTCCGGACTTCAACAAGATCCACCGGGCAGTCGACAAGCTGCTCGGCCCTGCTCCCGCGGCGGGGGCGGCCGACGACTCCATCCGCCAGCCTTCCCTGGTTCCGGGGCCGCTTTCCGCGGCCGGCGGGGTCTCCCGGGCCGAGCCCGGCACGAAGCCCGCACCGTCGCCGTCGTCCTCTGACTTCACGCCGGTGACCACGACGCCGGAGGGCGAGCCGATCACCGAGAAGATGCTTAATGATTTCAAGCGCAACGGTGACGAGCAGTCCATCCGCAACCTGGTGGCAACCAACGGCCAGTGCGCGCCGCTCTAGGTCCCGGCGTCCGTTCCGTCCCTACCGCCGGCTCCCGCCACCAGCTCGCCACGAGCAGATAGGTTTCCCGTGTACGAACTTGAGAACGTCCTTCGGCCCTACGCCTGGGGATCGAGCACCGCGATTGCCGGCCTGCTCGGCCGTCCTGCTTCCGGCGGCCCGGAGGCCGAACTGTGGATCGGGGCCCATCCGGACTCCCCGTCGCTGGTTGTCACCTCCGCCGACGTTTCCGCGCCCCGCGGGGACGGAGACGACGGCGGCCGGCTGGCCCTGGATGAGCTGATCGCCGGCGACCCGCAACACCATCTCGGCAATGACAGCGTGGACCGCTTTGGTCCGCGCCTGCCGTTCCTGCTCAAGGTCCTGGCCGCCGAGCGCCCGCTGTCCCTGCAGGTGCACCCGACGCTGGAACAGGCCCGGGCCGGGTTCGCCCGCGAGGAGGCTGCCGGCGTCGACCGTGCCGCCGCGGAGCGGAACTACAAGGACGACAATCACAAGCCGGAAATGATCTTCGCCCTGACCCGGTTCGAGGCGCTCTGCGGGTTCCGGCCCGCCGCCGAGTCCAAGGCCGTGTTCCTGCAACTGGTTCAGTGCATTGAACTTATGGGCCTGGACGTCCCTGCCCTGCTCCCCCGGCTGCTCGAGGACCTGTCCCAGTCCGAGGAGCGCTCAGCCCTGCGTTCCGCCTTCGAGCGGCTGATCGCCGGCGGCGAAGACGTCTCCGCGGCGACCGCCGCCATCGTCGAGGCGCTGGTTTCCGGCGCGCCGATGGCATCGCACGTGCCGGAGCTGACCACGGTGGTGAACCTCAACCACGACTACCCCGGGGATCCCGGCGTGCTGATCTCGCTGCTCCTGAACCGGATCTCCCTCGCCCCCGGCGAGGCGGTGTACCTCCCGGCCGGCAACGTGCACGCCTACCTGCACGGACTGGGCATCGAGGTGATGGCGTCCTCCGACAACGTGCTCCGCGGCGGCCTGACACCGAAATTCGTCGATGTGCCGGAGCTGCTGAAGACGATCGCGTTCGAGGCCGTCGGAGTGCCTACCCTCAGCGCCGAGACGACGATGCTGGGCCAGGAACTCTACCGGCCGCCGTTCCAGGAATTCGCGCTGCAGCGGGTGGAACTGCGCCCCGGCGCGGAACCGGTTCCGCTGGCGCAGTCCGGGGCCGCGGTCATCATCGTGGTTTCCGGCGCAGTACTGCTGGACTCCCCCAAGGGCGATCTGCAGCTGGAACGGGGCGCGTCCGCGTTCCTCCCGGCCGCCGAGGCGCCGGTTAACGTGCACCCCGTCACCGGTGCCACCGGGCCCGCCGTGGCCTTTGCCGTCACTACCGGAATGAAGGCCTGAACCGTGGATTACTTCCTGCAAGGCCCGCACTGGGCCGATGTCCAGCGCGGCCTGGGCCGCACCGTCCACGAACAGGCCGGGGAGGGCTGGCGTTTCCTCGCAGTGGAGGAAAGCAACCCCGCCGGGAAGGTGCTCTACGCCCCGTACGGGCCGCTTGCCGAGTCCCTCGAGGCCTTCGACGCCGCGCTGGAATCCCTGACGGCGCTTGCGCGCCGGATCGGGGCGGTCTGCGTCCGCCTGGAACCGGTCAGCGCCGGCTTTGCGGCCGCCGACGCCGGCACCGTGCTGCGGAGCCGCCGCCTGCGGCCCGCGCCGGCGAACCTGCAGCCGGAGCTGAGCTGGATCGTGGACCTCGACCGGGACTTCAAGGAAGTGCTGGCGGACATGAAGCCGGCCAACCGGAACCTGTACCGCAATATCCACAAGAAGGGCGTGACGTTCCGGTCCAGCCAGGATCCCGCGGAGATCTCCGTGCTGCTGAAGTTCCTGCACCTGACCGCGGCCCGCAACGGCTTCAAACCGCAAAGTGACGAGTACCTGAGCCAGGTGGCCCGGACGCTGATGCCAGCCGGCGCCGCAACGCTGTTCATCGCCGAGCTCGAGGGCACGCCAATCGCAGCCGCCCTTGCCTACGACTCCGCGGACACCCGCACCTATGCGCACGCCGCGCTGGACGACACGCACCGGAAGCTCAGCGCGGGCATTCCGCTGCTGGTCACGCTGATGGCCGACGCCAAGGAAAAGGGCCTGGCGCACGTGGATCTCTGGGGAGTGGCGCCCGCAGACCAGCCCGACCACAAGTGGGCCGGCTTCACGGCGTTCAAGAAATCCTTCGGGGGCCGTGAAATTGCGTACCCCGGAACCTGGGACCTGCCGGTGAAGAAACTTCGCTACGGGGCCTACCAGCTTGCCCGCAAGGGCGCCCAGCTCCTCAAGGGGCTGCGCGCCAAGCTACGTAAGTAGGGACGGGTCCGCCGGCGGCTGGTCGTCGGCGGGCACTGCCGCCGACGAGTCCCCCGCCGGCGGCGAGTCGCCGCCGGGCTCGGGGCCTAGTTTCCGGCCGAAGCCGCGCGCTTCTGCGCCGCGTAGGCGCTAGCGACCATGTCGTCGACGGAGTGACGCATCTGCCAGTCCAGGTCGCGGGCTGCCAAGGTGCCGTCGGCGACAATCCGGTCGGGATCCCCTGGCCGGCGGGGTCCGGTTTCCGGCTCGAAGTCGATGCCGGTGACCTGAGCCATGGCTGTCATGATCTGCCGGACGGAGAGCCCGTCGCCGGAACCCAGGTTATAGACCGGCTCCAGCTTCCGGCCCGCGGCGAGGGCCTTGGCGGCCGCCACGTGGGAGGTCGCCAGGTCTGCTACATGGACGTAGTCGCGCACGCAGGTGCCGTCCTCCGTGTTGTAGTCGATGCCGTTGATCCTGGGTGTCTGCCCGGACGTCAGTGCCCGGAGCACGATCGGGAAAAGGTTGTGCGGGCTGGTGTCGTACAGCTCGGGCGAGCCGGAACCGACGACGTTGAAGTAGCGCAGCGAGGTGTGCTGCAGGCCGCGGGCCCGTCCCTGGTCGCGAATCAGCCACTCGCCGATCAGTTTGCTCTCGCCGTAGGGGGATTCCGGCCGGGTCGGCGTGTCCTCCGTGACGATGTCTCCGGTGGGCGTGCCGTAGGTGGCTGCGGAGGAGGAGAAAACGAGCTTGTCCACGCCGGCGAGCTCCATCGCCTTGAGCAGTTGCGCGGTACCGGTGACGTTCTGCTCGTAGGTGAGCAGCGGTTCCTGCACGGAGACACCCGCATACTTGAAGCCCGCGAGGTGAATCACCCCGGTCACCCCGTGGTCGAGCATGGTGCGGGCCATCAGCTCGGCATCGAGGATGTTCCCGTGCACAAAGGGCACGTCGTCCGGAACGAATTCCCGGTGCCCGCTGGACAGTGAATCCACCACCACCGAGGGCATCGACGCCGCGCGTAACGCCGCGACTACATGGGAACCGATATATCCTGCGCCGCCAGTAACAAGCCAAGTCATGGCTCCACCCTATCCAATGCCGGCGGGAGCACGTTACGGCCACGTCGAATGCTCCCCAAACAAGAGATCCCGGGACGCAAGGCGCGTCCCGGGATCTGTTGAGTCTGGCTGCTGCTAGCTCTTGCGGGCGTAGCCTTCCCACTTGCTGGCCTGGTGCTCGCCCTCCACGAACCGGATGGTGCCCGACTTGGAGCGCATCACGATCGACTGGGTGAGGACCTTGTCCTTGGAATAGCGGACACCCTTGAGCAGGTCGCCGTCGGTGATGCCGGTCGCCGCGAAGTAGCAGTTGTCGCTGGAGACCAGGTCGTTGGTGGAGAGCACCCGGTCCAGGTCGTGTCCGGCGTCGATAGCCTTCTGCTTCTCCTCGTCGCTGGTGGGCCAGAGCCGGCCCTGGATGACGCCGCCGAGGGACTTGATGGCGCAGGCGGCGACGATGCCTTCCGGCGTTCCGCCGATGCCCATCAGGGCGTCGACGCCGGTTCCGGCCCGGGCGGCGGCGATGGCGCCGGCGACGTCGCCGTCCATGATGAATTTGGTGCGGGCGCCAGCCTCGCGGATTTCCTCCACCAGCGGGCGGTGCCGGTCGCGGTCCAGGATCATGACGTTGAGCTGGTTGACCTTGACGCCCTTGGCCTTTGCGATGAGGTGCAGGTTCTGCTTCACCGGCAGGCGCAGGTCCACCATGTCCGCGGCCTCCGGGCCGGTGACAAGCTTCTCCATGTAGAACACGGCGGAGGGGTCGAACATGGAGCCGCGCTCGGCAACGGCCAGGACGGCGAGGGCGTTGTTGATACCAAGGGCGGTCAGCCGGGTTCCGTCGATCGGGTCGACGGCGACGTCGCACTCGGGACCGGTGCCGTCGCCGACACGCTCGCCGTTGAACAGCATGGGGGCTTCGTCTTTTTCGCCTTCGCCGATGACCACAACGCCGTTGAAGTGGACAGTCTGCAGGAAGGAGCGCATGGCATCGACGGCGGCGCCGTCGGCCTTGTTCTTGTCGCCGAAGCCGACCCAGTGGCCGCCGGCAATGGCTGCGGCTTCGGTGACGCGGACCAGTTCCAGGGCAAGGTTGCGGTCAGGCTCGTCAATGCCGACGGCGAGCGACGGGGAAAGCGTGGAGTACTTCTGGGTCATGGACGCTGGTGACACGTGAACCTCTTCTTCGAGTGGCGATCATTGAACCCGCGGCCTCCGCTCTCGGCCACCGCGGTGATTCGTCTGCTACTGATCATAGTCGCGGCGGCCTCCATCGGTCATGGATGACCAAACCGTGAAGCCGCCGGGATTCCGCGGGAGCCTCCCGCCGAATGTGAGATCGGGCCGAAATGGGCGACTATAGAGGGGTGAATGAATTGCAGGACACGTCGCCCGGGGCGCCCGAATCTCCGGCCGGCGGGGCAGCCACGGACAGTGCCGCCGGCCAGCCGCCCGTCAAGCCCGTCATCCGCGCCGCCGCGGCAAAGCGTGCCAACGCGTCGGTGATCGGCATGATCATCGCCCTGGTCCTGAGCATCGGAGCGTTCCTACCGGTCGTCCTGATGAACCCTTCGCCGAAGAGCGACGGGTACCGCCCGGACATCAACGTCAGTGCCATCGCGAATAACGCCGCAGGTGTGGCGGGATTCACGCCGGTGGCCCCGGAAACCGGCGACACATTCCGACCCAATTACGCCCGCTGGGAGTCCGGCACCGGCAGCGGCGTGGCGACCTGGGAGGTCGGGTACCTCACGCCCAAGGAGTCCTTCATCGGCCTCGTGCAGACCCGGCAGGCCAACCCGACCTGGCTGCTGCAGCAGACCAAGAATGCGCCGGTCACCGGAACGCGGAACGCCGGCGGACGCGACTGGCAGCTCCGCGACACCGGCAAGGGCGAGAAGAGCATGGTGCTCGATTACCGCGGGACCACCGTCATCCTGTCCGGCCCCGCGTCGCTGGAGGAGTTCTCCACGCTGGCCGCGGCCGTCGTGACGTCGTTGGAGCGTAATCCGGCGGCAACAAGTTCCGCGAAGGCCACCCCGGCGCCGTAAAGTAAGCAGGGTGACTACTACGCTGACTCCTGCCCTGGCCTGGCGCCGCTTGCGCGAAGGCAACGAACGCTTCGTCGCCGGTGAATCCTCCCACCCCAACCAGGACGCCTCGCGGCGGTCCTCGCTGGTGGAAACCCAGAACCCCTTTGCCGTCATCTTTGGCTGTGCCGACTCACGCCTCGCCGCCGAGATCATCTTCGACCTCGGCCTCGGCGACGCGTTCGTCGTCCGTACCGCCGGACAGGTGATCGATGACGCGGTGCTCGGCTCGCTCGAGTACAGCATCGGCGTCCTGGGCGTGCCGCTGATCGTGGTCCTGGGCCACGACAGCTGCGGTGCGGTCATCGCCACCAAGGACGCGGTGGAGACCGGCCAGATGCCGACGGGCTTCATCCGCAGCCTGGTCGAACGCATCACGCCCGCTGTGCTGACCTCGATGCGCAACGAGCAGCCGGACGTCAATGACATGGTGGTCGAGAACGTCAAGCAGACCTCGCAGCGCCTGGTGGACAGCTCCCGGGTGATTTCCGACGCCGTGGCGAGCGGCCGCACCGCCGTGATCGGCCTTGCCTACCGGCTCGCGGAGGGCCGCGCGGACCTAGTTTCGGGCATCGGCGAGCTCCAGTAGCTCCGCTTCGGCGCCGGTTCATGGTTTTCGGTGGGACGCCTCGGCCCAATAAGCTAGCCCCATGACTTCCACAGCAGATTTGAACACTGAAGAGTTCCGCATTGAACACGACACGATGGGCGAAGTCCGCGTTCCCGTGAACGCGCTGTACCGTGCCCAGACGCAGCGTGCGGTCGAAAACTTCCCGATCTCCGGCAAGACCCTGGAGCGCGCCCACATCGAGGCCCTCGCCCGGGTCAAGAAGGCTGCCGCGCAGGCCAACGCAGAGCTGGGGGTGCTCGACGGTGAGCTGGCCCAGGCAATTGCCGACGCCGCCGACGAGGTTGCCGCCGGCAAGTACGACGGCGACTTCCCGATCGACGTCTTCCAGACCGGCTCCGGAACGTCCTCGAACATGAACACCAACGAGGTCCTGGCCGAGCTCGCCTCCCGTGCGCTCAAGGCCGCCGGCAGCGACAAGGTGGTCCACCCGAACGACCACGTCAACGCCTCGCAGTCCTCCAACGACGTCTTCCCGACCTCGGTCCACGTCGCGGCCACGTCCGCCCTGATCAACGACCTGATCCCGGCCCTGGGCTACCTCGCGGAGTCCCTGGAACGTAAGGCAGCCGAGTTCAAGGACGTCGTGAAGTCCGGCCGCACGCACCTAATGGACGCCACCCCGGTCACCCTCGGCCAGGAGTTCGGCGGCTACGCTGCGCAGGTCCGCTACGGCATCGAGCGCATCAACGCCTCCCTCCCCCGCGTCGCCGAGGTCCCGCTCGGCGGCACCGCCGTCGGCACCGGCATCAACACCCCGGCAGGCTTCCCGGAGCGCGTCATCGAACTCCTCGCCGCCGACACCGGCCTGCCGCTGACCGAGGCCCGCGACCACTTCGAGGCCCAGGCCAACCGCGACGGCCTGATCGAGGCCTCCAGCCAGCTGCGGAACATTGCGATCTCCTTCATGAAGATCAACAACGACCTGCGCTGGATGGGCTCCGGCCCCAACACCGGCCTCGGCGAAATCGCGATCCCGGACCTGCAGCCCGGATCCTCGATCATGCCCGGCAAGGTCAACCCGGTCATCTGCGAAGCCTCCATCATGGTCTGCGCCCAGGTCATCGGCAACGACACCGCCATCGCCTGGTCCGGCACCAACGGCGCGTTCGAACTGAACGTCGGAATTCCCGTAATGGCCGCCAACCTGCTCGAATCCGTACGCCTGCTGGCCAACACCAGCCGCGTCATGGCGGACAAGATGATCGACGGGATCACCGCCAATGTCCAGCGTGCCCGCTTCCTCGCCGAGGCCTCGCCGTCGATCGTCACGCCGCTGAACAAGTTCATCGGTTACGAGAACGCCGCCAAGATCGCCAAGAAGGCCGTCGCCGAGGGCCTGACCATCCGCGAGACCGTCGTGGCGATGGGCTTCCTTGAGCGCGGCGAACTGACCGAAGAGCAGCTCGACACCGCCCTGGACGTCATGTCCATGACCCGTCCGCCGCACAAGGCCTAGTCTCACCGGCTACAACGGTTCCGACGCCGGCCGGCACCTTCCCAGCGGAAGGCGCCGGCCGGCGTCGTGCGTTGTGCGTCTGCGTTGTGCCTGCGCGGCCGTTTGTCCCGGGTCAGGCGGCAGCTGCGGGCGGCCATCCAGGCGACACCTCGCCACCAGGAATCCGGCCGGCAGTCAGCTCCGGAAGCGGGCGGGGCCGTTCGGGTCGCGGGCCTGGTCGATCGATTCCAGGTGCCCCGGCATGAGCTCGGGGAATTCTTCGGGCGCGAACCAGCCCACGTTGAGGGATTCGTCGTCGTTGACGCGGGCCTCGCCGGAGACGTAGCGGCAACGGAACACCAGGGTCAGGAAGTGGCAGACGTCGCCGTTGGGGTAGGTGGTGGGGCCCACGGCGTCGACCGATACCAGCCGTTCGGCGGTGGCTACGACGCCGGTTTCTTCCAGCACCTCGCGCAGCAGGCCCTGGGCCGGTTCCTCGCCCGGCTCCAGGATGCCGGTGATCAGTCCCCACCGGCCGTTGTCAGCCCGTTGGCCGAGCAGCACCCGGCCGGCGTCGTCGAACACCACGGCCCGGGCACCGGGGATCCACAGGCTCTCGTGGCCGATCTTTTCGCGCAGTCTCAGGATGAAGTCCGGGGTGGCCATCCCGCCAGCCTAACCCGCGGGCAGCAGCAGCATCGAAGCGGCAGCCCCGGCGAGCATGAACGGGCCGAACGGGATGTCGGATTTCAGCGTCCCGCGCCGTGAAACCAGCAGGCCCACGCTCCAGAGGCCGCCGAACAGGAAAGCGGCGAACGTGCCGGCAAAGACGTGCCCCCAGCCGAGGAAACCGAGGTACATGCCCAGTACGCCCGCCAGCTTCACGTCGCCAAAGCCCATTCCCGGCGGATAGGCGGCACGCAACAGGAAGTAGAACAGCCACAGAACGGCACCGCCGGCCACGACCCGGAGCCCCGGCAGGCCGAACAGCCCGGCACCAGCGCCGGCCACGGCAGCGCCGCCCAGGAGCATGGCCGCGACTGCGTAGGACGGAAAGACGATCCGGTTGGGCAGCAGGTGGTGCCTGACGTCGATGACGGTCAGGCGGGCAGCCATGACGGCGAAGTACGCGCACGCCAGCAGCACCAGCCAGAAGGCCAGCGGGGCGGCTGCCGCGAGTTCGCCGAGTCGATGGATCACCCTCGGATGCTACTGGATTATGCCGGGTCCGTGCCGGGATTCCCGCCGAGATCCCCGCAACCCGCGTGTGACTGGCGGCCGCCACGCCCCGCCGCTAGGCTTCCGGGATGACTGCACCGGACTCCTACTGGCCCCCGTTCGCCCTTTCGCTGGCCACGCCCCGCCTGACGCTGCGGCCCATCCGGGACGAGGACATCCCCGCGGCAGTGCAGGCGGCCTCAAGCGGCGTCCACGAACCCGGCCGGAGCCCGTTCAGCCGGCCCTGGGCGGAGATGCCGGTCGAAGAGCTCGGCCCCAACATGGCGCAGTGGTACTGGCGCTGCCGCGGAAATATGTCGCCACAGGAATGGACCCTGCTCCTCGGCATCTGGCACGACGGCGAATTCATCGGTTGCCAGGACATCGAAGCCAAGGATTTCGCCACCCTGAAGACGGTCAGCACCGGCTCCTGGCTCAGGCGGAGCGTCCACGGCCGCGGGCTCGGCAAGGAAATGCGGGCCGCCGTCGCCCTCTACGCCTTCGACTGGCTCGGCGCCGAGGTCGCCGAGTCCGAGGCAGCGGCGTGGAACCAGCAGTCCCTGGGCGTCTCCCGCTCCCTTGGCTACGAGCTCAACGGAGTCACCCGCGCCAACTGGGGCGGCAAGCTCCAGGACTCCCAACGCGTCCGCCTCACCCCCGCCACCTTCAAACGCCCCGACTGGACCCTCGAAGTCCAGGGCCACATCCCCACGGCTAAGTACCTCGGCATTCTGTAGGACCCAACCCGCCCAAATCACGTCGTGTGACGGGCTGGCTGTGGCGGGCACGCTCCGTTGCAGGGCGGCGGCGCACCGCCGTCGCTTAGACACCTCCCGTCGCTGCACTGCGGTCGCTGGGCGACCTTCGCTCTGGTCGGCGATGCGCTCCTTAGCGGTCCACCGCAGCCCCGCGTAGGTGGCCGCCTCTCAAGCGCTGCGGCAGGGACCTCGCGAAACGGACCCAAGCCTCCCCGCGGGCCCTTCGCGTGAAAGCGCACCCAAGGTGGGGGCCTGCAAGCCGCGCCGCGGGTCCTTCGCGTAGTCGCGCATCGCGGCACATCGGCCCCCAGAGGTCGCCCAGCGACCGACGGGGGCCGATGGGACGTGTCTAAGCGACGGCGAAGGGCCCGCGGCCCGGCGAACCCAACCACGACGAACCCAACCACGGCCCAAACGGAAGGGACCGCGGCCGGCGAACCCGACCACGGCCCAAACGGAAGGGACCGCGGCCGGCGAACCCAACCACGGCCCAAACGGAAGGGACCGCGGCCGGCGAACCCGACCACGGCCCCTCGCAGAGGCGAGTCGAAAGACCTAGATCTCCGCCCCCTCGAGCATGTCCGTCACCAGCGCGGCGATCGGCGAGCGCTCGGAGCGGGTGAGGGTGATGTGGCCGAAGAGCGGGTGGCCCTTGAGGGTTTCGACGACGGCGGCCACGCCGTCGTGCCGTCCGACCCGGAGGTTGTCGCGCTGGGCGACGTCGTGGGTCAGCACGATCTTGGAGTTCTGGCCGATCCGGCTCATCACGGTGAGCAGGACGTTCTTCTCGAGGGACTGCGCCTCGTCCACGATTACGAAGGCGTCGTGGAGGGAGCGGCCTCGGATGTGGGTGAGCGGCATGACTTCGAGCATGCCGCGGTCCATGACCTCCTCCACGACTTCCTGGCTGACCAGCGCGCCGAGCGTGTCGAAGACAGCCTGGGCCCAGGGATTCATCTTCTCGGACTCGGAGCCGGGCAGGTAGCCGAGTTCCTGGCCGCCGACGGCGTAGAGCGGCCGGAACACGATCACCTTGCGGTGCTCACGGCGTTCCAGCACGGCTTCGAGGCCGGCGCACAGGGCCAGCGCGGACTTGCCCGTGCCGGCGCGGCCGCCCAGGGACACGATGCCCACGGACGGGTCCATCAGCAGGTCGATCGCCAGCCGCTGCTCGGCCGAGCGTCCGTGCAGGCCGAACACGTCCCGGTCCCCCTTGACCAGGCGGACCTGCTTGTCGGCTCCGACCCGGCCCAGGGCGGAGCCTCGGCTGGAGAGCAGCACCAGGCCCGTGTTCACCGGCATTTCGGCAGCATCCGGGATGAAGACCGGCTCGTGGCCGTAGAGCGTGGCCACCTCGTCCTCGGCGGCGTCGATCTCGGCGATGCCGGTCCAGCCGGAGTCCTTGACGAGTTCGTTGCGGTATTCGTCGGCAAGCAGGCCCATGGCGGAGGCCTTGACCCGCATCGGCAGGTCCTTGGACACCACGGTCACGTCGCGTCCCTCGTTGGCGAGGTTCTTGGCGACGGCGAGGATCCGGCTGTCGTTGTCGCCGCCGCGGAAGCCGGCCGGCAGCACCTCGGCGGAGATGTGGTTCATCTCGACCATCAGGGTGCCGCCGTCGTTGCCGAGCGGGATGGCACGGTCAAGGCCGCCGTGCTCCACCCGGAGGTCGTCGAGCAGGCGTAGGGCCTTTCGGGCGAAGTAGCCCAGTTCCGGGTCGTGCCGCTTGCTTTCCAATTCGGTGATGACGACGATTGGCACGATCACTTCGTGCTCGGCGAACCGCAGCAGCGCGCGCGGGTCCGAGAGCAGCACGGAGGTGTCGATTACGTAGCTTCGGGCGCTCTCCCGGATTGCTGTTCCTTCCCCGGAAACAGCAAGACCGGCGGCAGCGTCCGAATGCGCTGCGCCGGTCTTGGCGGGGGCTCGCTTGGCGCGAGAGGTAGCTTTCTTGCCCTGGTCGGAAATGACGCCGGGCAGTTCTGCAGAAATAGCCACATCGACTCCAGCCCCGGGCCGCTGGCCCGGAATTGTTATTGGTGAGGCGGCTCGGCCTTGAGGCCGGGCGCGGCCTCCCATACATCCGGTGCGAACTTCCGCTCCATGTACTGGCCTCCCCGATCGGCCGGCCGATTGCCTGCCGATGGGATTAACGTACGTCCACGGCCCGTGCATTGCCGGTCTATTTCTCGGCGATTCTTCTTGCCATCAGGTGAAGGCCGGATGAACCGGGTCAGGAACCGAAGCGGCGCTGCCGGCCGGCGTAGTCGCGCAGCGCGCGGAGGAAGTCCACCTTGCGGAACGCGGGCCAGAGGGCCTCGCAGAAGTAGAACTCGCTGTAGGCGCTCTGCCACATCAGGAAGCCCGAGAGCCGCTGCTCCCCGGAGGTGCGGATCACGAGGTCGGGGTCGGGCTGGCCCCGGGTGTACAGGAAGCGCGAGATGTCGTCGACGCTGAGCTCGTCGGCCAGCTTGCCGATGTCGGCGCCGCGGGCGACGGCGTCGTGCAGGAGTTCGCGGACGGCGTCGACGATTTCCCGCCGGCCGCCGTAGCCGACGGCGACATTGACGTGGATCTTTTCGTGCACGGGGGTTCGGGCCGTGAGTTTGTTGAGCCTCTCGGCGAGGTAGTCCGGCAGCAGTTCCGGAGCGCCCATGGCGTGCACGGAGATGTCGGCGTCCTCGTCGAGGCGGTCCAGGGTGTTGGCGATGATGCCCATCAGCAGGTCCAGCTCTTCGCCGGAGCGGTTCATGTTGTCCGTGGAGAGCATGTAGAGCGTGACGACTTTAATCCCCAGCTCCTGGCACCAGCCGAGGAATTCATGGATCTTGTCGGCGCCGGCCTGGTGTCCCTGGCTCGTTGGCGCGTTGAACTGCTTGGCCCAGCGCCGGTTCCCGTCGACCATGACGCCGATGTGCCTGGGGACCCGCTCCGGGTCCAGGGACCGCTGGAGGCTGCGCTCGTAGAAGCCATACAGGAACCCGGGCAGTTCCATCCGGAGATTCACCTGGCTTCCTTGGGGTCTGACGGCAGTGCATTCCTAGGCTACCCGCCGGAGGGCCGGTACCGCGCGCACCGTGGTTGCGATTTCCTCCGCAGCCCTGTTACCCGCCAGTAACTTACCGGACCGTAAGTTATTATGGCGGCATGGAGAGCACCAGTCCGGATCCCGGTTCCGAGCGGCCCGCGCAGGGCGGAAACACCCCGACGGGCCGGGAGAACAGTCCGGTGGACGATGCCGCCATCAGGATCGCTGAGCTTCTGATGATCAAGCCGAAATGGCGGGGCTGGATCCACACCGTCACGGCGCCGCTGGCGTTTGCCGCGGGCCTGGTCCTGGTTCTGCTGGCGCCGACAGCCGAGCTGAAAACCGCCTCGGCGGTGTACGCCATCACGGGCGTGCTGCTCTTTGGCGTCAGCGCCGTCTACCACCGCGGGAACTGGTCCCCCGGCGTCAAGATGGTGCTCAAACGGCTGGACCACACCAACATCATGCTGGTGATCGCCGGCAGCTACACGCCGCTTGCGTGGGCCCTTCTGGACCGGCCCAAGGCCGTGCTGCTGCTGTGGGTGATCTGGTCGGGCGCCGTACTTGGGGTGCTCTTTCGCCTGCTCTGGACCAACGCCCCGCGCTGGCTCTACGTGCCGATCTACATCGCGCTGGGCTGCGGCGCCCTGTTCTATTTGCCCGATTTCTTCGCCGCCAGCGTCCCGGCCGCGGTGCTGGTCTGCGTGGGCGGAGCCCTCTACATTGCCGGCGCCGTGTTTTACGCACTGAAGAAGCCGAATTTCAGCTACGAGCACTTCGGCTTCCACGAGCTTTTCCACGCCTTCACGGTGTTCGCCTTCGCCGCGCACTACATCGCCATCGCGATTGCCGTCCTGGGCTGACCCGTCGTCGGCCCGACCGGATTCTCCCCACTTTTGAATGCCCGACGCCGGGACTCACCGGGCGTCCGGCGCGACACGCCTGGCACCGTCGTCGAAGTTGGGGAAATTCGTGCGTCCGACGCTACCGCTCAGCCCGGCCGGCCGGCGGCAATCAGTTCCGGCAGCAGACGCATGTCGTGGAAGACCATGGTTCCGGGGCCCGCCAGCCGTTCCGCCGGGGTGACCCCGCCCGCGTAGGCGAAGACGTGCATCCCCGCTGCCCGCGCAGCCTGCACTCCATAGGCGCTGTCCTCAACGACGGCGCAGGCCTCCGGCGCCGTCCTAAGCGTCCCGGCAGCATGCAGGAAAAGATCGGGGGCGGGCTTGCCGTTGGCAACCTCCGTGGCGCTGAAGATGCGGCCGGCGAAGCGCTGCAGCAGCCCGGTTTTGCCCAGGGTCCGCTGCATTTTCGCATGGCTGCCGCTTGAGGCCACGCAGTGCGGAAGCCGGATCCGGTCCAGGGCCTCCTCCACGCCGTCGACGGCCGTGAGGTCCCGCTCAAAGGCCTCGTGGTACCAGTGCTGGTATTTCCGGTCCCAGCCCTCCCCCAGCTCGATGCCCAGATGTTTTTCGATGCCGGCGATGAAGTTGGCCTCGCTTTTGCCGACGAAGCGCTCGATGATTTCCTCGCGCTCCAGTTCCCAGCCGAGGTCGGCGAGCACCCGCTGGTCCACCTGGACGGCGATCACCTCGGAATCCACCAGGATGCCGTCGCAGTCAAAAACCACCAGTTCGAAGGAATCCCGGTCCGCCGGAGTAGAAGTCATTCAGCCATGGTAGCCAGCCGGGCCCGGAGCTCCGCGACGGAACCCGCCGGAAGATCGCAGACCATGCCGCGGCACAGGTAGACCTGTGGTCCGCCGTCCGCCGCGGGGCCGCGCCCCTGCAGCAGCGGGACGGCATCGGCAGGCGCGGCAGCCGGGTCCTGGACGGCAATCACAAGTCCCGGGCTGGGCGAGTGCAGCAGCGCCCGGTGCAGCGCGGCCCGCTGCGGCGTCTCTGCCCCGACGACGGCGGCTTCCACCGGGCCCGCCAGCGCGGCCTGCGCCGTGGCCAGCAACCAGCCGGCCACCCGGGGCGCGTTGGCAGCCAGGGGCGGCAGCAGGGACAGGATGTTTCCAGCCATCGCGCGGCGCTCCGCGGATCCGCCCAGCGCGGCAGAGGACAGCAGGGCCCCGGCAAACGCGGCGGCACCGCTGGGGGTGGCGTTGTCGAAGGGATCCATTCCGGCGCGGCCGCCCTGGGCCTTGAGGACCTGCGCTGACTCCCCGGCCGCGTCGCGAAGCGTGCCGTCGGCGGCGAACCGTGCACAGGCGGCGGCCAGGATCGCCTCGGCGAGGGCATACCAGCGGGTCCGGCCGCTGACGGCGTAAAGCGCAAAGAGGCCCTCCGCGCAAAAGGCGTAGTCCTCCAGCAGGCCGCCGATCCCGCGGGCCGAGCCGTCATGGGATACCCGGAGCAGCCGGCCGGGCTCCCCGTCCCGGCCGGGACTCCAGTGCACCCGCTCCAGGTAGCCTGCGATCCGCTCCGCCGCGTCGAGGAAGTCGGGACGCTCCAACACGGCGCTGGCCTCGGCCAAGGCTGCGACGGCCAGCCCGTTCCATCCGGCCACCACCTTGTCATCCCGGGCAGGTTGCGGCCGCGCCGCCCGTGCCCGGCGCAGCACCGGGCGAACCCGCTGCCACAGACCGACCTCCGGGCCGTTCAGCGTGCGACCGGGATGCAGCGGTGAACCGGCCTCGGACACGGTGCCCGCGGCACGGACATTCATCAGGCCGGCCACCGCCGCGCCGTCCGCGGGTCCCAGGAGCGCAGCAAGTTCCACGGGGGTCCACAGGTAACTGGCGCCCTCAGAATGTACTCCGTCCACCACGGTGTCCGCGTCCAGCGACGATGCCAGCGCCACTGAAGCGCCGGCGGCACCACCGGCGGCACCCGCAGGTTCCCGGCCCACGGCGCCGCCCAGTCCCAACGCGTCGATCATCCAGTCCGCGGTGCTGCCGGCGACGGCGGCGGCTTCCGCGGCCGGGTAGCCGTCCATTCCGCCGAGCCGGACCCAGTGGGCGTAGACGCGCAGCAGCTGGGCGTTGTCGTAGAGCATTTTTTCGAAGTGCGGCACGGACCAGTCGCGCGTCACGGAGTACCGCGCAAAACCGCCGTCGAGCTGGTCGAACAAGGCCGAACGTGACATCGCAGCGAGCGTGCGGCCGGCCAGGTCCCGGGCCGCCTCCGCGGTGTCGGACGCGACGGCGGCATGACGGATCAGGAACTCCAGGACGGCCGACGGCGGGAACTTGGGGGCGGTGCCAAAGCCGCCGTCGGCGTCTTCCGAGCGGGCCAGCGCGCGCACGGCCGCAGAAAGCAGGGACGCCTCCAGGACGGGCGCGGGCGCATCCAGCCGGACAGCGGACGCGGACTGCGCGGCGGCGATGCCGCGCGCCAGTGTGGCGGCGTTCTGTTCGACGGCGCCGCGGCGTTCCAGCCAGGCCTCATTGACCGCTTCCAGCACCTGGCGGAAGGAGGGCCTGCCGGGCATCGGGCGGGGCGGATAGTAGGTGCCGGCGTGGAAGGCCCGGCCGTCCGGCAGCAGGAAGACGGACATCGGCCAGCCGCCCTCGCCGCTGATCGCCTGCGTCGCGGCCATGTAGACGGCGTCGACGTCGGGGCGTTCCTCCCGGTCCACCTTTACCGGGACGAAATGGGCGTTCAGGTAATCCGCGGTGTTTTTGTCCTCAAAGGATTCGCCGGCCATGACATGGCACCAGTGGCAGGCCGCGTAACCGATCGACAGGAACACCGGGACGTCCCGGGCCTCGGCGAAGGCGAACGCTTCATCGCCGAAGGGTTGCCAGTGCACGGGGTTGCCGGCGTGCTGGCGGAGGTAGGCAGAGGGCTCCCCGCCCAGGGCGTTGGCCGCCCCGGGTGAGGCATCGGAGGGGCCGCGGTCAGCGGTTTCCGGGTCCTGCATCACCGTTAGCTTCCGGGCGCAGGTCCGTGCCCTCACCGGCCGGCCGGTCCATGCCGCTCCACTGGCCGGCGTCGTCCAGGCCGGCTTCCTCGGCGGCGGCGCGCTCTTCCTCCACCTGTGCCCGGTACCGGACCCGGCGGATCCGGCGCACCATATCCACAATCAGCAGCGCCGTGAGCACCACGATGAACGCGGTGAGCAGGAAGCCCAGCAGGCCCGGGGTGACCTGGTCCTGGTCGAGTCCCGGGCGCAGCGACGGCGTCGGGGTGGGCGCCGGGGAAGTCGCCAGGGCGATGAGCAAGGAATGCACGGTGGAAAACCTTCTGTGGGGAGCGTCTATTGCGGGTCTTCCGCTGCCACTCTTCTACGCGGCATAGAAATCCCTGCTGGAACTATCTTAGCCCGGCGAAGAAGTCCGATTCGGGCACGTCGGCGGGGACCCGGGACTGGATCAGCGAGTAGTCTTCCCACGGCCAGGTCTGCCGCTGCATCGCCGGGGACACGGCGAAGAAGAAGCCCTCCGGGTCGATCTGCGTCCGGTGCGAGCGCAGGGCGTCGTCGCGGGCCTCGAAGAAGTCACCGCACTCAATCTGGGTGGTGGTGGGGTGCGTGGGCGCGGGCGGGGTATGGCCCTCGGCGTCGGCCTCAAGCCAGGCCGCGAGCCGCTCGGCATACGGCGACTGCAGCCCGGCTTCCTCCAGGGCGTAGTGCAGGGCGCGGAAGCGTTCGGGGCTGAAGGCGCGGTCGTAGTAGAGCTTGCTCGGTTCCCAAGCCTCGCCGGTTCCGGGATAGCGTGCCGGATCCCCGGCGGCTTCGAAGGCCTCGACGGCGACCTTGTGGGCCATGATGTGGTCCGGGTGCGGATAGCCGCCATTCTCGTCATAGCTCAGGATGACCTGGGGTTTGAAGGCGCGGACCAGCCGGACCAGCGGGGCGGCGGCCCGCTCAAGCGGCAGCGTGGCGAAGGAACCGACCGGAAGCGGCGGCAACGGGTCGCCCTCGGGCAGGCCGGAGTCGACGAACCCCAGCCAGCGCTGGCGGATACCGAGAACCTTGGCCGCGTTGTCCATCTCCAGCCGCCGGGCGCCCGCCATGTCCCGCTTGGGATGCGGCGCACTCTCCATCGCCGGGTTCTGGATGTCGCCGCGGGAGCCGTCGGTGCAGGTGGCCACCATGACCTCCACGCCGGAGGCGGCGTACATGGCCATCGTCGCGGCACCCTTGCTGGACTCGTCGTCGGGGTGCGCGTGGACGGCGAGCAGCCGAAGCTTGGCTGACGGGCTGGGGGACGCTGTCATCGTTGGACGGCTCCTCTTTCTTCTCCGGGGTCGGTGCTGGGGGACGGAACGGCGGCGCGGAAATTCCCCTGCCCGATCCACACTAAACTGGACTGGTGACTTCCGAGGAGCAGCCTGCCGCGCCCACGCCGGCACCTACCAGCCTAGCCAATCGCTACGGCGGCCAAAAGCACGCGCTGGGCGGCAAGACCAAGCGGAACATCCTGATCGCTGCCCTGGCGGCCGGAATCGGCTTCATGGCCTGGATCTCGACCTCGGCGGCCACCGAATCCGTCAGCTTCAAGGACATCGGCTACAGCACCACCGACGCCACCGTGGCCGAGGCCGATTTCCAGGTCACCAAGAACCCGGCCACGGCCGCCAAGTGCGCGGTCAAGGCATTGGACTCCAAGTTTGCCGTCGTCGGCTGGAAAGTGGTCGACGTCGGCCCCAACGCCGCCGATGCTGGCGCCGACGGCGGCCGCACCACCGTGCACCGTGTCACGATCCGCACCGAGTCCCAGTCTGTGTCAGCGGTCGTCGACAACTGCTGGATTCCGGACGCCTCGAAGTAGCCACCGCACGTAACACGGTGTGATCTGCGCCGCAGCGGTTCTTGGGTTTATCCACAGCATTGACTACAATGGATCAATACCTCTACCCCGCTGAGCTGGTTGCTGAGATCCAAAAGTGGCCACCGTGGCGGGGTCTTTGCTTGTTTGACCAGCTTGTTTGACCATCAAAAGGAGAAGTCCGTGTCGACCACCAACAGCGCAACTGCAGCTTGGCTTACCCAGGAAGCTTTTGACCGCCTGAAGGCAGAGCTGGACCACCTCTCCGGCGCCGGCCGTGCAGACATCGTTCAGAAGATCGAAGCTGCCCGCCAGGAAGGCGACCTCAAGGAGAACGGCGGCTACCACGCGGCCAAGGAAGAACAGGGCAAGATCGAGGCCCGCATTCGCCAGCTGACCGTGCTGCTGCGCGACGCGCACGTGGGCGAGGCACCCGCCGACGACGGAATCGTCGAGCCGGGCATGCTTGTGGTCGCGAAGATCGCCGGGGACGAAGAGAAGTTCCTGCTGGGCTCGCGCGAAATCGCCGGCGACTCGGACCTGGACGTGTTCAGCGAGAAGTCCCCGCTGGGGTCCGCCATCGTCGGGCACAAGGAGGGCGACAAGCTCAGCTACACCGCTCCGAACGGCAAGGACATTGCGGTGGAGATCATCTCCGCCAAGCCGTACGTCGGCTAATAGCACCAGCGCCCGACGCCGGTCTCCCCTGCAATGGGGCGGCCGGCGTCGTCGTTTAACTTAGCGGCGCCGGCTGAGCAGCAGGGCCGCGATGACGCCGCCGGCGGCCCCGCCCAGGTGCGCCTGCCAGGAGACGTAGCCGGCCACGAAAGGGAGCATGCCAAAGAGGATGCCGCCGTAGGCCAAAAAGAGCACCACCGAGAGCAGGATCTGGCCCCAGTGGCGGTTGAAGAATCCCCGTACCAGCAGGAAGGCGAAGAGCCCGAAGACCAGCCCGGACGCTCCCACCGTGATGTTGTGCCCGCCGATCAGCCACACCAGCGCTCCCGAGCCCGCCCAACTGGAGGCCAGCGCCGTGGCGAACACGCGCACTCCGGACAGGAACACCAGGAACCCGAAGATGATCAGCGGAAGGGTGTTGGAGAGTAGATGCGCCAGGCTGGCGTGCAGCAACGGAAACGTCAGGATGTCCAGCAAGCCGTCGGCAGAGCGCGGCCGCAGCCCGAAGGTCGCGTTCAGCGAGTGCATCGTCAGGGAGTTGACGATCTCGATCGCGTAGAGCAGCAGCACGAAGGAGCCCACCACCAGCAGCCCCCGGCGGGCCCGGACGGCGGGCGTATCGCGGCGCTCCTGCTCGGATGCTTCGAGCACTGCGGCGCCCCTAGTGCACCACGATCGGCTGGAATCCCTCGGCCCGGAGCGCGCCAAGGACCTGCTCGCAGTGCTCGTGGCCCTTGGTTTCCAGGTTGACGGTGATGGAGACGTCGCCCATGCTGATCGAGCCGCCCACCCGGGTGTGGTCCAGTCCGGTGACGTTGGCATCGTTTTCGGCGATGATCCGGGCGATGGTCGCGAGCGAGCCGGGCCGGTCATCAAGCATCATCCGCACGGTCATGTAGCGCCCGGCGGCGGAGAGGCCGCGCTGGATGACCTTGAGCATCAGCATCGGGTCGATGTTGCCGCCGGAGAGCACGACGGCGGTGGTCCCGGGGTTCTCGATCTTGCCTTCCATCAGGGCTGCCACGCCCACGGCACCGGCCGGTTCGACCACCATCTTGGCCCGTTCCAGCAGGAAGATCAGTGCCCGGGCCAGGGCGTCCTCGCTGACCGTGACGACGTCGTCGACGAGTTCGCGGATGATGCTGAAGGGAAGCTGCCCCGGCCGGCCGACGGCGATGCCGTCCGCCATGGTGGAGACGCGCTTGAGCGGCACCAGGGCGTCCGCGGCGAGCGAGGGCGGGTAGGCGGCGGCGTTTTCGGCCTGCACGCCGATGATCCGGATCTCCCGGCCGAGTTCCTTGGCCCGTGCCTTCACGGCCACGGCGACGCCGGCCAGCAGCCCGCCGCCGCCGACGCCCATCAGGATGGTGTCAACGTGCGGGATCTGCTCGAGGATTTCCAGTCCCACGGTGCCCTGGCCGGCCACGACGTCGACGTCGTCGAAGGGGTGCACGAAGACGGCGCCCGTTTCGTCCGCGTAGCGTTTGGCCTCGGCGAGCGCCTCGTCGACGTTGTGGCCGTGCAGCACCACTTCGGCGCCGTGGCTGCGCGTCGCGGCGAGCTTGGGCAGGGCCACGCCCAGCGGCATGTAGATGCGGGCTTTGATGCCGAGGGCCTTCGCGGCCACGGCCACGCCCTGGGCGTGGTTGCCGGCCGAGGCCGCGACGACGCCGCGCTTCTTTTCTTCGGCGGAGAGCTTGGCCATCCGGACGTAGGCGCCACGGACCTTGAACGAACCGGCGCGCTGCAGGTTCTCGCACTTGAAGTAGACCTCGCCGCCGGCGAGGGCGCCGAGGGCCCGGGATGATTCCACCGGGGTCCGCGTAATAATCCCGTCGAGCAGCTTCTGCGCCTCCAGGACATCGTCCAGCGTGACGGGCAGGCTCTCGAGGGTATTCACGAACTAGTCTCCTTTGGGGGTTCCGGCGTCGGCGCCCGGAAGGTGGACCTCCCTGGCGCCCGGGTCCTCACCGGCACCGGCAAGCGCAGGGGCTCCCTGCGTGCTCGCGGCTGCCAGCTCTCCATCATGTTCCCACGTTCTGCCCGCAATGTAGCGAATGGCCGAGTTTGCTACGGCGAGGATCGGGACGGAGAACAGGGCCCCCGGGATGCCGGCCAGGTAGGAGCCGGCGGCGACGGACAGGATGACGGCGACGGGGTGGAGCGACACGGCCTTGCCCATCACCAGGGGCTGCAGGATGTGGCCCTCCAGCTGCTGGACCAGCAACACGATGCCCACCATGATGAGCGCGTTGACCAGGCCGTTGGCCACCAGGGCCAGCAGCACCGCGATGGCGCCGGTGACGAGGGCGCCGACCAGGGGAATGAACGAGCCGATGAAGACCAGCACGCCGAGCGGCAGGGCGAGCGGGACGCCGATGATCGCGGCGCCGACGCCGATGCCGAGGGCATCGACGAACGCGACGAACATCTGGATGCGGGTGTAGCTGACCATTGAGGTCCAGCCGCGCCGGCCGGCGCCGTTGACGGCGGGCCGGGCCTTGCGGGGCATCAGCCGGACCAGGAACTTCCAGATCCGTTCGCCTTCGAGCAGGAAGAAGATTGTGACGAACAGGGCGATCAGGAGTCCCGCGGCGAAGTGACCGGCGGTGCTGCCGAAGGTCAGGGCACCGCTGAGGATGCTGCTGCTGTTTTTCTGCAGCGCTGCGGTGGCGTCCTGGATGTAGGTGTCGATCTGGGCAGCCGTGAGGTGCAGCGGGCCGTCGGCGAGCCAGGTCTGGACCTGCTGGACGCCGGTGAGCGCCTGGCTCCAGAGCTCGCCGAAGCCGGCGGTGAGCTGGCGGCCGACCAGGGCGAGCGCGCCGACGATCACGCCAATGAATCCGAGCAGCGTGATGGCCACTGCCGCGCCGTTGGGAACCCGGCGCCTGCGCAGCCAGCGGGTGACGGGGCTGAGCAGCCCCGCCAGCAGCGCGGCCACCATCACCGGGATGATCAGGAAACTGATCTTGCTGAGCAGCCACACGAGGGCGCCGGTGACAAGCAGGATCAGGCCGATCCGCCACGCCCAGGACGCCGCGATCCGCACGCCGTAGGGGATGTCCTCGTCCAGTTCCCGGTCGCTGCAGGCACGGGTGGCCGTTCCTCCGGCCAGTTCACGGAGCGCAGCCTGGTCGGCCGCCGGGGAAGACTGCCCGGCGGGCGGGGCGGAGAGTTCGGGGTCGGCGTAGCCCGGCAGGGTGGCGTCGGGCACGGCCTGGTCGGAGCGGGCGTCATCAGCTGGCGTCATTACCCCATAATTCCCTAGCTTGGCTAGGAAAGGAAACGGGGACACGGCTGCGGTTCCGCCGCCTCCCGTCGTCGTGACGGGCGGCGGGTGCCGCTGGTCGGCGTGGGGCTAGGCGCCCAGCTCGGCGGTGATCCCCCAGCTCGTGGTGAACGTCTCCCCTGCCTGCAGCCAGCGCAGGCCGTCGCCGCTGTTGAAGGCGTTGGCCGGTCCCGTCATCGGCTCGAGCGCTACGGCCGTGGCGCGGCCAGGGAACTGATCGGTGACGAACACGTGGACGTAGCGGCAGTGCTCGTCCTGCCACAGGCTCACGCTGCGGCCGTCCGCGGCACGCAATGTGCTGCTCGCCTTGCCGCCGTCGAAATCCAGGTCCGTGTACGCGCAGTCCAGGTCCAGGTCCCCGGCCAGCCGGCCCGCCCGGAGATCGAATTCACCGGAGACCGGCTCGGTGCTGCGCGGAATCAGGCGCTCGTCCGTCACCAGCCGGGTGCGGCCGCTGACGCTCACGGTGAGCTCCTCGCTGGGCACCTCCCCCAGCCGAAGGTACGGGTGCGCGCCGAGGACGAACGGGGCCGGTTCCTGGGAGTCGTTAACCAGCGTCTGTTGCACGGTGAGCCCCAGGGCTTCATCCAGTTCATAGCGCACCCGGTGCCGCAACAGGAACGGGTAGCCGTGCTGCGGAAACACTGCCGCTTCAAGGGTCACGGAAAATTCCGATTCGTCCACCAGCTCGTAGGCAGCGTTCCGCAGCAACCCGTGGCTGGCGTTGTTTCTGGACACCTCGGTGATGTCGAGCTGCTGCTTCTTCCCCTTGAGGTACCAGACGCCGTCCTCCACGCGGTTTGCCCAGGGCACCAGGGTGATGCCCGTGGCGCCGGGCGGGATGTCGGCGTCCCCGTAGCTTTCGGTCAGCTGGGTGCCCGCGCGGCTGTAAAGCCGGAGGCCGGCGGCAAGTTCGGTCACCACGGCCAGGGCGTCGCCCCGGCGCAGTTCGTATTGCCTGCCGCTCGCGTAACGGCGGGCGGAGGACGCCACGCCGTCGGCTTCGGAGGCGACGGCGGCGGAAGGGGAAGCGGCGGTAGCTGGGAGGTCCATGGGCACCACGGTACCGAACAGCGCACCCGCCCGTACACGGCGGGGCTTTGCCGGAAACTCGTGAAGTCTGATCGAATGATGGGATGCGCGCCAACAGGACCACCCGCGGCACCCTTGCCGCCGGCCGACCATGAACATCCCACCGGGCACCGCTGAGCTTCGGTCGCGGTTCGAGGAGGCCTTCGGAGCCGCCCCCGACGGCGTCTGGCAGGCCCCCGGCCGGGTCAACCTGATCGGTGAACACACGGACTACAACGAGGGGTTCGTGCTGCCCTTCGCGATCGACCGGACCGCCCGGGTGGCCGTCCGGGTCCGGCCCGACTCCACGGTACGGATGCTGTCCACCTTCGGAAACCAGGGGCTGACCTCGGCGGACGCAGCCGCCCTGGACCCGGCCACGGCCAGGGGCTGGACCAAATATCCGCTGGGCGTGCTCTGGGCCCTGGAACAACGTGGGCTCACCGTCCCGGGCATGGACCTCCTGCTGGATTCCGATGTGCCGCGTGGAGCTGGGCTGTCCTCCTCGCATGCCATCGAATGCGCCGTCATCACGGCCGTCAACGATCTGACCGGTGCCGGGCTCGGCGCCGAGGACATGGTCCTTGCCACCCAGCGCGCGGAGAACGATTTTGTCGGGGCCCCCACCGGGATCATGGACCAGTCGGCCTCGCTCCGGGGCGCCGCGGGCCGGGCCGTGTTCCTGGACTGCCGCGACCAGAGCGTTCGGCTGGTGCCGTTCGACGCCGAGGCAGCCGGCCTGGTCCTGCTGGTAATCGACACCAAGGTGGCGCACTCGCACGCCGACGGCGGCTACGCGGCCCGGCGTGCCTCCTGCGAACTGGGCGCCGACGTCCTCGGCGTCCGGGCGCTGCGTGACGTCGGGGTCGGCGATCTCGAGGAAGCTGCCGGTCTGCTGGACAGGGAAACGTTCCATCGGGTGCGGCACGTCGTCACCGAAAACGAACGTGTGCTGCAGACCGTGGACCTCCTCGAGAGCGCCGGACCGCAGGCCATCGGCGCCCTGCTGGACGCCTCCCATGCCTCGATGCGGGACGACTTCGAGATCTCCTGCGCCGAATTGAACCTCGCCGTGGACACATCCCGTGCCGGCGGGGCCATCGGCGCACGGATGACCGGCGGCGGTTTTGGCGGCTCGGCCATCGCCCTTGTCCCGGCGGAAGCGGAGCAGCAGGTGCGCGCCGATGTCTCCCGGGCTTTCGCACGCGCCGGCTACGCGGCTCCGGACATCTTCTCGGTGCGGCCGGCGGCGGGAGCCATGCGGCTGGCCTGACGGCCGGGATTTGGCGTAACTAACGAAGCGGGCCCTGCCGGAAGGCAGGGCCCGCTTCGTCACTTACGCGGTGGAGCGGCGGCGGTTAGTCGTCGCCGCGGAGGATCGCCAGCAGGCGGATGATCTCAACGTAGAGCCAGACGAGGGTGACCGTGAGGCCGAACGCCGCGGTCCAGGAGAAGCGCTGCGGAGCGCCGCTGCGAACGCCGGCCTCGATGCTGGTGAAGTCCATGATCAGGGAGAACGCGGCCAGGCCGATCGCCAGCAGGCCGATGAAGACACCCAGCGGGATCCCGAAGATCTCCACCTGGGTACGCAGCCCGAACGGGGACTGCACGGCACCGGTCCACATCATCACCATGTTGATGAGCGCGAAGACGGCGTAACCGATCAAAGCGATCATGAAGAAGCGCATGGCCTTGGGGGTGGCCCGGACCTTGCCGCTCTTGAACAGCACCAGGGTAACGGCGAAGACGGAGAGCGTCCCGATCACGGCCTGGAGTCCGACGCCCGGGAACATCCCGTCGAGGATCCGGGTCAGGCCGCCGAGGAAGAAGCCCTCGAGGGCGGCGTAGGCCAGGATCAGCGCCGGCGAGGGCTGCTTCTTGAAGGTGTTGACCATGGCCAGCACAAAGCCGCCCAGCGCACCGACAATCATCAGCATGGAGGCCAGGCCCTGCGCCACCACGAGGGTGACGGCCGCGCCGGCGATCACCGCGGCGAGGCAGGCGGCCGTCTTCATAATGACGTCGTCAAAGGTCATCCGGCCGCTGTCGGCCGGTCCGGCGGCAGGGCGGTTGTACATGTCCTGCAGCTGGTCGCTGCTCATCGCCTGCTGCGCCGGGTTCCAGCCGGCCTGGGGCTGTCCATACTGGGGCTGGCCGTACTGGGGCTGGCCAAATTGGCCTTGGCCGTAGCCCTGCCCGTAGGGCGCGTGCGGGGCAGGCGGTGCCTGGGTGGCTCCACGGAAGTTCTTTCCGTTGAAGATCGGGTTTCCGCCAAGTGCCATTGCTGGTGTCCTCCAAATTAAGGGGGTAGATGATGATCGAACATGCGGATCGTTAAGACTCACGCTACCAATTCCCACGCCCGGCGGGCAGGGATAGTTCCCCGCGGGATCCGGCCGCAACGAAACCGTGACCTCGCGCAGCCGCCGGCCGGTGTCAGCCCCGGCGGGACCGGCTGTCCGGGAACTGTTTAGGAATCCTCGGGATCAACAAAAGTTTTCTTTAGCTTGGCTAAATCAGTCCACGACGCCGGCTTCACGGTTGTTACGCGATCGCGACGTTCTCCCTGCTCGCAGCGGCATTAGTTACCCCTCCCGGCCTGTAACATTGGCCCAACAGGGTGACGAACATCACAAGCACGAACCGCTCTATCGCATCGCAGTATCCGCTCTACCCCGTCCCCTGACCGTTCGCAGCGGTTGCAACGGCGCAACCCAGACCACCCCCATGTGGAGGTTTTCAATTTGAGAAGCACACCGAGAGGCCAGTCGCAGAGACGGCGCGGCAGAATGCTGAAAGCTGTGGGGGCCATTTTCGCCGCCGTGGCCGCCCTTCTGCTCATCGTCGCCCCGGCATCCCAGGCCGCGACCCCCTCGCCGACACCATCCCCGTCGAGCACCTCGTTCCAAAACAGCATCAGCGGCTTCCTGCGCGGCGATGACCGCGCCCCGCTCGCCGGCGTCACCATCACCGCCAAGAGCGGCGACTTCACTGGAACTACCAAGTCGGGTCCCAACGGTTCCTGGAACATCGGCGTCCCCACCCAGGGGACGTACGAGGTCGAACTGGACGTGAAGACGCTGCCCGAGGGCATCAAGCTTGCCGAGGGCCAGGAAAACCCTCGGAAAGTCACCTTCAGCCAGACGTCCAACCTCTCGGTGATCTTCGCCTTCGGCAAAGGCATCGTGGTCCAGCAGGAAGACTTCGGCCAGAACCTGCTTAACCGCCTGGTCGCGGGCCTGAGCTTCGGCCTGCTGCTGGCCCTCGCGTCGGTGGGACTGTCCCTCATCTTCGGCACCACCGGCCTGACCAACTTCGCGCACGGCGAGATGGTCACGCTCGGGGCCGTGCTGGTCTTCGGCTTCAACGCCATGAACCTGCCGTTCTGGCTCTCCATCATCCTCGCGCTCCTGGGCGGCGGTCTCTTCGGCTACGTCCAGGACGCCGGGCTGTGGAAGCCACTGCGGCGCCGCGGCACCGGCCTGGTCCCGATGATGATCGTGAGCATCGGCCTAGCCCTCGCCGTCCGCTACGTGATCCAGTTCTACTTCGGCGGCGCCACCCAGCAGCTGCCCTACGCCCAGAGCGCGGAAATCCAGATCGGGCCCGTCTCGATCTCGCCCAACAACCTCTGGTCCCTGCTCATCAGCGTCGTCGTCATCGCCGTCCTCGGTGTCGTGCTGCTCAAGACCCGGCTCGGCAAGGCAACCCGCGCGGTCGCCGACAACCCGGCACTGGCTGCGGCCTCCGGCATCGACGTCGACTCGGTCATCAGGATCGTCTGGGTCACCGGCGGCATGCTCGCCTCGCTCGGCGGCATTCTCTGGGCGTACTACCGTCCCGGCGTCACCTTCGACATGGGTTCGCAGATCCTGCTGCTCATCTTCGCCGGCGTGACCCTTGGCGGCCTCGGCACGGTCTGGGGCGCCCTGTTCGGATCCATCATTGTCGGCATCTTCGTGGAGCTGACCACCGTCTTCGGCCTCGCGGCCGACCTCAAGTACGTGGGAGCACTGTTCATCATGATCGTTGTCCTCTTGTTCCGGCCTCAGGGCATCCTGGGCCGCCGCGAGCGCGTGGGTTAGGAGACAGACATGGACTTCGGATTTATTCTTTCCAGCGCTGCCGGTGAGCTGTTCAGCCCGACGACGGCGGCGTACGCGCTTGCCGCACTCGGCCTGGCGGTCCACTTCGGCTACTCGGGCCTGCTGAACTTCGGCCAGGCCGGCTTCATGGCGGTGGGAGCCTACGGCTTCGCCATCTCCACCCTGACGTTGCACGTGCCGTTCTTCGTAGGCCTGCTGATCGCCGTCGTCTGCTCGGCGATCTTCGCCTTGCTGCTGGGCATCCCCACGCTCCGGCTGCGGGCCGACTACCTCGCCATCGTGACGATCGCGGCCGCGGAAATCGTCCGCTACATCGTCACCACCAACCAGCTCACCTCGGTGACCGGTTCCGCCAACGGCCTGGCCGCCTTCGAAGGCGACTTCTATGCCATGAACCCGTTCCCCGAAGGGTCCTACTTCGGGATGAACAACCGCGACTTCTTCATCCGCGTGGTCGGCTGGGCCCTGGTTGCGGTCTGCTGCCTGCTGGTCTGGCTCCTGATGCGCAGCCCGTGGGGCCGCGTCTTGAAGGGCATCCGCGAGGACGAGAACGCGGTCCGCTCGCTCGGCAAGAACGTCTACTCCTACAAGATGCAGGCCCTCGTGATCGGCGGCGTGCTCGGTGCCCTGGCGGGGATGGTCTTCACCCTCCCCCGCGGTGCGGTGCAGCCGGCCAACTACGGCACGGAGCTGACGTTCTTCCTCTACACCTGCCTGCTGCTCGGCGGCCTCGGTACGGTGCTGGGTCCGGTCGTCGGGGCAATGATCTTCTGGGTCGTGCTGTCCCTGACCCAGGGTGTGCTGTACGGCCTGATCGAATCGGGCGCCGTCACGTGGCTGAACACGGTCCAGGCCGGCCAGTTGCGCTACATCCTGGTCGGCATCGCGCTGATGCTGCTGATGATCTTCAGGCCTCAGGGCGTCTTCGGCAATAAGAAGGAGCTGGCGTTCGCATGAGCATGCACAGCGAAGAACCCACAACCGGCGCCGGCACCACCGGGGCCGCGGACACCATCGACTACATGACGGACACGCGTCCGATTGCGGCCGGGGAGATTGCCCCCGGCTGCAAGAAGCGCGACCCGATCGTGGTGGCGGAGAACGTCACCCGCAGCTTCGGCGGCATCAACGCCGTCGACGTCGAATACCTCGAGATCCCGCGGCACAAAATCACGGCCCTGATCGGCCCCAACGGGGCCGGCAAGACCACCCTGTTCAACCTGCTGACGGGTTTCGATACGCCCAACACGGGCAAATGGCAGTTCGAAGGGAACAGCCTTGCCGGCGTCTCTTCCTACAAGGTGGCCCGCATGGGCATGGTCCGCACCTTCCAGCTGACCAAGGTCATGGGCAAGCTCACCGTCATGGAGAACATGCGCCTGGGTGCCTCGAACCAGTCCGGCGAGAAGCTCTCCAAGGCCTTGTTCAGGGGCATCTGGGGCGGCCAGGAAAAGAAGATCACCGAAGAAGCCAACGTGCTGCTGGAGAAGTTCAAGCTCGACGCCAAGAAGGACGACTACGCGGCGTCCCTCTCCGGCGGCCAGCGCAAGCTCCTCGAGATGGCACGTTCACTGATGGTCCGGCCGAAGCTCGTGATGCTGGACGAACCGATGGCAGGCGTCAACCCGGCGCTCACCCAGTCCCTGCTGGACCACATCAAGAACCTCAAGGCCGAGGGCATGACCGTGTTGTTCGTCGAGCACGACATGCACATGGTCCGCCACATCGCCGACTGGGTCGTGGTGATGGCCGAGGGCAAGATCGTGGCCGAAGGGCCGCCCGCTGAAGTCATGAAGAACCCGGCCGTGATCGACGCCTACCTGGGCGCCCACCACGACGTGGATCTAGGCGACTCGGAGGGCATCAAAGTGCTCGCCGCCGAACTTGAGGCCGACGACGAATCAATCATCGGCACCGAGAACGCCGGCATCATCTCCACCGACGTCATCGCGGCGGAGACGTCCGGGAGCGAGACCGCCAACGGTGCGGCGCACGGCCGGCGCAGCGCCGAGGAGCCGCACCGCGCTGAGCCGAACCGGACAGAGCCGAACCGGACAGAGAAGGACACAGAATGAGCGCCACGAGTGCGGCAGCCGCCGCAAAGAACGCCTACGAGGGCGATTCGGTCGTCAAGGTCACCGACCTCGTAGCCGGGTACATCCCGGGTGTGAACATCCTCAACGGCTGCAGCATCGAGGCCCGCAAGGGTGAGCTGATCGGCATCATCGGTCCCAACGGCGCCGGCAAGTCGACCCTGCTGAAGGCCATGTTCGGCCTCGTCAAGGTCCACTCCGGCTCCGTGGTGGTCCGCGGCCAGGACATCACCGGGCTGAAGGCGAACAAGCTGGTCAGCCGGGGCGTCGGCTTCGTCCCGCAGACCAACAACGTCTTTGCGGCCCTGACCATCGAGGAAAACCTCCAGATGGGGATGTTCCAGCGGCCGAAGGACTTCGCCGAGAGGTTCGACTTCGTCGCGGAACTGTTCCCGGAGTTGGCCAAGCGACGGGCCCAGCGCGCCGGATCGCTTTCCGGCGGCGAACGCCAGATGGTCGCCATGGGACGTGCCCTGATGATGGACCCGGCAGTGCTGCTGCTGGACGAGCCCTCGGCAGGCCTCTCCCCCGTCAAGCAGGACGAAACCTTCCTGCGGGTGCACGAGATCAACCGCGCCGGCGTCTCAGTGATCATGGTGGAGCAGAACGCGCGCCGCTGCCTGCAGATCTGCGACCGCGGCTACGTCCTGGACCAGGGCAAGGATGCGTACACGGGAACCGGCCGGGAACTCATGAAGGATCCCAAGGTCATCCAGCTGTACCTGGGCACCCTCGCCGACACGGTCGAGTAGTCCCCCAGCGTTGCCCTGAAGGGCCGTCACCTCACCGGTGGCGGCCCTTCTGCGTGCCCGGACGCGGCTGGGTTTGAGGTCATCCGGGCTCCCCCGCCCCGGACGGCCGCCTAGCCTTCGGAGCGACTTCGGCCACCCGTAAACCTGAAGTAACACAGATCACATTTAAGTTGATCGCCCGCTGCCCCGAGTTTTATCCTTGTTTGTGAGGTCATGCAGACGGCCTTCTTCATCTTCACTCAGAGGAAGACTTCTGTGACCACTAAGCTCTCCGTCACCGTCGCCGTAAACCTGGATCTCACCTCCGTCACCATCAGCGTGGCCGGCCTGCTCAGCAGCCAAAACGTTGGAGGGCTGCTGGCCGTCGTCAAGCGGGCCGAACGCATACTCCCCGACTTCACCGTCCGGCTGGACCTTGAGCATTTGCGCTCAGCGGCCCCGGAAGCCCTCCACCTTCTGCGGCAAGGCGCTACGGTACTGACCGCCGACGCAGCCGGGGTCTTCAACACGGCCGCCCGCCGCCGCGAATCGCGGTTGGCGGCGTGAGCGGCCGGGCTGTCGCCGCGCCCCTTAGCTCGCCACCTGCGCTCTGCCCCGCTGTTGGAAACGGCGTCATGCGGCGCGGAAACCCATAAGCTACCGCGGGGATGGCCCACACGAAAAGACGCATTGGGGGTGGGCCATACCCGCGGCATACCCGGTCTCAGGAGCCTGCGCTCGTCCGCCGGCTCGGGGGCGCCGCCCGGAGACGCAGTCAGTCCTCGTGGGAATGCGGCGCCCGGGCCCGGCCAGGAGGCTGCAAGGTAAGGTCGTTGGCGGCCGAAGCCAGCACGTCCCGTTCCCGCTCCGGCAAGGGTCCCGCGTCCGCCAGATACTTCAGGACCGAGGTGAGCTCGGCTCTTCCGCCCAGGCTGACGAAGTGGATCCACAGGACCAGGGGGTTGATCCCCAGCTCCTTCACTACTGCGGCGGTCAAAGCCTGTTGATCATTTTCCTGCATCGAAGCCCCTCCCTGACAGGCACGCCCACAGCCGGGCAAGGCCTTTGGAGGTGGTTCGTGGACCGCCCAGCCGAAGATGGGTCTCTGTCGGGTGTCGCAAGGCAACGTTTGTACAGCGGGGCCGTGTCACCCGCCGTCGGCGCTTCGGCCGGCCTTCAGACGGCCACTCCGGCGCTGGACATGGAAGGGCCGGGCGGCTGTATTGGGGGACCATCCGCCCGGCCCACTTCAAATTATTCGGCATCGGCGGCCAGCTTGTCGAGTATATTTTTCTCTTCGGTAGGGGCCGCGGAGCCGGTGGCGACCGATGCTCAACCGGACGCGGCCGAGGCCCCAACGCAAGAGACCCCCGTCCGGAACGGACGGGGGTCTCTTGATTGTCTGGGAAGCGGCCTTTAGAGCTTGCCGAATTCTTCCTTGACGGGCTTGTAGCTGTTGTCATCCTGGTACTCGTAGATGCCGATGTAGGCTTCCGTCGGGTCGCCGGCGTCGGAGAACGTTACGGGGCCGGACTGGCCGTCGTAGTCGATGTCCTTGCCGTTGCGGAGCAGGGTGACGCAGGAGGCGAAGTTGTTGCACTTCTCGCCGCCCTCAGAGACATCCTTGAGGTGCTTGGCGATGTCCACGCCCTTGGTGCTCTTGGCTTCCTCAGCCGCGAGTGCGATCAGGTTCACGGCGTCGTAGGACTCGCCTGCGTAGCTGTAATCCTTGAGCGCCGGATCGATCGCGAGGAGCTTCTTCTTGAAGTCATCCTTGGCGAAGGTGCCCGGGATGGTGCCCTGGGCGCCCTTCAGGGTGCCAGGCTTGAAGTCCTTGCTGTAGTCGGACATGTTGCCGTCCACCATGAAGATCTGGGTGGGCTTGACGCCCTTGCCCGTCATGAGCGGAACGATGCTCTTGGCCTGGTCAAAGGTGATCAGGGCGATGGCATCCGGCTTGGCCGCGAGGACCTTGTCCACCTGGCTGCTGAACTGGGAATCGCCTTCGTTGAAGAGCTCTTCCGCGACAACCTTGCCGCCGGCGGCCTCCACCGAGGACTTGATGTTCTTGGCGAGACCCGTGCCGTAAGCGTCGTTCAATACGATCATGCCAACGGTCTGGGCGCCACAGGTGGCCATGTAGTTGCCGAGAACCTTGCCCTGCAGGACGTCCGAGGGAGCGGTACGCCAGTAGAGGCCCTTGTCATCCCAGGTGGTGAAGTCCGGCGAGGTGTTGGCCGGCGAGAACTGGATGACGCCGGCGCCCGTGATCTGGTTGATCACGGTCTTGGAGACGCCCGAAGAGGCGGCACCGATGATGGCGCTGACGCCCTGGCCGAGCAAAGCGGTGGTGGACTGCGTCGCGATGTCCGTCTTGGTGTCACCGGAGTCGCGGTGGATGACCTGGACGGGCCTGCCCAGGACGCCCCCGGCGTCGTTGACTTCCTTGATGCCCAGGTTCACGCCCGCGATTTCGGGCGGGCCGAGGAAGGCCAGGGAACCGGTCGTCGGCAACAGCGAGCCGATCTTGAGCGGGGTGTCCGTGGTGGTCGAGGACGCGGGCACGGAGCCAGCCGCGCTGGCCGAGCTGGTGGCGCCGCCGGTTGCGCTCGGGGCCGGGCACGCGATGCCTGCGGCCTGGGCGGATGCCGATCCGCTGGACGCCGGCGCGGTGGACGAACCGCCACAAGCCGTAGCCAGAAGGGCGACGCCGAGGCTAAGCACTGTGAGCTTAGCAATGCGCGGCGCCGCCTGGGGGAGTGAAGTCATAGAGAAATCTCCTCGATCTAAAGGTGTGCGAACGGCCTTTGATGCGAAAGATCAGGTGTTCCTGATTTAGATTCAAGCTAATGCAATTTCCGCCCGAACATAAGTGACTACGGTCACATCCTTATAACACTCGTTGCATAGAGGAAATCAGCCTGTGGCCAGGACGGTGTGATTGGCGCCACGGCGGGCCGGGAGGCCACTTTGGTGGCTACCACTGCCCTGGGGCGCGCGGCGTTCCCCGGGGCCGCGGACGGCAATTGTGGCGCGCGGCGCGGCAATTATGAAGTGCCCCAGCAGGGACTCGAACCCTGAACACGCGGATTTTAAGTCCGCTGCCTCTGCCAATTGGGCTACTGGGGCGCCCGCTACATGGTATCCCGCCGGAGGTTGTTCCGCCGGAGGGCCCCTAGGACGCGACGGCCGGGGCGTCGAAGGGCTTGGCATACCGGAACGTGCCGCTGACCCCGCCCGGCCAGAGCGCCAGGGGCAGCAGCTGGAAGTGCTCGCCCCAGGACGGATCCGGTGCCTGCACGCCGAGCGACGTGGAGGGCACGAAGCCAAACCGTGCGTAGTACTCCGGGCTGCCGAGCAGTGCGATGCCCCGCTCCCCCGCAGCATTCGCCCGGTCGATGGTTTCCTTCATCAGCGCCGATCCGATTCCATGCCGCTGCAGCCGTGGCAGCACCCCGATCGGGCCGAGGCCCAGGAGCTCCAGCTCCCCCGCCCAGCCCCGGGTGCTGATGACGTGTCCCACCACCTCGCCGTCGAGCTCGGCGACGATGCTGAAGTCAGGCAGGTACTCCCCGCACTCGAAAAGCCGGGCCAGAAGCTCCACTTCTTCCGGCTCCCCCTCAACCCGCTCGCCGGTCACCGGCGAGATGGCGAACGCCGCCGCGGTCAGGGCCAGGAGCGCCGGCCGGTCCACCGGCTGTTCGCTCCGCAGCACCAGCGTGGGCGCGGGCGACGGCCCACCGCCGTTGGCGGTGCGGCTCTCGGCGGAAAGTTCGTGGAGCACCTCGAGCGCACGCTCGGCGTCGGCCACCGGGACCAACAGGTGGTCGTGGTGGAAACCGGCCAGCACATTGCAGCTGATCTTGGCCTCGGTCAGGGCGGCACTGACCGCAGCCGTCAGCCCGATGGCTTCAAGCGGTGAGTGCACCTGCAGGGTGATCCACGCGGCCACGAAGTCGTACTTGAGGCCCAGGTCATCGGCATCGGCCCGCGGCAGCACCACGGTCAGCCCCTCGGCTTCACGGACCGCGGCCGCAATGTGTCCGGCCAGGGGTTTGCCGTGCGGCCACAGCGCGTAGACGTATTCGCCCTCGCGGATCACCGGCCGCATGGTCGCGAGCAGCGTGAGCAGGTCCTTTTCGGCGGGAGTCATGGGCCCAGTCTAGGCAGGTCGGCCAGCCATCCGGCCAATCCGCCCAACATTCCAGGCAGCGGCCAGCGGCGGCACCAACGACGACGGCGGCCGCTCCCCTGCGAGGGGAACGGCCGCCGTCGTCGTGCTGCTGTGCGCTACTTGGAGTTAACCGGGGCAGCTTCCTTAGCGGGTGCCTCGGCCGGCTTTTCGACAGCCGGAGCGGCCGGAGCCGCTGCGGGCTTCGGGGCCGGCGTCGCCGCGGCCACGAAGGCGCCGCGGGGGTTGTCCAGGTCCATCAGCTGGGTGGTGTCGCGGCCCAGGAAGAGCTGCCAGAACCAGCCGGAGATCACGCGGATCTTGCGCTCGACCGTCGGCATGGCCAGGCCGTGGTAACCGCGGTGCGCGAGCCAGGCCAGCGGGCCCCTGAGGCCGATGCGGCCGACCAGGTTGATGTTGGCGACGCCCTTCCATTCACCGAAGCCAGCGACGGCGCCCAGGTTCTTGTGCTTGTAGTCCTTGAGCTCCTTGTCCCAGCGAGAGGCCCACAGGTTCTTGGCGAGCCGCTTGGCCTGGCGCAGCGCGTGCTGGGCGTTCGGGACGCAGGTGCCGTCCGGCAGGCCGCTGCCGGTGAGGTCCGGCACGGCCGCGATGTCGCCGGCGGCCCAGGCGTTCTCGACGATGCCTTCGTCGCCGGAGATGCGCAGGTCCGGGAGGACGCGGACACGGCCGCGGGGTTCGAGCGGGAAGTCGGTGGAGCGGACCATCGGGTTGGCCTGCACGCCGGCAGTCCAGACCAGGGTGTCGGATTCGAATTCCTGCGCCGGGGTCTTGTCCGGCAGGTTGATGAGCTTGAGCGAACCCTCGGCGCTGTCTAGCGAGGTGTTGAGCAGCACCTCGATGCCGCGGCTGCGCAGGTGCTCGACGACCCACTCGGCCTGCTTGGCCGTGACCTCGGGCATGATGCGGCCCATGGCTTCAACCAGGACGAAGCGGACTTCTTCCTGCTTGACGCGCGGGTTGTTCTTGACCGCGGCGCGGGCCAGGTCTTCCATTTCGGTGATGCACTCGATGCCGGCGAAGCCGCCGCCGACGACGACGAACGTCAGGGCGCGGGCGCGTTCGACCGGGTCGGTCATGAGCGAACCGGTCTCGATGCGCTCAAGGACACCGTTGCGCAGGGCGACGGCTTCCTCGATCGTCTTGAGGCCGATGCCCTTCTCCGCGAGGCCCTTGATCGGGAACGTGCGGGTGATCGCACCGGCGGCCAGCACGACGTCGAAGTAGGGGATCTCGAAGTTTTCCCCGCCGTCGGTCGGTGCCACCACGGCCGTGCGGTTCTCGTGGTCGATCGAGAGGACGCGGCCCTCGATCAATTCGGCCTGCTTCAGGTGCTGGCGGTGTGAGACCACGGCGTGACGCGCCTCAATGTTGCCGCCGGCTACCTCCGGGAGGAAGGGCTGGTAGGTCATGTAGGGCAGCGGATCAACGACGGTGACGATGCCACCGGCGTTCGCGATCTTCTTCTGCAGTTTGAGGGCTACGTACAGGCCGACGTACCCGCCGCCGACGACGAGTACCCTGGGACGGTCCTGGAGCTGAGGAGTGGATGCCATGGATCCAGAATACCGTAGTTTGTGAAAAACTTCACTAACTACTCCGGGGCTTTGGTCCTCGCGGAATCGCACGCCTCGGCCCCCTGCTCCCCGGGTCCTGGAACGGGTCCTGGAATGGAGCCTGGAGCGGGGACGGCCCCCGCGCCCGCCTCAGGGCCCGGGTCGGCACTTGGGGCGGCGTCCGAGTCAGGGGCAGTTGCGGCGCCGGGTCCGCGTACGGCCCGCCGCAGCTGGACGGCGGCTGCGGCGATGATGCAGATGAACAGCGCGCCGAAGCCGAGCACCACCATCGCGGGGACGGCACTGTCAGCCGGTGAGGGGGCTTCCGCGACCGGGACGGTGGCCTTGGGCAGCGTGGGTGCCGCGCTCGAGGGGCTGGGCACGACGGCGGGTGCGGGCCGCACCGGGTTTCCCCGCCGGTGGACGCGGATCCAATCGGAGATCGACCCCAACGGATTGCCCGTGACTTCTGGAACGTCGGCCTTGAGGGCAGCCTCGGCGTTCAACACGCCGAAGCCGTAGAGCGGGTCCTTGCCGGGAGCCCCGGCGTCCTTCGCGGTGCTGACAATCCGGTTGATGACCTGGTTGGCGGACATTTCCGGCCACTTCGAGCGGATCAGGGCGGCGACGCCGGCAACGATGGGGGTCGCGCCGGACGTGCCGGCCCATTCGGCGTAGCCGCCGCCGGGCAGGCCGCCGACCAGGTCTTCGGCCGGCGCCGCCACGCCGATGCTGATGCCCTGGGACGAGGAGTCAATGCTGGCGGCGCCCTTGCGGTCCAGTCCGGCCACGGTCAGCACGCCGGGGATGGTCGCCGGGGCGCCGACCTGGATGTTGCCGCCCACCCGGTTGCCGGCGGCGGCGACAATGACAACGTCCTTCTGTTCGGCGTACAGGAACGCCGCGTCCCAGCTTTGCGGCCACTCCGGGGAGGTGCTGCCGAGCGAGATGTTGATGACGCGGGCGCCGTTGTCGACGGCCCAACGGACCGCGGCGGGAATCTGGTCCTGGTCGCTCTTTCCGCCCGGATTGGCCGATCCGAGCCAGGTGGAGACGGAGAGGATCTCTGCTTCGGGGGCAACGCCGACGATCCCGTCAGGGCCCACGCCGGCTGCGGCGGAGGGGCTGGCAGTGGATTTTCCCGATTTCTTGGGCTGGTGCCCGCGGCCGGCGAGCATGGTCGCCACCAGGGTGCCGTGCTCGGGTTTGGCGCCGATGCTTTTGCGGCCGTCGGCGGCGCCCGCGCCGGACACGTCCGTTCCCCCGGTCAGCACGCCCTTGAGGTCCGGATGCTTGCCGTCCACGCCGCTGTCGATGACGGCGACCTTGACGTTGGCGCCCTTGGAGACTTGCCAGGCCTTCTTGATGCCGGACTCGGTGAGCCAGTACTCCTTGTCGCGGGTGGCGTCGGCCTGCGCGGCGGGGGCCGTCGACAACGCTCCCGCGACGCTGCCGCCGGCGAGGGCGAGGGCCATCAGCACGGAGGCGGTCCGGCGGTACCGGGCTGTTGCTCTGGTCATTCGGGTCCAATCGGCGGTAAGTCTGCGGCTGCGGCGGCTCTCAGGCTGCGGCAGCGGGTGGCGGCTGTCCGGCGCCGTGGGCGGCCGGATAGGGCCGGTGGGCTCGGGCGGGCGCGGAGCTAGCTGATGCTCAGGGCAATTCCGTCAAGAATATCGTGTTCGCTCGTCACGGCCGTCGTGATCCGGCCCTCTGTGACGTCCGCCATGCGTTCCAGCACGCGCCGCCAGACGAGGCCGCCGGCGCCGATTACGTCCACCCGTCCCGGGTGCATGTAGGGCAGGGCGGCCCGCGCGTCCCGGGTCATTTCGAGCAACGAGGTGCACGCTTCGCGGACGGTGTCCAGGTCCAGTTCCGTGCCGTGGATGGCCGCCGGCGAGTACTCCGGCAGCTTCAGCGCGTGGGCGGTGATCGTGGTGACGGATCCCGCGACGCCGATGACGGCGGTGGCCTGGTCCAGCGGGACGGTCAGTGCCGCGTGGCTGATGGCGGCGTCGACGTCGGTCTCCGCCGCGGCGACCTGCTCCGCCGTGGGCGGATCGTCCTGCAGGTGCCGTTCGGTCATCCGGACGCAGCCGACGTCGACCGATTTGGCGGCGATGACGCCGTCGGCGTCGCCAAGCACGAATTCGGTGCTGCCGCCGCCCAGGTCCACCACGAGCACAGGGTCCTTGCCGCGGGACGGCAGCACGCTGCTGGCGCCGGCAAAGGACAGCGCGGCTTCCTCGTCGCCGCTGATCACTTCGGGCTCGACGCCGAGCAGCTCCCGGACTCCGTCGATGAAGACCTGCCGGTTCCGGGCGTCCCGGGTGGCCGAGGTCGCCACGAAACGGACCTTCCCGGCGCCGTGGCGGCGGATCAGTTCCGCGTAGTCGCGTGTGGCCTCGAGGGTGCGGTGCAGCGCGTCCTGGGCGAACTCCCCGGTGGCGTCGACGCCCTGGCCGAGTCGGACGACGCGCATTTCACGCACGACGTCGGTGAGTTTGGGCGAGGCGCCGCCGCCGTCCGCCACGTCGGCGATCAGGAGGCGGATGGAGTTGGTGCCGCAATCGATCGCGGCCACGCGGCTCACTGGCCGGCTCCGGCGTCGGCGGCTGCATCCTCGCCTGCGGCGTCGGCGGTGCGCGACTTCCGCACCGGGGCAGGCCGGCCAACGATTTCCGGGAGGCCCTGGGGCCCGTGCCGGCTCAGGTCCCGGGAGGGGGCTTCTCCGCCGGTGTCCCACGCGCCGTCGCAGTAGCAACGGTCCCGGGTCCACCACTCGCTGATGCCGGCGATGGCTTCGTCTCCGAGCGGGTTTACGCCGGGCCCCGCGGCGAGCGAATGCCCCACGAGGACGTGCAGGCACTTTACGCGGGTGGGCATGCCGCCGGCGGAGATCCCGTCGATCTCCGGCACAGCGCCGATGCCGGAGCGGGCGCCGATCTCTGCGCGGGACTGCAGGTACGCTTCGTGCGCGGCACGGTAGTCCGCCGCCAAGGCCTCATCGGCGCCGAGCCGGTCATTCATCTCGTTCATCAGCCCGGCTGCTTCCAGCCGCGACACGGCCGAAGTGATGACCGGGTGGGTCAGGTAGAAGGTGGTGGGGAACGGTGTCCCGTTGCTCAGCCGCGGCGAGGTGGCCGCCACCAGGGGGTTTCCGCAGACGCACCGCGCGGGGATCTCGACGACGTCGCGCACCGGCCGTCCCAGCTGGCGGCTGAGCACGTCAAGGTCGCGGGCCGACGGCTGGCGTGAATCCTCCGGCGCCGGCGTCGCGTTCTTGGGGGTCGCTTCGGTGGGGTTCCCTGACAGGGAATCGACCGCTTGGTTCTCGTCCACTGGCGCGGCACCTTCCTGCCCTGTTGGAATTACCGGCCTGCGGTAATCCGGCGGCGGGCGCCGCTCCTAGTCTGTTGCCGATCGCCTGATGGACTCCCAGAGGGAATCCACCCACGGCAGATTGGCCGGGTCTGTGGCTGTTCCTGCTGCGGCGCCGGCACCGGAGGTTGCGACAGGAAGATCGCTGCCGTAGACCCAGTAGCCGGTTTCGCCGGGCATAACCATGTTAATGCGGTCGCGGGCTTGCTGTTTCACGTAGTTCGGGTCATGCCAGCGCGAGACTTCGCGCTTGAGGTCGGCCTGCTTCGCCTGCTGCGCCGAAATGTCGGCCTGAAGCGCGGCTATTTCGGCGCGTTTTTCCAGGAAGATCCGGACCGTGGGCGCCAGCATGATGGTGATGGCAATCATCACGACGCCGAGGGCCAACAGGCGCCCGGAGAAGGCCTTGGCCGGGACGGGGTCGAGTGCCTCGGCTTGCCCGGTATGTCCGGATTTCTGGCCCGCTCCCCCGCCGGCGGCCGGCTTGGCCGGGCTGTCCCCGCGGGCGCCGGTTTTTCCGGATCCGGTCTTCGCGGGAACAGCGGGATGCCCTGCGGGGCTGGATTTTCCGGCGCCCGGCGCGTCAGGGGCGGCTGGTCCGGCGGTGCGTGCGGGTGCGTGGCCGGCCGGTTCGGTGCCGTGCCAGGGTCCGCCGAAGTCGGCCCTGATGACGTCGCCGCCGTCGGCCTCCACCCGGCCGGTGGCCGAAGACTTCGGGGCCGCAGCAGCGGCCCGTGGAACCTTGGGACGGCGGGTTGCCATGTCACTCCTTCAAACAGGCCAGAACAGAGACCGGTCAAAACAGAACCGGTGGCCATGGTCATTCCACCATAGCCACCGGTATCTGGTTTTCGCGGGTACTAGCCCTTGAAACGCGGGAACGCGCTGCGACCGGCGTAGCGTGCGGCGTCGTCGAGTTCCTCTTCGATGCGCAGCAGCTGGTTGTACTTGGCGACGCGCTCGGAGCGGGCCGGGGCACCGGTCTTGATCTGGCCCGCGTTGGTGGCAACCGCGATGTCAGCAATGGTGGTGTCCTCGGTTTCGCCGGAGCGGTGCGAGGTGATGGTCGTGTAACCGGCGCGCTGGGCGAGGGACACGGCGTCGAGCGTCTCGGTCAGCGAACCGATCTGGTTGACCTTGACCAGCAGCGAGTTGGCAGTCTTCGAGTCGATGCCGGTCTGGAGGCGCTCCGGGTTCGTGACGAACAGGTCATCGCCCACGATCTGGACCTTGTCGCCGATCGAGTCGGTCAGGGTCTTCCAGCCGTCCCAGTCGTTCTCGTCCAGCGGATCCTCGATGGAAACCAGCGGGTAGTCGGCCACGAGTTCGGCGTAGTAGGCGCTCATCTCGGCGGAGCTGAGGGTCTTGCCTTCGAACTGGTAGGAGCCGTCCTTGAAGAACTCGGAGGAGGCGACGTCGAGGGCCAGGGCGATGTCCTTGCCCGGGGTGTAGCCGGCGTTCTTGATGGCTTCCTGGATCAGGTCCAGCGCCGCGCGGTTGGACGGCAGGTTCGGGGCGAAGCCGCCCTCGTCGCCCAGGCCGGTAGCCAGGCCCTTGGACTGCAGCACGGCCTTGAGCGCGTGGTAGACCTCGACGCCCCAGCGCAGGCCTTCAGAGAAGGTCTCGGCGCCCAGCGGGACAACCATGAATTCCTGGATGTCCACGTCGGAGTCGGCGTGCGAGCCGCCGTTGAGGATGTTCATCAGGGGCACCGGCAGCACGTGCGCGTTGGGGCCGCCCAGGTACTTGTAGAGGGGCAGGTCAGCGGAGGCGGCCGCGGCGTTGGCGACGGCGAGGGAGACGCCCAGGATCGCGTTGGCGCCCAGCTTGCTCTTGTTGGCGGTGCCGTCCAGGTCGATCATCGCCTGGTCAATGCTGCGCTGGTCGGTCGCGTCGAAGCCGATCAGGGCCGGGGCGATCTGGTCGATGACGGCGTCGACGGCCTTCTGGACGCCCTTGCCGAGGTACCGGCCCTTGTCGCCGTCGCGGAGTTCTACGGCCTCGTGCTCGCCGGTGGAGGCGCCGGAGGGAACTGCTGCGCGGCCGATCTGGCCGTCGGAGAGCAGGACTTCAACTTCTACGGTCGGGTTGCCGCGTGAATCGAGGATCTCGCGGGCGTGGATGGCATCGATAAGCGCCATGGATATGCTCCTTTGGGTGAAGCGGTCTGCTGGGATTCTGACTGCTGGAAATCTAGCGGTGGATCAAGCTGGAAACCGACGTCCTCGTCGCCCCTAGCCTAGTCCAGAGTGGGCTAAGTTACGGAAAGCTATCCAGTCCCCGGACGCTGTACTCCGGCGCCGGGTTCGGCGCCGCTGCCGCCGGTCTGGCTGTCCTGGAAGCGGCGGTTGGCCGCGCGGAGGGCGCGTTCGGCGTCCAGGCCCTCACGCCGGGCGGCCGCGACGATGCCAAACAGCAGTTCTCCGAGCTCCTCTTCGGTCGCCGGAGCCGTGGGCACCGGGACGGACGCCATCTCAGCGGGCGCTCCGGCGGCGGGGACGACGGCGGGCGGCAGCACGGTGGCCAGGCCGGCGCGTTCGGCCCGATCCAGCAGCTTCTGCGCGCGGGCCAGCGCCGGCAGCGCCGCGGGGACCCCGTCGAAGGCGTGGCCTCGGCCGGCTTTCTCGGCCTTCTTGACGGCATCCCACTTCAGCACGATCTCCTGCACCGTGGCTGGGAAGGAATCCTGCAGGGAGCCGTCGGGACGAAAGACGTGCGGATTGCGCCGGACCATCTTGTCCCGCAAGCCGCGCGCGACGTCGTCGAAGTCGAAGGCGCCGCGCTCCTCGGCGAGCCGGGCGTGCAGCACCACCTGCAGCAGGACGTCGCCGAGTTCCTCGCGCAACTCGGCGTCACCGCCGCCGGACTCGATGGTTTCGGCCACCTCGTGGGCCTCCTCGAGGAGGTATTCCACGAGGGACTCGTGGCTGAGGGCGCCCATCCAGGGGCAGTGGACGCGCAACTCGGCGATGGTTCGCAACAAGTCCCCGAGCGGCGCGTCCACCGGGTTGGAGTCCTTAGCCAAGGTCGGCGTAGGCCTCGTTGATGTATTCGACCAGGGCTTCCTTCTCCTCCAGCGGCAGGAACGCGGCTTCGGCGGCGTTCAGGGTCAGCTCGAGCAGGTCATCGAGGTCGTAGTCGAAGGTCTCGACGAGCAGTTCGAACTCATCGGTCAGGGTCACGCCGCTCATCAGCCGGTTGTCCGTGTTGATCGTGACGTTGAAGCCCAGCTGGTAGAGCATGTCCACCGGGTGGCTTTCGATGCCCTCGCCGAAACCGGCAATGGCGCCGGTCTGCAGGTTCGAGGAGGGGCAGATTTCGAGGGCGATGCCGCGGTCGCGGACCCAGCTGGCAAGCTCCCCCAGCGTCACGAGGCCGATGTTGTCATCGACTTCGTCGCTGTCCGGGTCGATGTCCGAGGCGTCGGCCTCTTCAAACTCGACGCTGACATCTTCGGCGATCCGCACGCCGTGGCCCAGGCGCAGTGCCCGGCCGTCCACCAGTGCGGACTGGATGCTCTCCAGCCCGGCGGCCTCGCCGGCGTGGATCGTGGCCGGGAAGTTGTGCTGGGCGAGGTAGGTGAAGGCGTCCTTGAAGCGGGACGGCAGGAACCCGTCCTCGGCGCCGGCGATGTCGAAGCCAACGGCACCCTTGTAGCGGTGGCGGACGGCCAGTTCGGCGATTTCCTGGCCGCGGTCGGCGTGGCGCATGGCCGTGATCAGCTGGCCCACCTGGATCTCCCGGCCGGTCTCGGCAACGGCGTCGACGCCTGCATCGAGGCCGGCCTGCACGGCCTCAACGACCTCGTCCAGGGACAGGCCCTGCTGCAGGTGCTGCTCAGGGGCCCAGCGCACCTCGCCGTACACGACGCCGTCGTCCGCGAGGTCCTCGACGAACTCCTTGGCGACGCGGAACAGGCCTTCCTTGGTCTGCATGACGGCGATGGTGTGGTCAAACGTTTCGAGGTACCGGACCAGCGAGCCGGAGTCGGCCGACTCGCGGAACCACTCCCCCAGCGCGACCGGGTCGGTGGAGGGCAGGGTGTGGCCGACAGCTTCGGCAAGTTCAATGATGGTGGCCGGACGCAGTCCGCCGTCCAGGTGGTCGTGAAGGGAAACCTTGGGAAGGCCCTTCAGGTCAAATTCGAGGTCAGGGGCAGCGTCAAGAATAGTCTCAGTCACGTTCCAACCTTAGGGTCGGACGGCCCGGTGCGCTACTTGCGGGAAGCGCCGGATTCTTCCGACCGGGCGGCCAGCGCCGGCTCGGACCCTGGGACCGCCGCTTCGTTAGCCGGCGCGGCCTCTTCGGCGGACGGCTCGTCGGCGGACGGCTCGTCGTTCCGGGCGAGGCGTTTGTGCCACCAGCGCAGCGCGTGGTCCACGGCCACTCCGAGGACAATCGCGAAGACGACGGCGATCCCGGCGCTCAGGAGCGGATTGTGGTGCAGCCAGGGGAAGGAACTGGCCAGGAGGCCGATCCCGATGGAGTAGATGACCCAGGTGACGCAGGCGAACGCGTCCAGGAGGAAGAACCTGCGGTGCGGGAATCCGGTGGTGCCGGCGACGTAGTTGACGGCCACGCGGCCCCAGGGGATGTACCGGGCGGTGAAGATCAGCACCGCGCCCCGCTTTTCAAGTTCGTAGCGGGCCCAGGCGAAGACCCGCTGGACCTTGGGCTTGCGCATCCAGCGGAACCGTTCGAGGCCGATCTTGCTTCCCAGCAGGTAGGCCATATTGTCGCCGGCGATGGCGCCGACAAGGGCGGTGAGGCCCAAAATCCACAGGTTGGGCTCTCCGCTGTGCCGGGAGTACGCCGCGAGGGCCACAATCAGCGTCTCGCTGGGGACCACCATGGCGAAGCCGTCGACGAAGAAGAACACCAGCAGGAGCGGATAGATCCACCACTGGCCGGCTGCATGGAGCACGGCTTCATTAATGAACTCCACGCGGGCTGTGCTCCTAGAAACTTCAGGGGTGGGGACGTACCCGGGACGGACAAGAGTGACGGATGAGCGGCCGCGGCACAGACGTGACGCGAATCGCACCTAAGTGTCCCACGGGCCGGCCATCCAGCGCTACGCACTGCAGCGATGATTCCGCCCATGGCGCAAGGCCCTCCCGGCGCGGGGCCTAGCCGTCGGCCGGCGGTGCGGACTGGTCCCGATCATCCGCCAGCAGTCCCCCCGGCACCCGGCCGCGGAGCTTGCTGAGCATGAGATCGATGGCAATGCCGAGGATGATCGCGCAGATGATCGCGATGGTGGCGCCGAGCAGGTGGTTGTCTTCAAACCATTGCCCGAAGAACATGCCGATGCCCACGGAATACCCGGACCACAGCAGCGCGGACAGCACCGTCAGGCCCACGAAGCGGGATTGCGCATAGTTGGTGGCGCCGGCGGTCAGGTTGACAGCCACCCGGCCGATCGGGACAAAGCGGGCGACCATGATCAGCGAGGCGGGCCGCTTCCGGAGTTCGCCGCCGGCCCACAGGAAGGCCCGTTGCGCCCGGTACCCGCGCATCCACGCCCAGCGTCCGGTTCCGGTGGCCCGCCCGATCAAGTACGCGATGTTGTCCCCGGAGAAAGCCCCTGCGGCTGCCACGACCGCCAGCAGGAGCGGGTTGGGCACGTCTGCCGCCGCGGCAACGGCGGCCAGGCCCACCACCACCGATTCACTCGGAACCGGAGGAAAGAAGCCGTCAATCAGGCAGCAGGCGAACACGAGGAGCAGGACCCACGGTTGTCCTGCGGCGGCAAGGATGAAGTCGTTGATTGCCTGCACGGTTTCCTAACGCACGGCGGTGCCCGGTTTCTCCCGGAATTCTGTGGTGCCAGTGTACTGCCGGGTCCCGGCCCCGGTTGCTCTCTCACTCATGGTCCCTAAACCCAGGGTTTGAGGGCCACAAGTGAGAGAGCAACGGGGGGTGGGACCTAGGCGATGCGGTCGATGATGAGTTGCTGGGCCGGGCGCGAGCCCTCCGGGGCGATCACCGCGGCGTGCTCGAGCGCTTCCTTGGCACGTTCGAACTTCTCCGGGGTGTCCGTCAGCAGGGTCATCAGCGGCTCTCCGGCGCGGACCGTGGCGCCGGGCTTCGCGTGCATCCGCACACCGGCGCCGGCCTGGACCTGGTCCTCCTTGCGGGCGCGTCCGGCGCCGAGGCGCCAGGCCGCAACGCCCACGGCCATCGCGTCAAGTTCCACCAGCACGCCGTCAGCCGGCGCGTAGATGGTCTCGGATTCCTTGGCCACCGGGAGCTTGGCGCGCGGGTCGCCGCCCTGGGCCTCGATCATCCGGTTCCAGACGTCCATGGCGCGGCCGTCCTTGAGCGCGGCGCGCGGATCGGCGTCGTGCACGCCGGCGCAGGCCAGCATCTCTTCGGCGAGGCGGACGGTGAGTTCGACGACGTCCTCCGGGCCGCCGCCGGCGAGCACCTCCACGGATTCCTCGACCTCGATCGCGTTGCCCGCGGTGAGGCCCAGGGGCGTGTTCATGTTGGTCAGCAGCGCCACGGTGTTGACCCCGGCGTCCTTGCCCAGGGCCACCATGGTCTCTGCCAGTTCCCGGGCGCGCGCCTCGTCCTTCATGAACGCGCCGCTGCCCACCTTGACGTCCAGGACCAGCGATCCGGTGCCTTCGGCGATCTTCTTGCTCATGATCGAGGAGGCGATCAGCGGGATGGCTTCGACCGTCCCGGTCACGTCGCGCAGCGCGTAGAGCTTCTTGTCCGCCGGGGCCAGTCCGGCGCCGGCGGCGCAGATGACCGCGCCCACGTCCTGCAGCTGGGCCAGCATTTCCTCGTTGCTCAGCTCCGCGCGCCAGCCGGGGATGGACTCAAGCTTGTCCAGGGTGCCGCCGGTGTGGCCCAGGCCGCGGCCCGAGAGCTGCGGGACGGCGACGCCGAAGACGGCCACCAGGGGTGCCAGCGGAAGGGTGATCTTGTCCCCCACGCCGCCGGTGGAGTGCTTGTCCGAGGTGGCCTTCATGCCGCCGTCGGGCCGGCGCAGGCTGGAGAAGTCCATCCGCTCGCCGGAGGCGATCATCGCAGCGGTCCAGCGCGAAATCTCCGCACGGTCCATCCCGTTGAGCAGGATGGCCATGTTGAGGGCGGCCATCTGCTCGTCGGCGATCGCACCGCGGGTGTAGGCGTCGATCGTCCAGTCGATCTGGGCGGCGCTGAGCACGCCCTTGTCCCGCTTGATGCGGATGATGTCGACGGCGTCGAAGGTTTCTGCGTTCTGGGTGTTGTGGGTCACCGGGTTTCCTCCAGGTGTTGGGGGCCAAATGCGTCAGGGAGCACCTGGTCCATCGTCTTGATGCCCTGCGTGGTCATGAGCTCCATGTCCGGGGCCCGGAATTCGTAAAGCAGCTGCCGGCAGCGCCCGCACGGCATCAGCACGTTGCCGTCCGCGTCGACGCAGTAGAAGGCACGGAGTGAGCCGCCGCCGGTCATGTGCAGGTTGCCCACCAGCGCGCATTCGGCGCACAGCGTGAGCCCGTAGCTGGCGTTTTCGACGTTGCAGCCGCTGACGATCCGGCCGTCCGCGGTGAGGGCTGCTGCCCCCACCGCGAACTTCGAATACGGCGCGTAGGCGTTCTTCATCGCCGCGACCGCTGCTGCCTCGAGGGCCGCCCAGTCGACGCCGGAGGCCTGGACGGAGGCCGGGGCTGTGTTGCCTGTGTTATCCGCCATGGTCAGCCCTTGACGTACGGGATGCCGCTGGCCGCCGGCGGCCGGGAGCGACCCACGAGTCCGGCGACGGCGAGCACCGTCACGAGGTACGGCAGCATTGCCATGAACTGGCTCGGAACCGGGGTGCCGATGATCGTCACGATGCTTTGCAGGTTGTCGGCGAAGCCGAACAGCAGCGCGGCGAAGAAGGCGCCGATCGGGTTCCAGCGGCCGAAGATCAGCGCGGCCAGGGCGATGAAGCCGCGGCCGCCGGAGATCTCCTTGGTGAAGCTGTCGATCGCGACCAGGGTGAAGAAGGAACCGCCGATGCCCGCGATGGCGCCGCCGAGGGTGACGTTCCAGAATCGGGTGGCGTTGACCTTGATGCCCATGGTGTCGGCGGCCTGCGGGTGTTCGCCGACGGCGCGGACGCGCAGGCCCCACTTGGTCTTGAACAGGCCCACCCAGACCACGATCACGGCGATGTACATGAGGTAGCCGATCAGGGACTGCTTGAACAGGATCGGACCGATCAGCGGGATGTCGCCCAGGACCGGGATGGTGATCGGGTCCAGGTGCGCCGGCGAGTTGAACTTGTCCTTGTCCGCCTGCATGACCGTGCTGAACAGGAAGCCAGTGACGCCGGAGACGAGGACGTTGAGCACGACGCCGACGATGATCTGGTTGACCACGTATTTGATGCTGAACAGGGCCAGGACCATGGACACGAGCGCGCCGGCGACGGCCGCCGCGAGCAGGCCCAGGAAGGGGTTGTGCGTCAGGGTGGCGATGATCGCCGCCGTGAAGGCGCCGCCCAGGAGCTGGCCTTCGATGGCGATGTTCACCACGCCCACACGTTCGCAGAGCACGCCGGAGAGGGAGCCGAACACCAGCGGCACGGCCAGGGTGACGGAGCCTGCGATCAGCCCGGCGAGGGAAATGCTGGTGGTGCGGGCGCCGCCGACCACCCAGATCAGGAACGCGGCGACGAACAGCGCAATGAAGGCGATGGTCAGCCAGGCCGGAGCCTTTTGGTTCCGGGTCTTGAGGAACACGGCGTAGCCGGCCAGGGCCAGCATGATCACCGAGAGGACAATGCCGCCGAGGAAGGCCTGAACCTCCAGGGCCGGCAGCTGGAAGAAGTCGCTGCCGGTGGAGATCCCGAACTTAGCGGTCTGGTGCGGCCCCATCAATCCGAAGAAGATGAACGCCACGACAGCCAGCACCAGCAGGGTGACCGGGAGCTTCCAGGTCACGGGCTTGGCGGTCACAGCCGTCGGGTGGTGGTCGGCCGGCCGGGCTCCCCCGTCGACGGGGGCAGGCTGCGGCTTCCCCGGCTGGGGCGACGTTGCTGTTGTGCTCATGCTGCTACTCCGGTGGTTGCTGCCGTCTTGGACTTGGTGGCCTTGGCGGCCTTCTTTTTGCGCGGGTTCAGGCCGAACACCGCCCGCACCAGCGGCGGCGCGGCGATGAACAGCACGATCAGCGACTGGACCACCAGCACAATGTCGATCGGGGTTCCGGTCTGGATCTGCATCTGGACTGCGCCGGCGCGGAAGGCACCGAAGAGCAGGCCCGCGGCGAAGGTGCCCCACGGCGTCGAGCGTCCCAGCAGCGCAACCGTGATGGCGTCAAAGCCGTAGGTGGCGGCGACGCCGTCGGTGAGGACCTTTTCGGTGCCGGCCACCTGGGCGACGCCGGACATGCCGGCCAGGGCGCCCGCGATGGCCATCACCAGGATGGTGGCGCGCGGAACGTTGATGCCGGCGGTCAGGGCGGCCTTGGGGTTGGCGCCGACGGCACGGAATTCGAAGCCGATCGTGGAGCGGTTCAGTACCCACCAGACGAAGACGGTCGCGGCGATTGCCAGCAGGAAGCCCAGGTGCAGGCGGTACTGGGTGCCGAGGATCTGCGGGTAGACAGCGCTGGGGTCCAGGATCGGCGAAATCGGGTTCGTTTCGCCGGGCCGCTGGAACGCCGGGGTGTTGAGCAGGTAGCGCAGGAAATACAGCGCGATGTAGTTGAACATGATCGTCAGGATCACTTCGTGGGCGCCGGTGCGGGCCTTGAGGAAGCCGACCAGGCCGGCCCAGAGTGCGCCGCCGACGATGCCTGCCACGAGGACCAACAGCAGGTGCAGGCCCATCGGCAGGTGCAGCGCGAAGCCGACCCACGAGGCGAGGATGCCGGCCATGATGATCTGGCCCTGCGCACCGATGTTGAAGAGGCCGGCGCGGAAGGCCAGGGCGACGCCGAGACCCGCGGTGATCAGCGGGGTGGCGATGGTGAGGGTTTCCATCAGCGGGGCGAACTGCCCGGCCGCGCCGCTGCCGCGCGGGTTGAACACGGAGCCCTGGAAGAGGGCCACGTAGGAGCGGGTCGCGGCGGACCACACAGCGGTGAAGAAGTCGCTGGGGCGGGCGAAGAGGTAGCCCGCGCTGGCGCTGACGTCCTTGTCCGTGCTGGCGATCAGCAGGCCGCCCAGGATCAGGGCGAGCAGGACGGCCAGTACGGAGACCATGCCGCTTCCGGTGAAGATCTTGCGCAGCAGGGAATCGGGGCCGCCTGGGACGACGCCGCTCTGGCCGGAGACCGGGACGGCGGAGGGGCGCATCGCCCCTCCTGCGGTGTCGAGCGAGGTGGCGGTGGCGGCGTCGGCGGTTTCGGCGGTTTCGGCGGCTTCGACGGTTTCGACGGCGGAGGTTTTCGGCGTTTCCGTTGCCGGGGCTGCCGCCGCCGGCTCCTGGGTTGCCGGCGTTTCCGCCGGATCCGCTTCAGCCGCGTGGCGTGGCCGGTTGGTTTCAGTCATGGAGCTCTCCTACGGCGCCGGAGGTGGACTCCTGCGCGTGCTGGGCGGCGGGCGCCGGGGCAGCGGCCGCGGTTGCCGGGGTCTTGGTGGTGTCGGCGTGGGCCTCGTCGGGTGACAGGCCGGCCATCATGAGGCCCAGGACGTCACGTCCCGTGCCGGCCGGCACGATGCCCACCAGCCTGCCCTTGTAGAGCACGGCGATCCGGTCTGCCAGCTCGATCACTTCGTCGAGTTCGGTGGAGACGATCATCACGGGCGTGCCGTGGTCGCGTTCCGCGACGATCCGCTTGTGCAAGAACTCGATGGAACCCACGTCCACGCCGCGGGTGGGCTGGGACGCGATGAAGAGGCGCAGCGGTCGCGAGAGCTCGCGGGCCATGACCACCTTCTGCTGGTTGCCGCCGGACAGGGTGCCCGCGGCGAGCGAGCCGGACGGGGTGCGTACGTCGAACTCGTCGATCCTGGTCTTGGCATTTTCCAGCACCTTCGCGGGGCTCATGCTGATGCCCTTGGCAAACGGTTCCTGGTCGTAGCGGTCCAGGATCAGGTTCTCGGCGATCGAGAAGGTTCCGATCAGGCCGTCGACCGAGCGGTCCTCGGGCACGAAGCCGACGCCGGCCTTGAGCACGTCCTTGACGCTGCGGCCCACGAGTTCCTCGCCGTCGAGCAGGATGGAGCCGTGGACCCGGTCCTGCAGGCCCAGGATGGCCTCGGTCAGCTCGGTCTGGCCGTTGCCCTGGACGCCGGCGACGGCGAGGATCTCGCCGCGGGCGATGTCGAAGCTGATGCCATCCACGACGTGCTGGCCGCTGGGCGCGATCACGGTGAGGTCCTTGACCTGGAACGTGGTTTCCTGCGGCTTGGCCGGTGCCTTGTCCAGGGTGAGGTTGACGGCGCGGCCCACCATCATCGAGGCGAGTTCCGTCGTCGAAGCCGTGGGGCTGGCCGTGCCGACGACCTTGCCGCGGCGGATCACCGTGATGGTGTCAGAGACGGCCTTGACCTCGCGCAGCTTGTGCGAGATGAAGACGATCGAGGTGCCGTGGCTCTTGAGCTGGCGCATGATGTCCAGCAGCTCATCGGTGTCCTGCGGGGTCAGCACCGCGGTGGGCTCGTCCAGGATGAGCACCTTGGCGTCCCGGACCAGGGCCTTGATGATTTCCACGCGCTGCTGGACGCCTACCGGCAGGTCCTCGATCAGGGCGTCGGGGTCGACGTCGAAGCCGTAGCGGTCGGAGATCTCGCGGATCTTCCGGCGGGTGTCATCGAGGTTGAGGAAGCCCCCGGCCTTGGTGGCTTCCGCCCCGAGGGCCACGTTTTCGGCGACCGTGAAGACCGGGACCAGCATGAAGTGCTGGTGCACCATGCCGATTCCGGCGGCCATGGCATCCCCCGGGCCGCGGAAGCTGACGGGTTTGTCATCGATGAGGATTTCGCCCTCGGTGGGTTCGTAGAGCCCGTAGAGCACGTTCATCAGCGTGGACTTGCCGGCGCCGTTCTCGCCAAGCAGACAGTGGATCTGCCCGGGTTCAACCACCACGTCAATGTGGTCGTTGGCTACCAGGGAGCCGAAGCGTTTAGTGATCCCCTTGAGTTCAAGTTTCAAAACTCTGACCAATCTCGAAGTGTGTCCGGGTCAGGGCCCGGAGCCGGTGATGGGGCTGCAGAACCAGCCTAGTGCCTGCGCCAGCGTGGCAGGCGGGGCCGCCGCAACGAAAAGCGCCACAGCCCGTCCGGTCTGGGACCGTCCGGGCCGTGGCGCTTGGCGGCGGAAGTTAAGCCTTCGGGCTCGCTGCGGATTCGACCTTCAGCTTGCCGTCGGCGATGTCCTTCTTGATCTGGTCAAGCTCGGTCTTGAGCTCGGCCGGAACCTGGGACTCCATGTCGTGGAACGGAGCCAGCTGCACGCCGTCGTTCGCGAGGGTGCCGACGTACGGCGTGTTGGAGAACTTGCCGTCCTTGTCTTCCTTCACGACGGTCTCAACGGCCTCGCCCATCTGCTTCATCACGGAGGAGAGCATGATGTCCTTGTAATCCGGGGCGGTCAGGAAGCCGTCGGAGTCAACCCAGATGAGCTTGACGTCCTTGCCGGCCGCCTTCGCTTCCTTCAGGGCTGCGCCTGCACCCTTGCCGACCGGACCGGCGACGGGCATGACGATGTCCGCACCCTGGTCCAGGAAGTTCTGGGTGAACTGCTTGCCCTTGTCCTGCTTCTCGAAGTCACCGGTGAAGGAGCCGTCCTGCTTGGCCTTGTCCCAGCCAAGAACCTTGACGTTCTTGCCCTTCTTTTCGTTGTAGTACTTCACGCCGTCGGCGTAGCCGTCCATGAAGATGGTGACGGTGGGGATCTTGATGCCGCCGAAGGTTGCAACGGTGCCGGTCTTGGTGGTGCCGGCTGCGAGGTAACCGGCCAGGAAGGCTGCCTGGGCCGTGTCGTAGATGATCGGCTTGACGTTGGCGATCGGCTTGTCGTAGCCGAAGTCAATGATCGCGAAGTGCTTGTCCGGGTTCGCCGTGGCCTGGGCCTTGGTGGCGTCGCCGAGCAGGAAGCCGACCGTGATGGTCAGGTTGCAGCCTGCGGTGACCATGGCGCGCAGGTTCGGCTCGAAGTCGTTGTTGGTCTTGGACTCGACCTGGTTGACCTTGATGCCGAGGTCCTTCTCGGTCTTCTTCAGACCCTCGTAGGAGGACTGGTTGAAGGACTGGTCATCGAATCCACCGGAGTCGGACACGATGCAGCCCGTGTAGTTGCTGGCGCTTGCGCTGGCGGTGCTGCTGGCGGTCGGGGCAGCCCCGCAACCGGTGAGCATCAGGGCGGCCGCACCTGCGGTGGCGACGCCGGCCATTGAACCGCGCTTGAAAGTTGCGCGCAGTGAGTTCTTCAAAGTTCCTCCAGGAAGAAAGAGATAGGCGCTACGACGGGAGTTCAATGAGTGTCTGCTTCCGGTTTTCCCCCGAAACACTGTTGTCACTGACGGATTCGCAGCACTGCGCCGAGGCGCACTGATGGAAGCTACTTTAGTGTCATGGAACACGTCGAGTAACACACTTCACAGCCGTTTCCCAGATTGTTGAGAACTTGTTACCAACCGCCGCTCCCTGCCTGCATGAACGCACGCGTAAGGCCCCGAAATCAGAGAAATCGGGGCCTTACGGGCAGCTTCGCGCTATTTATTCGAGGGCAGGTTAGATGCGGACGAGCATCTTTCCGGTGTTGGCACCGTCCAGCAGGTCCATGAAGGCCTGCGGGGCGTTCTCCAGGCCGTCGACCACGGTTTCGTCGTAGCGGATGGTGCCGTCCGCCAGCCAGCCGGACACGGCCTCGACAAATTCGCCCATGTGCTGCCAGTAGCCGCCGACCAGGAAGCCCTTGAGCGTCAGCTGCTTGCCGATGGCCTGCATGAGGTTCCTTGGTGCGGGGGTGGGTTCCGTTGAGTTGTACTGGGAAATGGCGCCGCACATCGCCACCCGGCCGCCTACCGTGAGCGCCGACAGTGCAGCTTCGAGGTGCTCGCCGCCGACGTTGTCGAAGTAGACGTCGATGCCGCGCTCCCCCGCCGCCTGCTGCAGCAGCTCACGAACCGGGCCGTCGTGGTAGTTGAATGCGGCGTCGAAGCCGAGGTCCAGCAGGCGTGCGACCTTCTCCGGGGTGCCGGCGCTGCCGATCACCCGCGAGGCGCCCATGGCCTTGGCAATCTGACCCACCAGCGAACCCACGGCACCGGCCGCGCCGGAGACGAAGACGACCTCGCCGGGCTTGAACTCGGCAACCTTGAGCAGCCCGGCCCAGGCGGTGAGGCCGGTCATGCCGAGTGCGCCGAGGAAGGCCGACGCCGGCGCCAGGTCGGTGCGGATGGGCGAGGTCGCGGCGGCGTCGAGGACGGCGTATTCGCGCCAGCCCAGGGAGTGCACGACGGCGTCGCCCACCTTGCGGTCCGCCGAGCGGCTCGCAATGACTTCACCGACGGCCCCGCCCTCCATGGCACGGTCCAGCTCGAAAGGTGCGGAGTAGGACTTCACGTCGTTCATCCGGCCGCGCATGTAGGGGTCTACGGAGATGAACTGGTTGCGGACCAGGACCTGGCCCTCCTGCAGCTCGGGCAGCGGCGACTCGGCGAGCTGGAAGTTCTCCGGCACGGGCCGGCCGTGCGGGCGGGAGGCGAGCCGGATTTCGCGGGTGGCGGCGGGCAGGGTGGTGTTCTCAGTGTGGGTGCTCATGCGGCGACCTCCAGGATCTTGATGTCTACGGTGATGTTGCCTCGGGCGGCATTGGAGTAGGGGCAGACCTCGTGGGCCTTGGCCACGAGCGACTCGGCGGTTTCGCGGTCCACGGCGGGCAGGGCGATTTCGAGTTCCGCGGCGATGCCATAGCCGTTGCCGCCGTCCAGTGCGCCCAGGTGGATCCGGGCGGCGACGGCGGAATCCGTCAGGTCCGCTTTCTGCTGGCGGCCGACGAGCCGCAGCGCCGAGTGGAAGCAGGCGGCGTAGCCGGCGGCAAAGAGCTGCTCCGGGTTGGTTCCTTCCCCGTTGCCGCCCAGTTCAACCGGGCTGGCCAGGGTGACATTGAGTTTGCCGTCACTGGTCTGCGCGTTGCCGTCGCGCCCTTCGCCGGAGGCCAGTGCCTCGGCCGTGTAGAGGGTCTTCATGGGGTTTCCAATCTGTTGGGGGTCAGGGAAGTTCGTGGGGCGGGCGCGGCGCTCAGCGCCCAGCGTGCAACGCAGCGGTGAGCCGGGCCAGTGTCTCGCGGAGCTGGTCGAGTTCCGCGGCGGAAAGTCCGGCGGCGTCCGCGAGCCGCTGCGGAATTCCGGCGGCGCGGGCGCTGAGTGCGGCGCCCGCCTCGGTGAGGAAGACCTCGACGCGCCGTTCGTCCTCGGCGGACCGCCGTCGTTCAACGAATCCTAGCGATTCCAGCCGCTTCAGCAGCGGCGAGAGAGTGCCCGAGTCCAGTCCGAGTTCCTCGCCCAGTTCGCGGACGCTGCGGGGCTGGTCCTCCCAGAGCACCATCATCACGAGGTACTGCGGGTAGGTCAGCCCGAGTTCGTCCAGCATGGGGCGGTAGGCGGCCGTGGCGGCACGGGACGCCGAATACATGGCGAAGCACACCTGCCGGTCGAGGCGGGGGGCCTCAAGCCTGGGCGCATCGGGCCGGGCGTCGTTGAGGGGATCGGTTTTTGCCACTCCAAAAGCGTATCCCACAATTCAATTGTGCACAACCTAATACGGTGACCGCGGTGACCGCGCGGACTTTCCCCACGTTCGACGTCGTCGTGCGGCGTGTCCGTGGGATCCGACGGCGCGTCGCGGCGCCGGGGCGGCAAAGGTGGGGAGATTCGGCGGTGGGGAGGAGGCGCCGCTGCTACTGCTCGAGGTCGCGGAGGGTGCGCAGAGCCGCTGCCGTGAGGACGCGGATGCCCAGGCCCAGCGCGCGTTCGTCCAGGATGTAGTCGCCGCGGTGCAGGTCGTACTCCTCGCCGCCGGGGGTCTTCGTGCCCAGCCGCATCATTGCTCCGGGCAGGTCGGCCAGGAACCAGGCGAAGTCCTCGCCGCCCATGGATTGCGGCGTCAGCACCACGGAACTCTCGCCGATTTCGGCGCGGGCCGAGGCCTCGATCAGTGCTGTTTCGTGCTCGGAGTTCACTACCGGCGGGACGCCGCGGGTGTGCTCCAGGTGCACGTCCACGCCGTAGGGCGCCGCGATCTGCTGAACGACCTCGTCGAGGATCTCCCCCGCGCTGTGCCAGGCGTCGCGGTCCAGGCAGCGCATGGTGCCGGCCATGTAGCCGCTCGCCGGGATGGCGTTCGGGGCCGAGCCTGCCGAGATGTGCCCCCAGACCACGGACACGCCGCTGCGCACGTCGACCCGGCGGGAGAGCACGGCGGGGACGTTGACGGCGATCTGCGCCAGGGCGAAGACGAGTTCCTCGGTCAGGTGCGGGCGCGAGGTGTGGCCGCCGCGGCCGGTCAGTTCAATCTTGATGGTGTCCGAGGCCGAGGTGATGGCGCCGATCCGGGTGCCGATCTTGCCGACCTCGATCCGGGGGTCGCAGTGCAGGGCGAGGATCCGCGGCACCCCCTCCAGCACGCCTTGTTCGATGCAGGCGTGCGCGCCGCCGGGCATGGTTTCCTCGGCCGGCTGGAAGATGATCCGCACGGTGCCGCCCAGCGGCGAGGACTCATGCATCCGCTGCAGGACCAGGGCGATGCCCAGCATCGTGGTGGTGTGGACGTCGTGGCCGCAGGCGTGCGTCACGCCATGGTTCTTGGACGCGAACGGCAGTCCGGTCTCTTCGATGATGGGCAGGGCGTCGATGTCGCCGCGGAGCGCGGTGGCGATGGGACCTTCGCCCACATCAACGGTGAGCCCGGTGCCCTCGAGGCGGTGCGGCTGCAGGCCCGCGGCCTCGAGCCGCTGGGCCAGTTTGTCCGTGGTGCGGAACTCCTTGAAGGACAGCTCGGGGTGCGCGTGCAGGTCGCGGCGGAAGGCGATCAGCTCCGGCAGGAGTGGCTCCAGCCACGGCCCGACCAGGGTGGTTGGCTCAGCTTCAGTAGTGTAATTGCGCACACAATCACTCTAGCGAGAGTCAGATGAATAGCGGCATCGCAGTCGGCGGGTTACGGCAGGGCCGCCCGGAACGCGGACGGAGCCTAGAGCACGTCCGTGTCGCCGCTGGCCTTGAGCGCGTCCACGGCGGCCTTGACCCGCTGCGAGTGCGCCTTCGTCATCACCAGCAGTGCGTCCGGGGTATCCACGATCACCACGTCCTCGATGCCGATCAAGGCGATCACACGCTTGGTGTCGGAGACCACCACGCCGCTGGCGTTTTCGGTGAAGACGCGGGCGCCCTCGCCGATCACGGTGACGTCGTCGACTTCCTTGGCGCTGTTGAGCCGGCCCACGGAGGCGAAGTCTCCGACGTCGTCCCAGCGGAAGGTGCCGGGCACGACGGCGACGTCCCCGGCGGCCGCGGCCGGCTCGGCCACGGCGTAGTCGATGGCGATCTTGGGCAGCGTGGGCCAGACACGGGCGGTGACCTCGTCGCGCAGCGGGGTGTCCCAGGCCTTGGCGATCTCCTGCAGGCCCGCGAAGAGCTCCGGCTGGTTGGCTTCCAGGTGCTTGAGCATGAGCGAGACCGGCGCCACGAACATGCCGGCGTTCCAGACGTATTCGCCGCTGTCCAGATACTGCTGGGCGACTTCCTCGCTGGGCTTTTCGACGAATTCGACGACCGTGTGGGCGCTCGGGGCGCCGGGCACACTGAGCCGGTCGCCGGCGCGGATGTAACCGAAGCCCGTGGAAGGGTGCGTCGGCTTGATGCCGATGGTGACGATCTTGCCGGCAGCGGCGGTGTGGATGGCCTCGCGGACAGCGTCCTGGAACAGCGCATCCGGGCTGATGACCTGGTCCGCGGCGAAGGAGCCCATGATGGTGTCAGGATCGCGCTCAAAGAGGATGGCCGCGGCGAGGCCGATCGCCGCCCCCGAATCCTTGGGTTCGCTTTCGAGGACCAGGTCCGCCTCGCCCACCTCGGGCAACTGGCGGCACACGGCGTCGCGGTGGGCCGTTCCGGTGACAACCAGCACGCGGCTGCCGGCGAGGGGCTCCAGCCGGTCGTAGGTGGCGCGCAGCAAGGTGCTGCCTGACCCGGTGAGGTCGTGCAGGAACTTGGGGGCGGCGGCCCGGGACAGCGGCCAGAGCCGGGTCCCCACACCGCCTGCCGGAATCACCGCGATGAAACGGCTGAGCGGGGAGTCCGCCGCAGCGCCCTGGGGTGAATCGTGGCTGTCCATATTGTCTGTAGTCATCACGGCTACTTTAGCGGAACGCCGCCGGAACACCCCGGAGTTGGCACGCGGCACACGGCAGCGGAGCCGGGGACGGGGCACGCGAATGTGGCGTTCGTCTCAAAACCCGTCGAAAACCGCGCCGGGCGCCGTCACCATCGATCCGCTGAATTGAATAAGCTGAGAGCGAAGCCTAGATTTAGGCTTGAGCTTACGAGTGCTCTCGCAGCAGGCGTTCCCCCCGCGTGGATCCCATGCCAGCGCCGCTGTGTTGCAGGGAGGTTTATTCAGTGCCGACAAAACCAGCTGGCACCTTGTACCGCGGCCGTGAAGGCATGTGGTCCTGGGTTGGACACCGCGTTACCGGTGTAGTGATCTTTTTCTTCTTGTTGGTCCACGTGCTGGACACCTCATTGGTGCGTGTGTCCCCCGAGGCCTACACCGCCGTGATCGGTGCCTACAAGAACCCCCTTATGGCCCTGGGTGAAACGGGCCTCGTCGCTGCGATCGTATTCCACGCCTTCAACGGCCTGCGGATCATCGCCGTCGACTTCTGGAAGAAGGGCGCGAAGTACCAGCGCCAGATGCTGTGGACGGTCCTGGCCCTCTGGGTCGTCGTCATGGTCGGCTTCTCCATCCGCCACCTGTCCCTCGCCCTCGGAGGTCACTAAGCCATGAGTGCAACTGAGATCAAGAGCCCGCGCAGCCCCCAGGTGGGCAGCGGCAGGATCGCTCCGCAGTACCGCCGCAGCGGTTCGTCCAAGGGCAACTTCGAGATGCTGGCATGGCTGTTCATGCGGCTCTCCGGCGTCGTCCTGGTGGTCCTCATCTTCGGCCACCTGTTCGTGAACCTGATGGTGGGCGAAGGAATCCACGCGATCGACTTCGGCTTCGTCGCCGGCAAGTGGGCCGACCCGTTCTGGCAGGTCTGGGACCTGGCCATGCTCTGGCTCGCGATGCTGCACGGCACCAACGGCGTGCGCACCATCATCAACGACTACGCCGAAAAGGACGCGACGCGTCTCTGGCTGAAGATCGTGCTCTACGCCGCGGCCGCAGCCATCGTCATCCTCGGCACGCTGGTGATCTTCACCTTCAACCCGTGCCCCGTGGTCGACGGCGTGCAGCTGCCCGGCGGGTTCTGCCCCGCCCCGTAGCCGACCCCGGCTTCGGGCGTTCATCCCTGCCTGCCCGCGGGGATAGCGGATCACAAGATTTCACTGCGCAGGCTCCGCCGGCGGTGTTTTACAGCGAATTTTGAGAGAAAGAGCATCTGGTATGCAGGTCCATAAGTACGACGTCGTCATTGTCGGTGCCGGTGGCGCTGGCATGCGCGCCGCGATCGAATCCGGTCAGCGTGCGCGAACAGCAGTACTGACCAAGCTTTACCCCACGCGCTCCCACACCGGCGCGGCCCAGGGCGGCATGTGTGCAGCCCTCGCCAACGTCGAGGAAGACAACTGGGAGTGGCACACCTTCGACACCATCAAGGGCGGCGACTACCTGGTGGACCAGGACGCTGCCGAGGTCATGGCGAAGGAAGCAATCGACGCGGTCCTGGACCTTGAGAAGATGGGCCTGCCGTTCAACCGCACGCCCGAAGGCCGGATCGACCAGCGCCGCTTCGGCGGCCACACCCGCGACCACGGCAAGGCTCCGGTCCGCCGTGCCTGCTACGCCGCGGACCGCACCGGCCACATGATCCTGCAGACGCTGTACCAAAACTGCGTCAAGCACAACGTCGAGTTCTACAACGAGTACTACGTGCTCGACCTGCTCACCGTCGAGGAAGACGCGGTCCGCGAGGACGGCACCCCGTACAAGCAGAAGCGCGTTGCCGGCGTCGTCTCCTACGACCTCGCCTCCGGCGAACTGCACGTCTTCCAGGCCAAGTCCGTGGTGTTCGCCTCCGGCGGCGCCGGCAAGGTCTTCAAGACCACCTCCAACGCCCACACCCTCACCGGTGACGGCATGGGCATCGCGTTCCGCCGCGGCATCCCGCTGGAGGACATGGAGTTCTTCCAGTTCCACCCGACCGGCCTGGCCGGCCTGGGCATCCTGCTCTCCGAAGCCGCCCGCGGCGAAGGCGCGATCCTGCGCAACTCCGAGGGTGAGCGCTTCATGGAGCGCTACGCCCCCACCATCAAGGACCTCGCCCCGCGCGACATCGTGGCCCGCTCCATGGCCAACGAAGTCCGTGAAGGCCGCGGCTGCGGCCCGAACAAGGACTACGTCCTGCTGGACCTGACCCACCTGGAGCCGGCCCACATCGACGCCAAGCTCCCGGACATCACCGAGTTCGCCCGCACCTACCTCGGCGTCGAGCCGTACACGGAGCCGGTTCCGGTCTTCCCGACGGCGCACTACGCCATGGGCGGCATCCCGACCAACATCAGCGCCGAGGTCCTGCAGGACAACGACACGGTGGTCCCGGGCCTCTACGCCGCCGGCGAGGTCGCCTGCGTTTCGGTGCACGGTTCCAACCGCCTGGGCACCAACTCGCTGCTGGACATCAACGTCTTTGGCAAGCGCGCCGGCATCGCCGCCGCCGAATACGCCAAGACCGCTGACTTCGTCGAGCTGCCCGCCGATCCCGAGGCGTACACGCTGAACCTGCTGGAGCACGTCCGCACCGCCGACGGCACCGAGAAGGTGGCCCAGATCCGCAAGGAACTGCAGGACACCATGGACGCCAACATGCAGGTGTTCCGCACCGCCGAGACGCTGAACCAGGTCCTGAAGGACATCGCGTCCTTCGAGGAGCGGTACCAGCGCATCAGCGTCCAGGACAAGGGCAAGCGCTTCAACCTGGACCTGCTCGAGGCCGTGGAACTGGGCTTCCTGCTCGAACTCGCCAAGGTCATGACCGTGGCGGCCCTGCACCGCGAGGAATCCCGCGGCGGACACTTCCGCGAGGACTTCCCCGAGCGCGACGACGAAAAATTCATGAAGCACTCCATGGCGTACAAGGATGACCACGCACCGGCGGACGGTTCCGCCGAGGCGATCGCGGGCATCCGGCTTGCCACCAAACCGGTGGTCTTTACGCGCTACGAGCCGATGGTGAGGAAGTACTAAGATGACCGCTGAACTCGCTGAGCCAGCCTCCAAGATCGAACTGCCCGCCGGCGTCGGCGGCGGCGGGGACATCCCCTCCTTCGACGTCCACCTGCGCGTGCGCCGCTACAACCCGGAGGTCTCCGACGAGTCCACCTGGGACGACTTCCACGTCACGATGTACGGCACGGACCGTGTCCTGGACGCCCTGCACAAGGTCAAGTGGGAAATTGACGGCAGCGTCTCCTTCCGCCGGTCCTGCGCCCACGGCGTCTGCGGCTCCGATGCCATGCGCATCAACGGCCGCAACCGCCTCGCCTGCAAGACCCTGCTCAAGGACCTGGACACCACCAAGCCCATCACGGTCGAGCCGATCAAGGGCCTGCCGGTGGAAAAGGACCTGATCGTGGACATGGAGCCGTTCTTCCAGTCCTTCCGCGAAGTCATGCCCTTCCTGATCAACCGGGGCCACGAGCCCACCAAGGAACGCCTGCAGTCCGCCGAGGACCGCGAACGGTTCGACGACACCACCAAGTGCATCCTCTGCGCCGCGTGCACCTCGTCCTGCCCGGTGTTCTGGACCGACGGCCAGTACTTCGGCCCGGCGGCGATCGTGAACGCGCACCGCTTCATCTTCGACTCCCGTGATGACGCCGGCGACATGCGCCTGGAGATCCTCAACGACAAGGAAGGCGTGTGGCGCTGCCGCACCACCTTCAACTGCACCGAGGCTTGCCCGCGCGGCATCCAGGTCACGCAGGCAATTGCCGAGGTGAAGCAGGCCATCCTGGCCCGCAAGATCTAACGCACTGCTGCTACCAGCTTCAACGACGACGGCGCCTCCCACCCTCCGGTGGGGGCGCCGCCGTCGTCTACCCGACCAGACGACCCGCCCAGCTGAAAGGGGACCGACGTGTCCCGCTCCGAAAAAGTCTCCTTCGAAGGTTCCACCGGCGAGCTGCTCTCCGGCGTGATCGACCTCCCCGAGGGGCCGGTGAAGGGCTGGGGTGTCTTCTCGCACGGCTTCACGCTGGGCAAGGACAGCCCGTCGGCCTCCCGGATGTGCAAGGCGCTGGCGGACAACGGTGTGGGCATGCTCCGCTTCGACAACCTCGGCCTGGGCGAGTCCGCTGGGCTCTGGTCGGAGGGGTCCTTCAGCCACAAGGTGGCGGACACGGTCCGCGCGGCGGAATTCATGCGCGACTCCGGCAGTCCCGTGTCGCTGCTAGTGGGGCACTCGTTCGGCGGCGCCGCGGTGCTGGCGGCCGCCGGGAGCATCCCGGGGCTCGACGCCGTCGCCACCGTGGGTGCGCCGTTCTCGCCCAAGCACGTCGCGCACGTCTTCGACGCGGCACTGGACCGGATCCTGAGCGAAGGCAGCGCCGAGGTGGACCTCGGCGGCAAGCGGGTGGAGATCCGGCGGCATTTCGTCGAGGACCTGGAAAACGCGGACCTGACCGACTGCATCCGGCGGCTGCACAAGCCGCTCATGGTGCTGCACTCCCCCACCGACAACACGGTGGGCATTGAGAACGCCAGCAGCATCTTCCAGACCGCGCGCCACCCGCGCAGCTTTGTCTCGCTTGAAGGCTCGGACCACCTGCTCACCGGCAAGGGCCAGGCCGCCCGCGCGGCCAAGATTATTTCGGCGTGGGCCGATCAGTACCTCGACGCCGGAAACTAGCCGCCGGGCGGCGTCGCTCCCGCGGCTCGGCCGGAGTCTTCCCGGGCTGGACCTGGCGGGATCCCCAGCCGGCCGTCTTGGCTGAGGGCGCGGCGGTGAGGTCCTCTTCCCGGATCGCGGACCACGCGGCCGAGACGAGGTAGACCTGGCTGACCAGGTTGAACCAGATGAGCAGGCCGATGATGATGGCAAAGGGCGCGAGGATCGGGTTCCGGCCGGCGCTGGCCAGGAGTTCGGCGCTGAAGATCTGCAGGATGCTGGTGCCCACCGCGGCCAGGACGGTGCCTTCCAGCAAGGCCCGGCGCCGGAGTCTGAGGCCGCCGGCGAGCCGGAACATGATCAGTGCGGTGACCCAGCCCAGCACCAGCGGCACCGCGATCTTGATGGACGTGGTGAGCGGACCCGCCACCAGCGGGTCGAGGTTGAGCTGATCGGCCACCCAGCCGGCGGCCGTACCAAACACCAGCGAGGCGCCGGCACTGATCACCAGTGCCACGCCCAGCAGCAGCAGGGTGCCGACATCGTGCAGTTTCAGCAGGACCGGGTTGATCTTTAGCGGGCCGAGCCGCAGCACGCCGCGCAGTCCCTCACGCAGGCCGGCGATCCAGCCCAGCGAGGTGACCACGGTGACCACGGCAGCGATCACCGCCGTCCAGCCCAAGCCGTTGGGGTTCAGCAGCTCCTGCGGATCCACCAGCCCCTCCCGGCCGTCGACTTTGAGCAGTCCCGGGGCGCTGGTGGCGACACTGCTGATCACCCTGTCCAGCAGGGCCGGCTGGCCGCGCAGCAGCAGTCCCGCAACGGAAAAGCCGGTAGCCAGCAGGCCGGTGATGGAGAAGAACATATTGAAGCCGATGCCGGCGCTCATCAGCGGGCCGTGCTGCAGGTTGTAGTGCCGGAAGGACCGCATCGGCCGAAGCGCGTTGAGCCGGGCAAGCAGCCACTGGACCATGGCAAGCGGCGCCGCCAAGGGACCGCCCGACGAACGCCGTGCCTTGCCCCAGTCCACCCGTTTCCGGATGACTTCCAGCCTCAGCTGGGCCAGGTCGGTGGGAAGCGGAGGTTCAGCGGGTGCCTGCTGCGTCGGCCGCGCCTCGGTGGTCGTCAGGTTCGGTGCCAAAGTCAAGCTCTTCCCGTAGCTGCCAGATGCCGTTGTCGTCGTGCTCGTAAAGTCCCATGCTAGCCACCGGGAAGCTGGCCTTGTAATCCTTCAGCACCGTTTCGGCCTCGTCGAGGCTTTCCGGAGCCACGTCGTGGGCCACGGTGACGTGCGGATGGTAGGCGAACGGCAGTTCGCGCTCCAGCGGCCCGGTCTGGAGCTGCCGGTGCAGGTTGACGCACTCGCCGAAGCCGGCCTCGACGTTCAGGAAGACCACCGGCGACACCGGGCGGAAAGACCCGGTGCCCGCGATCGTCACGGTGAAGGGTTCCTGCCGCCGCGCCACCTCGCGGACGTGGTCGCGTGTGGCTTCCCAGTCCTGCGTCATGGTGGTGGTGACCAGCGTGATGTGCGCCGGGATGGACGCGGCCATGGGGTCACCGAAGGAGGCCCGCCAGCGCTGCAGCTCCTCGGCGATTTCCGGCGGGAAGCCCAGGATCACGCCGATGCTGATGCCCTCGTCCGGGGTCTTGCCGTTGCCGGCCGCCGAGCTCTGGTGGCGCGCGGCGCCCGATCCCTTGCGCGCGGCGTGGTGGACGGCGCGCCCGGTGTCGTTGGCGGTGACTTTGCTGGCGGAGGACGACATTGCGCTAGTGGACTCCGGCCAAGCTGAGCGACGGCAGGAACCCCATTCGCTCGTATACCCGGGCCAGCGTGACCGAGGCGATCTCGCGGGCACGCTCCGCGCCCTGGGCCAGCAGCCTGTCCAGCTCCGCGGGATCGGCCATCAGCTCGTTGGTGCGGTTACGCAGCGGCGTGATGAAGTCGACCATCACCTCGGCCAGGTCCGTCTTCAGGTGCCCGTACATCTTGCCCTGGTATTCGGTCTCCAGCTCCGCCACCGTTTTGCCGGTCAGCGTCGAGTAGATGGTCAGCAGGTTGGACACGCCCGGCTTCTCCTCCGGATCGAACCGGATCTCCGTCCCGGCATCCGTCACGGCGGACTTGATGCGCTTGGCGGCGACCTTGGGGTCCTCCAGCAGCTGGATCGACCCGTTCGGCGACTCGCCGGTCTTGGACATCTTGGCCGCCGGGTTCTGGAGGTCGTAGATCTTGGCGCTGGCTTTGAGGATCGTGGCCTCTGGGACCGTGAAGGTCTCGCCGAAGCGGGTGTTGAAGCGCTGGGCCAGGTTTCGGGTCAGCTCCAGGTGCTGGCGCTGGTCCTCGCCCACCGGGACCAGGTCCGTCTGGTACAGCAGGATGTCGGCGGCCATCAGCGTTGGGTAGGCGAAGAGGCCCAGGGTCGCGGCTTCCGCTCCGAACTTCTGCGTCTTGTCCTTGAATTGCGTCATACGGGAGGCTTCGCCGAAGCCCGTGATGCAATTCAGTGCCCAGGCCAGCTGGGCGTGTTCGGGAACGTGCGACTGCACGAAGAAGATGGACTTGTCCGGATCGATCCCGGCCGCAATGTACTGGGCGGCCACGATCCTGGTCCGCTTGGCCAGTTCGGAGGGCTCGAAGTCGACGGTGATGGCGTGCAGGTCCGGGATGAAGAATACGGCGTCGTATTCGGACTGCATGTCCACCCAGTTGCGCACGGCACCGATGTAGTTGCCAAGATGCAGGGAATCCGCGGTCGGCTTGGCACCGGAGAGAATGCGCTTCTTGGGTGCAGCAGCGGTTGAGCTAGTCATGTTGATAAAAGCCTTCGAACTTAGAGCCGGTAGTCCACTACCAGCGGGGCATGGTCGGAGAAACGTGTGTCCCAGGACGGCGCCCGGTCAACAACTGCTGACACCGCCGCAGCGGCGAGAGCGGGCGTGGCCATGTGGTAATCAATGCGCCAGCCGGTGTCGTTGTCGAAGGCCTGTCCCCGCTGCGACCACCAAGTGTAGGGGCCGTCGACGGTACCCGCCAGGCCCCTGTGAACATCCTTCCAGCCAATTTCCTCGCCGAAGAAGCGGTCAAAGTAGGCACGCTCCTCGGGCAGGAAGCCGGCACGTTTGACGTTGCCCTTCCAGTTCTTGATGTCCAGCTCGGTGTGGCCGACGTTAAGGTCGCCCACCACGAGGGCATGGTCGCTGTGCTTGGCCAGCTCGGGCAGCCGCGTGGACATCACGTCCAGGAAGCGGAACTTGTCGTCCTGCTTCGGGGTGCCGGCCTCACCGGAGTGCACGTAGGCACTGGCGACGGTCAGCTGCGAGGCCTGGCCCGCGGCGTCGCGGACGATGTAGTCGGCCTCGACCCAGCGCCCGGCCGTAGCGAAGTAGTCGTCGCCGATGCCGGAACGGGTGGCGAGCGGCTCGATGCGCGAGGCGATCGCGACGCCGGCGCGGCCCTTGGCTTCGGCTTCGGCGTGCAGGATGTGCCAGCCTTCGCCGAGGAGCTCCCGGACGATCGCATCAGGGGCGCGTACCTCCTGCAGGCAGAGGATATCGACTTCCCGCGGCGCCAGCCATTCCGCCATGCCCTTTTTGTAGGCGGCGCGGAGGCCGTTGACGTTTACCGATGCGATGCGAAGGTGGTCCTTCTTCAATGCCGAGCTCACCCGTTCCACTCTAGTCGATGATGGTTCCGTGGACCGGTTCGTCGGTGCCGCCGGCGGACTTGAGCATGTCCCGCGCATTGGTGGCAGTGATCTCGATGGTTTCCAGCGCACGGCGGATGGTGTCCTGGTCCGAGGCGTCCCCCTTGGCCCGCTCCTGCTCCACCACCCGGACCTGCACCTGGACAATCTTGAAGGAGTGGTCAAGCTTCATGTCGCGGATCTCGTCGCCTTCGCGGCGGTCGCCGACAAGCCGGGTGCCGCCGTGGTCGGCGCTGCCGGACGACGGCGCCCGGCCCACCGCGGAGTTGAACGCGTTCTGCGCCTCATTCAGCTTGGCGCCGGCCTTCTTGGCGGCCCGCTGGATGCTGAACACCACGAAGGACGCCAGTGCGAGCCAGAAGGCGGCGATGACCGCAACGACCCAGCCCACGACGTCGTTCTGGTTTGCCGCGAAGATGACGGCCACCAGGAAGGCGATGATGAAGACCGTCATCCCGAGTCCGCCGATGCGGAACATCGAGAATTTTCCGGTGGCCGCGTTGAACGCGGACGGCTTGGCAGAAGGGTTGTCCAGAGAGCGCATGAGCCCATTATCGCAAACCGTCCGGACCCGGGGCGGCGCTTCCACCCCGGGCGAACGGCGGCGCTAGGACAGCACGAGGCAGAAAGGGTGGCCGCTGGGGTCGGTGTAGACGCGGAAGGACTTCCCGCCGGCGTTCAGGTTGGCAGCACCAAGCTTCAACACCTCGGCTTCGGCGGCGTCCAGGTCCGGAACCATGACGTCGATATGCATCTGCTGCGGGTGCTCGGCATCCGGCCATAGCGGCCGGACCAGGCGGTCGACGCGCTGGAAGGCGACGGCGGGGCGGTCCGCGGCGTCGCCGATGGTGATCCAGTCCGGGTCCTCCTCTACCCGGACCATGCCCAGCAGCTCCTGGTAGAAACCCGCCAGCAGGTCCGGGTCCTCGCAGTCGATGACGAGGGCATGCCATTTGCCGATCATGGGGCTCCTTGGGGCGTTCGGTCCGGGGTTTACTTCAGGAACGGTTACTTCAGGAACAGGCGGCGGAGCCGGCCGGTGGTGAGGGCGACGCCGAGCACGATCATGACGAGGTAGTAGCCGATGTGCACCGCGGTGGCGGGGGTGAAGACACCCACGCTGATCTGGCGCAGCAGCTCCACGCCGTGCCACAGCGGCATCGCCTGGATGAGCCACTGGATCCACTGCGGGTACACGCTCAACGGGTAGAAGGTGGCGCTGAAGAGGAACATCGGCAGCATCACGAAGTTGATCCAGTCCATCTGCTGGAACGTCTTCATGAAGCTGGTGATGCCCATGCCGAAGCTCGCAAAACCGAACGCGATGAGCACCGAGGCGGGAATCATCAGGATGGCCCAAGGCGTGGTGATCAGGCCCATCACGCCCATCACCGCGGTGAACCCGGTGGCGTACATGAGGCCGCGGAGCAAGGCGAGGAAGATTTCGCCCATCGCGACGTCGATCGGGCCTAGGGAAGTGTAGAGCATGCCCTGGTAGAGCTTGGCGAAGTTCATCTTGAAGAAGACGTTCCAGGTGGAGTCGTACACGGCGCCGTTCATCGCCGAGACCGCCAGCAGGGCCGGGGCGATGTAGGCCGCGTAGGAAATCTGCTGGCCGCCGGGGCCCTGTACGGCGCCGACAATTGCGCCCAGGCCCACGCCCATCGAGATCAGGTACAGCACGGGTTCGAAGAAACCGGAGACCATGACCATCCAGTTGCTGCTCTTGGTGGCCATCAGCCCGCGCGCGACGACGGCGCGCACGTTGCGTGAGTAAAGCGGACCGAAGCGGCGGTTCCGGGCGGCGTCGGTGACGCTCAGGCCGCCGTCGTGGTGTTTGTCGTGGTGGCTGGCGCCGTTACGTCCGGCGAGCACACTCATGATGCCATCCTTTTAGCGAACTGGCGCCGGGTCAGGACCCAGCCGAGAACGGCGAGACCGAGGAGGAAAACGACGTGGACCAGGGTGAGCAGCGGCTCCTCCTGGTAGCCGTAGCTGAACACCCGGCCCAGCTCGGTGCCGTGCCAGATCGGTGAGATCCAGCCGATCCAGCGGACCGCCAGGGGCAGGGTATCCAGCGGGAAGAACGTTCCGGAGAACAGGAACAGCGGCATCACGATGAAGCGCATGACCATGGCGAACTGGCCCTTGTCGTTCTTGATGGTCGCGGCGTAGGCCATCAAGGGCAGTCCGAAGGCCAGGCCGGCCAGCGTGGCCACCAGGATCGAGACCCAGCCCCAGCCGCTCGGGGATGCGCCAAAGAGCGCCACGACGCCGAAGTAGATGGCGGACTGCAGCACGAACCGCACCGTGACGGCGATGATCTGCCCGGCGGCTATCTGCTCCGGAGTCAGCGGCGAGGCGTGCGGGCCGTAGTAGACCCGGCGCCATTTGAAGCCGTCCATCACCGGGAAGGTGAACTCGTTGGCAGCTGTCATCACGGCGGCGGAGATCAGCAGCGCGGGGGCGATGAAGGCCAGGTAGCTCACGCCGCCGAAAGCCGCGGTGGAGTTGGTGTCCACCAGCGTGGCGAGGCCCACGCCCATGGCGAAGAGGTAGGCGACCGGCTGGCCGACGCCGTACATGACGATGGTCCAGCCGTAGCCCTTCATCACGCGCAGGACCTGTTCGGCGTAGTAGAACGCCCCCCAACGCCGGGCCCGGGCGGCCGAGACGGCCGGCGAGTGCGCCCGGCCCGCGGCCGGGCGGGGCGCCGCCGTCGCCGACTGAATGGACTCAGTCAACTCTGCTTCCTTAGTCAACAAGGCTCCTACCGGTCAGGCGCAGGAAGACATCCTCCAGCGAGGAGCGGCGCACCAGCGAGGTGACCGGGTGCAGCCCGCGGGCGGAGACCTGCTCCAGCGCGGCTTCGCCGTCGTGGGCGTAGATGAGGACACGGTCGGGCAGGGTTTCGATCCGCTCGCCGATCCCTTCCAGCTCCGCGCCGACGGTGGCGTTGCGTTCGGAGCCGAAGCGCAGTTCGAGGACCTCGCGGGTGGAGTACTCGCGGATCAGGCTGGCCGGGGACCCCTCGGCCATGATCTTTCCCTTGTCCACCACGATCAGGCGGTCGCAGAGCTGCTCGGCCTCGTCCATGTAATGGGTGGTGAGGATCAGGGTGACGCCCTGTTCCTTGAGCCGGAACAGCCGGTCCCAGAGGATGTGGCGGGCCTGCGGGTCGAGCCCGGTGGTGGGTTCGTCCAGCAGCAGGATCCGCGGCTCGTTGATCAGGGACCTGGCGATCGTGAGGCGTCGCTTCATGCCGCCGGAAAGCGCATCCACCTTGGATTTGGCCTTGTCCGTCAGCTGCGCGAACTCCAGCAGTTCGTCCGCCTTGGGCTTGAGGTAGCTCATCGGCAGGCCGAAGTAGCGGCCGTAGACCAGCAGGTTGTCGCGGACCTTGAGTTCCTCGTCGAGGTTGTCCTGCTGCGGAACAACGCCCAGGTGGGCTCGGACCTCGGGACCGTGCTGTTCCGGGTCCAGCCCCATGATGCTCAGGCTGCCGGAGGTCCGCTGCGAGACCCCGCCGATCATCTTCATGGTGGTGGATTTTCCGGCGCCGTTCGGGCCGAGCAGGCCGAAGGCTTCGCCGGCGGGCACGCGGAAGGAAATGCCGTCGACGGCGGTGACGTCGCCGTAGCTTTTGGTGAGGTTTTCGGCGGTGATGACGTACTGCGGTTCGCTGCTTCCGGCGGGGCTGCTCCCGGGAGATTCTTTCGACACAAGTTCAGACACCCGGAACACGGTAGTCGATCCGCGCAAACTATGAAAGAGTCTTTTCGTAAAAACTTCGGAGTTTTCCGCTTCCGCCACCCAAGTAACTCGCAATAGATGTCGTTTTGAGGGCTCAAAACGACAACTACTGCGAGTCAGTTGGGTCAGAGGCCGGAGGTGTGTCCGCTTTCCAGCTGGCGTTCCGCAGTTTCCACCACGTTCGCCAGCAGCATGGCGCGGGTCATCGGGCCCACTCCCCCGGGGTTCGGCGAGAGCCAGGCGGCGACATCGGCCGCGGCCGGATCCACGTCACCGGTGACCACGGCCTTGCCCGAGCCGTCGTCGACGCGGCTGACGCCGACGTCGAGCACGATGGCGCCCGGCTTGAGATCCGCCGCCTTGATCATGTGCGGCTGGCCGGCGGCGGCGATCACGACGTCGGCCTGCCGGAGTTCGGCGGGGAGGTCCACCGTGCCGGTGTGGGCCAGGATGACCGTGGCGTTGACGTCCTTGCGGGTGAGCAGCAGGCCCACCGGCCGGCCGATCGTGACGCCGCGGCCCACCACGAGGACGCGCTTGCCCTTGAGGTCGATCCCGTGCCGGGTCAGCAGCTCCACGCAGCCCTTGGGCGTGCAGGGCAGCGGGGACTTCATCGGTCCGCTGACGTTGGCCACGAGCCGGCCGAGGTTCATCGGATGCAGTCCGTCGGCGTCCTTCTCCGGATCCATCGCCTCCAGGATGACGTCCTGGTCGATGTGCTTGGGCAGCGGGAGCTGGACGATGTACCCGGTGCACTCCGGGTTCTCGTTGAGTTCCCGGACCACGGCCAGCAGCTCCTCCTGGGTGGTGTCTTCCGGGAGGTCGCGGCGGATCGAGGTGATGCCAACCTCGGCGCAGTCCTTGTGCTTGCCGCCCACATACCAGGTGCTGCCCGGGTCTGAGCCGACCAGGATGGTACCGAGGCCCGGGACAACGCCTTTGGCCTTGAGCGCGGCGACGCGTTCGGTCAGTTCAGCCTTGATGGTGGCCGCGGTGGCCTTGCCGTCGAGGATCCGGGCGGTCTGTGTCCCGGCTTCGGAGTGCTCGCGTACGGAGTCAGTGGCAGTCATCGAATCACCACTGCTCGTGCTGCGGGTACAGCGGGAAGTCCTCGGCAAGCTTGTCCACGCGGGTCTGGAGCGCCTCAACGTCGGTTGCCGAGCCTGCCTTGAGCGCCGTGGCGATGATCTCGGCGACCTCGGTGAATTCCTTGGCTCCGAAGCCGCGGGTGGCCAGGGCCGGCGTGCCGATCCGCAGGCCGGAGGTGACCATCGGCGGGCGCGGGTCGAACGGGACGGCGTTGCGGTTGACCGTGATGCCGACCGAGTGCAACAGGTCTTCGGCCTGCTGGCCGTCCAGCTGGGAGTTGCGCAGGTCCACCAGGACCAGGTGCACATCGGTGCCGCCGGTCAGGACGCTGACGCCGGCGTCGGAGAGGTCCGACTGGTTCAGCCGGTCGGCGATGATCCGGGCGCCTTCCAGGACGCGCTCCTGGCGCTCCTTGAACTCTTCGGTGCCGGCGATCTTGAACGCCACGGCCTTGGCGGCGATGACGTGCATCAGCGGTCCGCCCTGCTGGCCGGGGAAGACGTTGGAGTTGATCTTCTTGGCCCACTCCTGCTTGGCCAGGATCACGCCGGAACGCGGACCGGCAAGGGTCTTGTGCACGGTGGAGGTGACGACGTCGGAGTGCGGGACCGGGCTGGGGTGCAGCCCGGCGGCGACGAGGCCGGCGAAGTGCGCCATGTCGGTCCAGAGCAGCGCGCCGACCTCGTCGGCGATGGAGCGGAAGGCGGCGAAATCGAGGTGGCGGGGGTACGCGGACCAGCCGGCGATGATGACCTGCGGCTTCTCGGCGAGCGCCTGTTCGCGCAGCTTGTCCATGTCGATCCGGAAGTTGTCTTCCTCGACCTGGTAGGCGGCAACTTCGTACAGCTTGCCGGAGAAGTTCAGCTTCATGCCGTGGGTGAGGTGGCCGCCGTGGGCCAGCGAGAGGCCCAGGATCTTGTCCCCCGGGGTGATCATCGCGGAGAGCGCGGCGGCGTTGGCCTGCGCGCCGGAGTGCGGCTGGACGTTGGCGAACTCGGCGCCGAAGAGGGACTTGACCCGGTCGATCGCGAGCTGCTCGGCGACGTCGACGTACTCGCAGCCGCCGTAGTAGCGGCGTCCCGGGTAGCCCTCTGCGTACTTGTTGGTCAGGACGGAACCCTGGGCCTCCATCACGGCGCGGGGCGCGAAGTTCTCGGAGGCGATCATTTCCAGGGTGCCTCGCTGGCGGCCGAGCTCCTGGTCCAGGACGGCGGCGATTTCGGGATCGAGTTCAGCGAGCGGCTGGTTGCTTACGGCTGCTGAGGAAAGGCGAAGGGAAGTAGTCACGAAGAACTCCTGGCTTGGCAACGGTCACTGCTTTAAGGTCAGGTTACCGGCTGGCCCGCCGAGGCGCCGCTAAATTACGGGCCCGGAAACGGGGACCCATACCGCGAGCGCAGCACCCTTGGTGGGGTGCCGTCGGCGGGACGGCAGCGGGCTGCCGTCCGGAAAAACATGACCCTCGGCCCAGGCGTACGATCCGTGGTCTGCGTGCGTGCCGCTCCCTGGTGGTTAGCCACCCAACGCCAGTTGCGACGAGTCCAGACTATCCCAGCCGCAGGTAGGCTGTCTTTCGTGACTGAAGACCAGCTGACTGCCTCCTACGTTCTGACCCTCTCCTGCCCCGACCGGCCCGGGATCGTGCACGCCGTGGCGGGTGCCCTCCTCGTGGCCGGCTGCAATATTACGGACTCGCAGCAGTACGGCAGCCAGGGCACCGGAACGTTCTTCATGCGGGTTGAGGCGACGACGGCGGCCCCGCCGGCCGAGCTGCATGCCGCCCTTGAGCCGGTGGCCCAGGCCTTTGGGATGCAGTGGAGCCTCAACCCGGCCGGCCGTAAGGTACGCACCCTGCTAATGGCGAGCACCTCCGCGCATTGCCTGAACGACCTGCTGTTCCTGCAGCGCTCCGGCACCCTGCCGATCGAGATCCCGGCCATTGTCTCCAATCACCGGGACCTCGAGTCGCTGGCCGAGTTCTACGGCATCCCGTTCCACCACATCCCGGTCACCAAGGACACCAAAACCGAGGCCGAGGACGCCCTGCGGAAGCTCATGGCCGAACACGACATCGAGCTCACCGTACTGGCCCGGTACATGCAGATCCTCTCCGACGAACTCTGCACCGAGCTCACCGGCAAGGCCATCAACATCCACCACTCCTTCCTGCCTTCCTTCAAGGGCGCCAAGCCGTACCACCAAGCCCACGCCCGCGGCGTGAAGCTCATTGGCGCCACGGCCCACTACGTCACCGCGGCCCTGGACGAGGGCCCGATCATTGAGCAGGAAGTCATCCGGGTGGACCACCGGCGCACAGCCGAGCAGTTTGTCCAGATGGGCCGCGACGTCGAAGGCCGTACGCTCGCCCAGGCAGTCCAGTGGCACGCCGAGCACCGGGTGCTGCTGGATGGCAACCGGACGGTTGTTTTCAGCTAAGGGCACTCAGCTAGGGCTTGCCTTCGGTCCTGCCCCACCCTTAACTGAAGCCATGGGATCAACGCGGCAGGACCAGCTCACCGGTTTCCTCGCATTGCTCAAGGCGGAGGGCCGGCGGGGAGTGCTGGGCCTGGACTGCGGATCCGGTGCGGAGGGGCTGCTCTTTGTCCGCGCGGGCATCCATTTCACCGGCGTGGACGCGTCCGAGGAGAACATCCATGCTGCCCGGGCCCGGGGGCTCTCCGCCTCGGTCGCGGCAGGCCGGGCGCTGCCGTTCGCAGACGCCGCGTTTGCCGCCGTCTGGGCTGTGGACGCGCTGGCGGGGCTTGCCCCTGAGGCGGCCGACGACGTCGTGCGGGAACTGACGCGCGTAGCGGAACCCGGCGCACCGATCGCCGTCGTCCTCCCCGACCGCGGAAACCCGGAACCCGGGAGCGGCTTCACCATCCTCCGCTCCCCCGGCTAATCCCGCCCACCCCCGACGCTCCCTCACATCCGGCACCCCTCCACCCGACGCTCCCTCACATCCGGCGACGATTCATCCAACGCCCCCTCACATCCGGTCGTCTTCCACCCAACGCCCCCTCACAAACGGCGGGAGGATTTGGTCGATAGCCACCGCATCTGAGGGAGGGTCTTCCGTTTGGCCGCCGAACCTGTGGGAGGGTTCGCTATCTGACCACCAGACCTGCGGGAGGGTCTGCAGTATGGCCGCCAGACCTGAGGGAGGGTCGCCATTCGGGCCGCCGGACCTGCGGGAGCGTCCGCTTTCGGGCCGCCGAACCTGAGGGAGCGTCGGCTATTTGACCGCCGGATCTGCGGGAGGGTCCTAGGCTGGAGGCATGAGTCCCGTTTACGCCTTCGCCGGTGACACCCCGGCCGTCCACGAATCCGCTTTCGTCGCCCCGAGCGCCTCGGTGATCGGCAAGGCCACGCTGGCAGAGAACTCCAGCGCCTTCTACGGCGTCTCCGTCCGGGCCGACACCGCCGCGATTTCCGTGGGCGCCGGCACCAACCTGCAGGACAACGTCGTGCTGCACGCGGATCCCGACTTCCCCTGCACCATTGGCGCCCGGGTCAGCGTCGGCCACAGCGCAGTGGTGCATGGCTGCACCGTCGAGGACGACTGCCTGATCGGGATGAGCGCCACCATCCTGAACGGCGCGGTGATCGGCGCCGGCTCGCTCGTGGCCGCCGGCGCCGTCGTCCTGGAAGGGACCGTCGTGCCGCCCCGGTCGCTCGTCGCCGGCGTGCCGGCCAAGGTCCGCCGGGAACTGAGCGACGAGGAGTTTGAGGGCGTCAAGCACAACGCTGCCCACTACCAGGAGCTTGCCCGCGCCCACCGCGAACTGCACGGCTGATCCCTGCCCGGGTGCGGGCGGCGCTCTCAGTCCAGCGGGATGGGGCCCAGCTCGTCCAGCAGCTCGCCCGGCCCCGGGTTCCCGGCGGGGGTCCGGCCACCGAGATGGTTGACCACACCCCAGACCGCGTTCAAGCCGGTGCTGACGGCGCCCTCCGCCCAGCCTGCTGTGAAGGACACGTCGTCGCCGGCGAGGAAGATCCCCCGCTGTTCGGCGGGCAGCCCGTCCTGCTTGAAGTGGGTGAAGAGCCGCTGCTGATAGCGGTAGTGCCCAGGCAGGTTGGCCTTGAACGCGCCCATGAAGTTGGGGTCGGCCTCCCACGAGACCGTGATCGGCTGGCCAACGATGTGGCTGGCGATGTCGACGCCGGGATAGATCTGCTCCAGCGAGTGCAACATGAGCTCCACCCGCTGCTCGGCATCGAGGGCCAGCCACTTCAGCGCGTCGTCGTTCCAGGTGTAGGACAGCAGGATCACGGCCGGCTGGTCCGGGCCGTTGTCCAGCAGGTACGTGGCCCGGTTCAACCGGTCGGTCAGTGTCATCGACAGGACCTCGCGGCCGGTCTCGGCGTCGACGTCCTTCCAGAACGGCCGGTCGACCATGACGAAAGTCTTGGACGACTGCATGTAGTGCGAGCGTTCGATCGCTGTCCACAGCTCAGCCGGAAACAGGGACTCTTGCGTGTGGATCCGGGTCGACAGCAGCCAGGACTGGCACGTCGTGACCACCGCCGGGTAGCTGGCTTCGCGCCCCCAGCGTTCCCTCACCCGGAAGTCCCCGGCGCCGTCGCGGGCGATGCGGTCCACGGCGCCGCGCGGGGCACCGGCGTGCAGCGAGGCGAGGGAGGTCCCGTCCGGCCAGTGGGCCATTCCCGACGGCGCGTGTTCCCACAGTGCCTCCGGGAGCCGCTGGGCGCCGCCGGTGATGAGCCGGTGCTGGTCGTCGGCGTCGGTGTAGACCACCCGCAGGATTTCCAGGATCGAGTTGGGGAAGTCGGTGTCCCAGCCTCCGGTGCCGAACCCGACCTGCCCGAACGCCTCGCGGTGGGCGAAGCCGGCCTTCTTGAAGGCTTCGCTGCCGGCGATGAACCCGTAAAAGGTCTGTTCGTCCAGTTCCGGCAGCAGCGCGTTCCACAGTTCCTTGATCCGGCCCGTGTCCCGCGCCCGGATGGCCTCCTGCATCTGGGCGAACGCGGCGCCGTCGTTCACGGCAGCCTTCCATGCCTCCGCCACCTCAAGGAAGAACGGGGGCAGGTCCGCGGCGGTCTCGGCGTAATACTTCTGGCCGGCGAGCTCGATCACGGTGCTGGACGTCGCCGGCGCCAGCGGGTTGGGGAACTCCTGGGTCTGCAGTCCGAGAAGGTCTACATAGTGGTAGAAGGCCTTGCCTGAGACCGGGAACCGCATGCCGCCCAGGTCCGCAACGACGCCCGGGGCGGACGGGAAGCTGGCAGTCCTCAGCCGGCCGCCGATCCGGTCGGCCTCATAGACCACCGGCCGCAGTCCCAGCTTCATGAGTTCGTAGGCGGTTACCAGCCCGGACAGGCCGGCACCGACGACGGCGACCTCCGCCCCGTACAGCTCGGGCGGCACGGAGCCCAGGCCGTCGGGGTGGGCCAGGTAGTGGTCGTAGCTGAACGGGAAATCCGGGTTCAGCATGGTGATGGGCGTCCCGGCCGGGACTTGGGCCGGAGTGGAATCCGGGCCGGGAGCCGGCAGTTCAGTGGCGGTGGTCATGAGATGTCTGCCTTCAATTCCTGGGTGGGGGTGGAGTTAGCGGGTTGGCGGCCTGACAGTTCACGGTATTCCTCGTGGCTCAGGGCTGCCACCCTGGAATTCCGCCGGCCGTAGCCGAAGTAGGCGGCGAGGCCCACGAGCATCCAGGCGCCGAAGACCGCCCAGGTCTCGGCCCCGAGGTTGGCCATGAGGTAGGCGCACATGAGGGCGCCAAGGATCGGGGTCAATGGAAACAGCGGGACGCGGAAGCTGCGGGTAAGCTCCGGCCGGGTGCGCCGGAGGTGGATGACCGCCACGTTGACGAGTGCGAACGCGAACAGGGTGCCGATGCTGGTGGCGTCCGCGAGCGCGCCGAGCGGAACCAGCCCGGCGGTCAGCGCGACGGCGGTGCCCACGATCAGGGTGCCGGCAACGGGGGTTCCGGTCCGGGCTGAGACCCGGCCGAAGACCTTGGGGACCAGGCCGTCGCGGGACATCGACAGCAGGATCCGGGTCTGTCCGTAGAGGACGGTCAGCACGATGCTGGCGATGGCGAGCACGGCGCCGACGGCGAACAGCACTCCGACCCACGGCTGCCCGGTGATTTCCTCGAGGATTTTCACGAGCGCCGCCTCGGTGCCGTCAAACCAGCCCCAGGGCCGGGCGCCGATCGCTGCGACGGCCACGAGCACGTAGATGCTGGTGACGATCAGCATGGAGAGCAGGATGGCCCGCGGAAGGTCGCGCTTGGGATTGCGTGCCTCCTCGCCCGCCGTGGAGGCGGCGTCGAAGCCGATGTAGGAAAAGAAGACCCGGGAGGCAGCGGCCGAGACTCCGGCGGCGCCCATGGGCATCAGCGGCTCGAAGTGGCCGCCATTGAACGCGGTGAAGGCCACGGCGCAGAAGAACAGCAGGATGCCGACTTTGACCAGGACGATCGCGGTGTTGATCCAGGCGCTTTCCTTGGCGCCGCGGACCAGGAGCACCATGGCCAGGACCACGATGACGATCGCCGGGACGTTGAGCAGGCCGCCGGCGCCCGGCGGCTGCGAGATGGTGTCCGGCAGTGCCACGCCGAAGACGGCCAGGGCCTCGTTGACGTACTGGCCCGCGCCGACCGCGACGGCGGCCACCGAGACGGCGTATTCGAGCACCAGGCACCAGCCGCAGATCCAGGCCATGCCCTCACCCATGGTGGCGTAGGTGTAGGAGTAGCTGGACCCGGCGGCGGGCACCAGGCCGGCCATCTCGGCGTAGGAAACGGCCGAGAGCAGGGCGGCCAGGCCGGCAATGGCGAAGGAGATCCAGATGGCCGGGCCGGCCAGCGGAACCGATTCGCCCAGGATCACCAGGATTCCGGTGCCGAGCGTGGCGCCGACGCTGATCATGGTCAGCTGCAGCACACCGAAGCTGCGGACCAGCCGGGTGCCGCCGTGTCCGGTTTCGGCCTCGCGGACCAGTTGCCCGATCGGCTTGCGGCGCAGGAGTTGGGCGGCAAGCCCGGGACGGCCGGCAGCAGCGGCCGGCGGGCGTTCCCCGATCAGAGTTGGCGCAGTCATCGTTGACGTCCTTATCTTCAGTGTTGGTCGGTTTCCCCTGACCTACCCTAGGCGTGTGAGCCACCTCTCACCGCGGTGCAAAATGACCTATAGTCATCATTCATGAGACGTAATGCACCGGCGCCGGGGTCCTCGGACTGCCTCCATGAAAGCCCCGGCCGTGGCCGCTGACGACGCCGAGAGCTTAGGCTTCGTCACGCTGGCACAGTTCCTGCGCCAACTCCCGTCCCTGGTTGTGCTGCACGACGCCGGCAACGCGGACGAACGCTTGCGCTGGGTTGAACCGAGCGAGCTCGACGACCCCACCCCTTACCTGCTCGACGGCGAGTTCCTGTTGACCGCCGGGCTGCCGTTCGAGGGCGCCGGCGGCACCGAGGCCGCGGTGGATGCTTACGTGGAGCGTCTGGTCCGGGCCAGGGTGGGGGCCCTCGGTTTCGGCCTGGAACCCTATTTCAACGCCGTCCCGGAGGCCGTGGTCAGCGCCTGCCGCCGGCACGGGCTGACCCTCGTGGCCATCCCGGGCAATCTGCCCTTCGCCGCCCTGGGGCTCGAGTTCTCCCGGCTCCTGGAATCCGACAACGCCCGCACCTTCCGCCAGCTCGCCGAGACCAACCGTCAGCTGATGCGCGCGGTCCTGTCCGCACGCCCCGAACATGAACTCCTCGCGGCCCTCGTGCAGCGTGTCCCCGTCTGGGCCGTGTTGTTCGGCGCGGACGGACGGGTGCGTGCCCGCGGCGCAGCCGGTTCCACCGGGTCCCGGGCCGCGGGCCCGGGACCCGGTGGCCCGGGCGCCGCAGCGGGCGTCGATTCGGCGGCACTGCAGCCGCTGCTCGTCCGGCTGCTCGCCGGCAGCGGCCCCCGGGTGGAGATGGATTCGTTCGACGCCGCCGGCTCCTCGCTGGTCTTCGGGCATCCCTTGCGCAGCACCCGGGACGCCAACCTTGGCGCGCTCATCCTCGGCACCGACGCACCGCTGACGCCGGCGCAGAACAGCGTCGTCTCCACCACCGTCGGACTGCTGGAATTGCTGGTCCGCCAGCGCACCAGCGGTTCGCTGGCCCCGAGCCAGCTGGCCACAGCGTTGTTGCTGCATCGGGACAGCCTGGTTTCCGGGACGGCACGGCACGTCACCGGCTTGAAGGACCTGCTGGCCCAGAGCATTTCCTCAACCCGGTCCGGGCAGCTGCGCGTCGTCCAGGGCCTCCGGCTCGGCACCCCCGCCGGCAGCGCCCGGCCCTCGGATGCTCCGCGCCGGACGGGTGAAGGCCCGGTGCGGGAGCTGCTCGAATGGCGCCGGCTGTTTGACACCAAGCTGGTGGAGCTCACCGACTACGGCTTCGCCGCCATTACCCGGCTCCGCGTCGATGACGCCCTGCTCGCCGAGGTGGAACGGCTGGGCTGGTGTCTGGTGATTGGCGGGGTGACCGATTTCGAGGGTCTGGCTGACTCCTACCGCCGGGCCTCCTCGTTGCGGAACCAGGTTCTCACGGGCCGCCGCAGCGTTCGGGAGGACGATGTCACCTGGTCCGTGACGGGCCTTCTCGGCCCCGAGGCGGGCACCCTGCTCGCGGACCGCCTGCTGGCACCCCTGCTCGAGCTCGAGCCGGACCGGCGCGACGCTTTGCTCGGGATCCTGCGCGCGTGGCTCGGCGAGCACGGCAGCTGGGACGCCACCGCGAAGGCCATCGGGCTGCATCGCAACAGCGTCCGCCGTCAGGTCGGCGTCATTGCCGAGCTGCTGGGCCTGGATCTCAACCGGGCCCAGGCCCGCGCGGAGCTCTGGGTCGCACTCCAGTACCAGGCCGCCCCGGAGCGGACCGACGCCGGGGATGTCGCCGCCGCTCAGACTCCCCAGGAACGGTAGAGGTCCGGGCGACGGTCACGCAGGTAGGCCACGTCACCGTCCGCAGCGGAGTCCGCGGCGGCGACCGCCGGGACACCGACGTCGGCGAACACCAATTCCGCGCCGGGTCCGGCCGCGGCCAGGACATCGCCGTCGGGGCCGGCCACGATGCTGCCGCCGCGGAACTCGCAGCCGTCCTCCACTCCGGTGTGGTTGGCATAGGCAACGGTCAGCTGGTTCTCCAGCGCCCTGGCCCGGACCAGCACCTCCGGCACGGCGTTGAATCCGCCGGCGAGGGCCGTAGGCACCAGCAATAGTTCGGCGCCGCGCAGGGCTGCGGCCCGGGCAGACTCGGGGAACTCGATGTCGTAGCAGATGACCAGCGAGACCCTCAGTCCGTGGAACCCGACGACGGCCGGGGCCTCGACGGCGGCCGAAAACGCAGCCCGCTCATCGGGGCCGAACAAGTGCACCTTCCGGTAGCCGAGCAGCTCGTCGCCGGACTCGTCCACCAGGGTCGCCGCGATGTGCCACTCCCCCGCCGGGGTCACGTCAGGCAGGCTGTACACCAGCCCGATGTCGTGCCGCCGGGCTACGTCGGCGAGGGCCGCTCGGAGCGCCGGAAGCTCGGCGGAATCCCAGGCCGCCCGCAGCCGGCGCGGCGCGTAACCCACCGGGAAGAGCTCCGGCGTCAGTAGCAGCTGCGCGCCCGCCGCGGATGCTGCGCGCGCCGCCTCCTCGACGGTGGCCAGGTTCGCCGCCACATCGAGCACGGCCGAGTTCGCTTGCATGAGGGCCAGCAGCACCATTACCACCTTGGGATTCTTTGGACGCCCCGGCATGCTCGCCGCGGGGTTTCTTCCAGCCTAACCTCGGCCCGCACCGGCGGGCCCGGTGCAATTCGGCCCGGCTGGCGGCCGGGCAGGGCGGAACGTCCCGGCAGCGGACGCGGGACTGGTGCCCAGCACACGCGGTAGCGGGCCCGTCCCGGGCCCGAGGGGCGATCGCGCCGGCAGGCAGGGCTGTCCGGGCCGAACGGCCCCTTCCGCGCAGGCACGCAGGCTGAACGGAGACGGCGACGCGCCCGGGCCGTTGCGTTAACTTCTTGACTACAAGACGCCGATGGGGCACTCTTCATTGCATGCCCTCACCAACGCGCTCAACGAGGAGCCGCACTAAAAACCCCGGGTCACAGTCCGCCCTCCGGCACCTGAACCAGCAGCGGATCATCGAATGCCTGCTGGCCGGCCCGTCCACCCAGGCGGAACTGGCCCGCCAGACCGGCCTCTCCACGGCCACAGTCTCCAACATCGTCAAGATCATGCAGGATGCCGGGCTCGCCTCCACCGAACCGACCACCAGCTCCGGGCGCCGCGCGTTGAACGTCCGGCTCAACAGCAACGGCGCCGTCGCCGTGGGCATCGACTTCGGCCGCCGCCACCTCCGGGTGGTCCTGGCCTCGCTCAGCTACCACGTGATCGCCGAGGAATCGGTCCTCCTGCCCCTCGGCCACCATGCCGAAGAGGGCATCACGGCCGCCGTCGGGGTGCTGGACCGGCTGCTGGCCGACAGCGGCGTCGAACGCAGCGCGCTGGTGGGTGCCGGCGTCGGCATCCCCGGCCCGATCGACCGCCGCACCGGCACCGTGGCGCAAGGCGCCATCCTGCCCGAGTGGGTGGGCATCAACATCCTCCAGCGCCTCGAAGAAGCCCTGGATCTCCCGGTCTGGGTCGATAACGACGCCAATCTTGGCGCCCTGTCCGAGGTGACCTGGGGCCCGCACACGGGCATCAGCAACCTGCTCTTCCTAAAGATCGGCTCGGGCATCGGTGCCGGCCTGATCCTCAACGGCATGCCCTACTACGGGAACGTCGGAATCACCGGCGAAATCGGCCATGCCACCATCCACGAGCACGGCCTGGTCTGCCGCTGCGGCAACCGTGGCTGCCTGGAAACGATTGCCTCCACCACCACCATGATCGAGCTCCTGAGCCGGGGCGAGGACAAGCCGCTGACCGCCGAGGACATCGTCCGGAAGGCCCTCGCCCGCGATTCGGCCACCATGCGGGTGATTGACGACGCAGGGCTCGCCGCCGGGCGGGCGCTGGGCAACGTCGCGAACCTGATCAACCCGGAAGTGATCGTCGTCGGAGGCCCGCTGGCGGGTCTCGGCGAGCTTCTCCTGGACCCGATCCGCCGCGGCCTGGTCCGGCACGCCGTCCCGGTCATCGGCGAGACCACGGTCCTGACCATGTCCTCGCTTGGCGACCGTGCGGAGGCCCTGGGGGCGACGGCCCTGGTCTTCCAACACGCCGGAATCAGGCGAAACTAAAACAGCCGTTACCCAGCTGTTGCGTTAAAGACTTGACGACAACGGCGTGATCCAGTTTACTTTTCCATCAGACGGCCCTGCGGTTTGCAGGGGCGGACAACGAAGTCATGCATTGGAGGCGTAAGGGCAGATGACGTCCCTCAACACGCACAGCGATCCGATAATTCTCGAGATGCGCTCCATCACCAAAGAGTTCCCCGGCGTTAAAGCTTTGTCCGAGGTGAACCTGCGGGTGAAGGCCGGCGAGATCCACGCCATCTGCGGCGAAAACGGCGCAGGAAAATCCACCCTCATGAAGGTGCTCTCGGGCGTTTACCCCTACGGCAGCTACACCGGCGACATCGTCTACCAGAGCGAGGTCCAGCAGTTCAAGGACATCCGGGCCAGCGAGCACGCCGGCATCGTGATCATCCACCAGGAGCTGGCGCTCATCCCGGAACTCTCCATCATGGAGAACATCTTCCTGGGCAACGAGCCCACCAAGCGCGGGGTGATCGACTGGGCCGAGGCACGGATCCGCTCTACCGAACTGCTCGCCCGGGTGGGCCTGCGCGAGGACCCGGACACCCCGGTCAAGGAGATCGGCGTCGGCAAGCAGCAGCTGGTCGAAATCGCCAAGGCGCTGAACAAGAAGGTCAAGCTCCTCATCCTGGACGAGCCCACCGCGGCGCTGAACGAATCCGATTCCCAGCACCTGCTGGACCTGATTCTGGGCCTCAAGGGCCGGGGCATCACCTCCATCATCATTTCGCACAAGCTCAACGAGATCGAGCAGATCGCCGACTCCATCACGATCATCCGCGACGGCAAGTCGATCGAGACGCTGGACGTCAAGGCCGACGGCGTCGACGAGGACCGCATCATCAAGGGCATGGTGGGCCGAACCTTGGAATCCCGATTCCCGGACCATGAGCCCAAGATCGGCGAGACGTTCTTCGAGGTCAAGAACTGGAACGTGGGGCACCCTCAGATCCAGGACCGCCTGGTCTGCAAGAACTCGAACTTCTTCGTCCGCCGCGGCGAGATCGTCGGCTTCGCCGGCCTGATGGGTGCCGGGCGCACCGAGCTCGCACGGTCCCTCTTCGGCCGCTCCTACGGCCGCTTCATCTCCGGCCAGGTGTACAAGGACGGCAAGGAACTGCACCTGAAGACCGTCAAGCAGGCGATCGACGCCGGCCTTGGCTACGTCACCGAGGACCGCAAGTCCCTGGGCCTGAACCTGCTCGACGACATCAAGGCCACCACGGTCTCGGCGGCGCTGAAGAAGATCAGCAAGCACAACGTCGTCGACGCCGACAAGGAATTCACCGTCGCCGAGCAGTACCGCAAGTCGCTGCGCACCAAGACGCCGTCCGTTGAGGAAGGCGTGGCCAAGTTGTCCGGCGGCAACCAGCAGAAGGTGGTGCTGGCGAAGTGGATGTTCACCGACCCGGATCTGCTGATCCTGGACGAACCGACCCGAGGGATCGACGTCGGCGCCAAATACGAGATCTACGGGATCATCCAGCAACTGGCCAACCAGGGCAAGGGCGTAATCGTGATCTCCTCGGAGCTCCCGGAACTGCTCGGTCTCTCCGACCGCATCTACACCATCTTCGAAGGCGCCATCACCGGCGTGCTGAACAAAGAGGACGCCAGCCAGGAGAGCCTCATGAAACTCATGACTTCCGCCCGCAAGACTGCCTGACCCTCTGGACCATCCAGAACATTCCGGACAACAAGGACTGACAAAATGAACGCGCTCAAGAAGCTCTTTGGCGGCAATACCCGCCAATTCGGCATGATCTTCGCCCTGGTTGCACTGATCGTCTTCTTCCAGATCGCCACCGGGGGCAACACCCTCACCCCGGGCAACGTGATCAACCTCTTCAACGGCAACTCCTACATCCTGATCCTCGCGATCGGCATGGTGCTGGTGATCATCGCCGGCCACATCGACCTCTCGGTCGGCTCGGTCGCGGCGTTCGTCGGCGTCAGCGTCGCCCTGATGATCCAGGACTGGGGCATCCCGTGGTACCTCGGCATCCTGTTTGGCCTGCTGCTCGGCGCCCTGATCGGCGCCTGGCAGGGCTTCTGGACCGCCTACGTCGGCATCCCGGCCTTCATCGTCACCCTGGCCGGCATGCTGCTCTTCCGCGGCTTCAACCAGTTCGTGGGCAAGTCCAACACCATCCCGGTTCCCGCCGACTTCCAGTACATCGGTTCCGGCTACCTGCCTGAGTTCGGGCCCAACACGGGCTACAACAACCTGACCCTGCTGCTGGGCCTGGCCGGCGTGGCGTTCGTGATCGTCAGCGAGATCCGCTCCCGCCGGAAGGCCAAGGCCCTGGGCGCCGAGGTGACCGAGGCCTGGGTGTCCATCACCAAGCTCGTCCTGATCTGCGGCGCCATCCTCTACGCGACGTACCTGTTCGCCACCGGCCGCCCGGGCACCTCGTTCCCGATCCCGGGCCTGATCCTGGCCGTCCTGGTCCTGGTCTACGGCTTCATCTCCTCCAAGACCATCGTCGGCCGCCACATCTACGCCGTCGGCGGCAACCGCCACGCGGCCGAACTCTCCGGCGTGCAGTCCAAGAAGGTCAACTTCCTGGTCATGATGAACATGTCCATCCTGGCCGGCCTGGCCGGCATGATCTTCGTCGGCCGCTCCACCGCATCGGGCCCGTTCGACGGCGTCGGCTGGGAACTTGACGCCATCGCCGCAGTCTTCATCGGCGGCGCCGCTGTGACCGGCGGCGTCGGCACCGTGATCGGCTCGATCGTCGGTGGCCTCGTGATGGCTGTGCTGAACAACGGCCTGCAGCTGCTCGGCGTCGGCGCCGACCTCACCCAGATCATCAAGGGCCTCGTGCTGCTGATCGCCGTCGCCTTCGATGTCTACAACAAGTCCCAGGGCAAGCGGTCCATCATCGGCATGATGATGAAGAACTTCGGCCGCGGCAACGAGATCAAGCCCGACGAGACCACTTCCACCAAAGAGGTCATCGCCAAGGAAGCCTGATCGGCTGACTGGCTCCCCTAACCCCTGAATCTCCGAACACCATCTAAAGAAAGTGAACCAAGCAATGCAAATGATTGGTAAAGCAGGAAAGGCAGCAGCAATCGCTGCTATTGCGGCACTGGCGCTGACAGCCTGCGGCCGTTCCGACAGCGGAACTTCCGGTGGCGCGAGCGGCGGTGGCGAGGCGTTCCCCAAGGACTCCTCGATCGGCGTCGCACTCCCCCAGAAGACCAGCGAAAACTGGGTGCTGGCAGAGAAGCTGTTCAACGACGGCCTCAAGGGTGCCGGGTTCAAGGCTGATGTGCAGTTCGCCAACGGCGGCGTCTCGGAACAGCAGAACCAGATCAGCGCCATGGTCACCAAGGGTGCCAAGGTCATCATCGTGGGTGCCATCGACGGCGCCCAGCTGGGTACCCAGCTCAAGCAGGCCAAGGACGCCGGCGCCACCATCATCGCGTACGACCGTCTGCTCCTGAACACCCCCAACGTGGACTACTACGTGGCATACGACAACTTCAAGGTTGGCGAGCTGCAGGGCCAGGCACTGTTGGACGGCATGAAGGCCAAGAAGCCCTCGGGCCCGTACAACATCGAACTGTTCGCCGGTTCCCCGGATGACGCCAACGCGAAGGTCTTCTTCGACGGCGCCATGAAGGTGCTCCAGCCGAAGATCGACGACGGCACCCTTGTGGTCAAGTCGGGCCAGAAGTCCTTCGAACAGGCCGTTACCCAGGGCTGGAAGGCCGAGAACGCCCAGCGCCGTATGGACACCCTGCTCGCCGGCACCTACGGCAGCGGCACGCTTGACGGCGTGCTGTCCCCGAACGACACGCTGGCCCGCGCCATCCTGACCTCGGTCAAGGCCGCCGGCAAGCCGCTGCCGGTTGTCACCGGGCAGGACTCCGAGGTTGAATCCGTCAAGTCCATCATGGCCGGCGAGCAGTACTCCACCATCAACAAGGACACCCGCAAGCTCGTCGAGCACGCGATCACCATGGTCAAGGACATCCAGGCCGGCAAGACGCCTGAGATCAACGATGACAAGTCCTACAACAACAAGGTCAAGACCGTCCCGGCGTACCTGCTGGAGCCGGTCATCGTGACCAAGGAAAACGTCAAGACGGCCTACGTCGACGATCCGGTACTCGGACCGATCACCAAGTAGCCTGACGCTTCACCACTAGGGCCCCGGCTCCTCCGCAGTGACCAGTTCACCGCGGGAGGGCCGGGGCTCTTTTCATGCGCGGGTGAGAGGATGGCAGCATGAGCGCCCACATCGCCAGGCCCTGGCTGTCCGATCAACCCGACCAGGACCCGCGGAGCGCCACGGGCGCCCGCCTGCGCTGGGGTGTCATCGCCACCGGCGGGATCGCCGCCGCCGTGACCCGGGACCTGGAATTGCTCTCCGATGCGGAGCTGTACGCGGTCAGCTCGCGCAGCCAGGCCGCCGCCGACGCGTTTGCGGCCGACTACGGTTTCACCCGGGCCTACGGGGATCACGACGGCGAGGCCGGCTATGAGCGGTTGCTGGCCGACGACGCCGTCGACGTCATCTATGTCGCCACGCCGCACGCCCACCATCACGAAATCGCAATGGCCGCGCTGCAGGCCGGCAAACACGTGCTCTGCGAGAAGGCCCTCACCGTGAACGCCCGGGAGGCCACCGAGCTTGTGGAGCTGGCGCGGGAACGGGGCTTGTTCCTGATGGAAGCGATGTGGAGCCGGTTCCTGCCCAGCATGCAGCGGGCCTTCGAGATCGCCGCCTCGGGCGAGATCGGCGAGGTCAAATGGGTCAGTGCCGACCTGGGCTTTCCTGCGCCCTACTCCCCCACCTCGCGGCTCTGGGCTCCGAGGGACGGCGGCGGCGCCTTGTTGGACATCACCATCTATCCCCTGCTGTGGGCGCTGGGCACGCTGGGCTTCCCGCAGACGGTCAGTGCCACCGGCTGGATCAACGACGACGGCGTGGACGCTCAAAACGCGCTGACGCTGGGCTACCACCACGGCGCACAGGCCCAGCTGACTTCCTCGCTCCTGGCCCACGGTCCCCGCGCCGCCACGGTGGCCGGGAGCAATGGGTTCCTGCAAAGCGTGGGCTCGGTCAATAACCCCAAGGAACTGATCGTGCGGGTCGGCTTCGATGAGCCGCGCACGGAACAGTTCAGTGTGGTGGGCCGCGGCTACAGCTACGAACTCCGCGAGGTCACCCGCTGCATCCAGCAGGGACTCACCGAAAGCCCCGTGATGCCACTGGAGGACTCCCTCAACACCATGAGGCTGTTCGACGGCGTCCGCGCCCAGTTGGGAGTGAGCTACCCGAACGACGCGCGCTGACCCTGATTTTCCGGGCTTTCAGGGCCCGAATTTGCCGTCGCCTCTGGACTCGCCCGGGGCCCCGGACTTACCCTGTAGTCCAATCGTCGATAGATTTCGGGGAGGTGTGTTGCGCATGGAATCTGCAGCTAGCAGGCCCCGTGCGCGCCGCTTCCTGCGCCGGGGCCTGCTGGCCCTGGGAGCCGGGCTGACCTGGCTGGCGCTCTCCGCAGCCACGGCGAACGCCGACGCACCCAGGATTTCCAGCGCCGTTTCATTCGCCCCCAATTCGGCCATCGCGACCATGATCCAACTGCCGAAGGCCGATGATCCGATCTCCCCCAGTTCCCCGGCTCCGGCCACGGCACCGGCCCCGGCTCCAGCTCCGGCCCCGGCTCCGGCTCCGGCCCCGGCTCCAGTCCCAGTCACGTCGGCACCCGTCGCCGACGTGGCCACCGACCCGGTGCCGGTCGCCCCTGCGCTGCCCGCGACGGAACCGGCCCCGCAACTCATCGAATCCCCCGTCCCGCCGCTGACTGAAGTTGTGTCGGTCACGCCGGTCACCGAGCCGGCGCCCGTTCCGCCGGTAACTGAGGCGGCCCCCGTCCCGCCGGTCACTGAGACGGCCCCCGTCCCGCCGGTGGTTGAGCCGGCGCCCGTCCCGCCAACAGACCCCGCGCCCGCACCAGCCCCCAGCCCTTCTCCCAGCCCCGCCCCCAACCCGGTGCCGCCGGCCGTTGACCCGGAGGTTCCGGTCAGCAATCCGGCCACGGGCACCGGCTCCCTGCCGGTCATCCAGCCCGCTCCTGATCCTTCGGCGCCCGCGGGGCAGCCAGCTCCCGGTACGCCGCCGGCAACGCCTGTAGTGGTGCCCCCGGTCCCGGGTCCGGCGGCCGGCCCGGCCCAGGTTATCCCTGCGGGGGCACCGAGTGTCCGCCCGGTGAAGTCCGTGCCGGCAGCGCCCACCGCGGGCAGCCCTGCGCTGGCCGCAGGTCCGGGCACCACAGCCCCGGCGCCCCGCGTCAGTGCCGACGCCGGCTACGTGTCGGCCAGCTCCGGCTACGCACCGCTTCTGGCACTGCCCCAAGCCCAGTGGCACGGGAGCCTGCCGGGGGTCCTGGCCACCGGGAGCCGCACTCCTGCCGCGCCCCGGTCGACCGGCGAAGGCGCACCCACGGCGCCCAGCGGCGGCAACGGCGCGCCACGCCCCCACGGCGGTGACACCGGGCTGCCGGCCCCGGTTGCCCTCCCCCCGACCCCCGGATCTGGATCCGGCAGCGGTTCCACGTCCAGTGCGCCTTCCGGCACCGCCGCCTGGACGCCGAACGCATTCTTCCTCGTCCCCCCAACGGGCACCGACCCCATCAGCGGCCCGCTGCAGCACGTCCATCCTGCTGTCGCCGCCGATCCCGGGTCTTCTCCTGACTAGTAGGGCCGTCCTCTGCCATTTTCCTGCGCAGAGCACGGTCCTTTGGGTTGCTTCATGCGCCCGCCACCAGTCATTCAGGAGATTTCCCCATGGACACCACCGTCCGCGACCGGGTACCCGGCCCCAACGTTTCGCCTAGTCGCGCCGTCTCAGCGCACTCCGCGTCCGCCCCGGTCCCGTCACGCTGCATTTCCCTGCGGCAATGCCCAAGCCGGCTGCTGCGCCCTGTTCCGGTCCAAGAACCGCCCGCGGGACGGCCACCGTAAGCTGTGGCCGCTCCCGTCCAGGTCTGTTGCCGCCGGAGCGAAGTCGTTGGGTCCGCTGGGGGATTCAACGGCCTCGCAGGCTCCGGCGGCACCCCTTACCTCCGCATGAAAGGTTGGTGCGCCACGACAGACGACTGCTGAGTGAGAAGCCCCGCGCCGGAACCCGATACCCGCACCCGTATTATTCTTTAGGGACGCCACCGCGGCGCCAGGACGAAAGACGGGGAACATCGTGGACGCTTTACCCAGTGAGGTCACGACCGAGATTCTGAGCGGCCGCTACCGTCTGGGCGAAGTCATCGGCCGGGGCGGCATGGCATCCGTGTACTCCGCCCGCGACGAGAACCTCGGCCGGGAGGTCGCTCTGAAGCTCTTCGCTCCACAATCCGCGGACGCCGATGAGCTCAAGCGCCAGCAGGCAGAGATCGAACTCCTCGCCACACTCAACCACCCGAGCCTCGTAACTCTCTTCGACGCCGGCACGGACACCAGAATCCCGGACGAGCCCCGGCCGTTCCTGACCATGGAGTTGGTCGAAGGCCAGGACCTCCGGAGCCGCATCCGGCACAGCTCCGTGCCTTTCGACGAACTGGCCGTGATCGGCGCAGGACTCGCGGACGCCCTCGCATACGTCCACTCCCTCGGAATCATCCACCGCGACATCAAGCCGGCCAACATCCTCCTGGTGCAGGTCCGGCCCGGCGAGCCGTTGCGGCCGAAACTGACCGATTTCGGGATCGCCCGCATTGTCGATGGAACCAGGCTCACCGCCACGGGAACGATGGTGGGCACCGCCGCCTACCTGAGCCCGGAGCAGGCCCGCGGCGCTGACATGGGGCCGGCCAGCGACATCTACTCGCTGGGCCTGGTCCTGCTGGAGTGCATCAAGGGCTCCGTGGAATATCCGGGAAGCGCCGTCGAGTCGGCGGTAGCCCGGTTGCACCGCGCCCCCGTTATACCTGACGGTGTACCGGCCGAATGGGCCCAGCTGATCAGGGCCATGACCGCCCTGGACCCCATGGACCGCCCCGGGGCCGCAGAGCTGGAGGCTGCCCTGCGTCAGGCCCTGGTCTCCCCTGACTCGTTGCCGGGCGTCCTGGCTGAAGAGCGGACCAGGGTGCTGCCCGCACCGCCGGCCAGGCCTCCGCGCTCGGCGACGGACCTACTGGATTCCGCTCCTGACACGGCACAGAACTCCGTCCACAACACAGCGCAGGACCCGGCCGGGCTGGCCCCGCGCGGCGTCCCCGCAACCCGTCGGCAGCAGGCGTTGACCCCGGCGGACGCCCCGGCGCGCCGGGCCGGCAGGCAGGCCTTTGTGGCGCGCCCGCTGGCACGTTTCCGTCAGGCCCGACGCCGCACAAAGGTCGCCGTCGTCCTGGCCCTGGTGGCGCTCCTGGCCCTAGTCGCCGTCGCAGTGTCCCTCGCTATTCCGGCACCGCCTGCGGTGGTGCCTTATCCGGCCGTCCCGGGCGACTTGGGCGAGCACCTGAAGCAACTGCAGAAGAGCGTGGAACCATGATCCCCAAAAGCCCCCGCCGTTGGCAGAGAACCGTCGCCGGCCCCCTGATCACGGCCGCCTTGATCGCCGGCTCGCTCTCCGGCTGCGCGGGTGCGACGCCCGAACTGGACGGCGACGCTGCCGGCCAGCTCCAGTCCCAGGTCCTTTCCGTAACCAAGGCTGCAGCCGCCGAGGACACCGCCGGCGCGCTGAAACAGCTGGACGAACTCGTTGCCCGGCTTGACGCGGCTGCAGCGGACGGACACGTGTCCTTCAAACGCCACCAGAGCATCATGACGGCCATCAATGCCGTCCGCGCCGATCTCACGGCCAAGCAGGCGGCAGCGGCGAAGGCGGCCCGGGACGCGGCGGCGAAAAAAGCAGCGGCCAAGGCTGCAGCCGACAAAGCTGCAGCTGACAAGGCTGCAGCCGACAAAGCCGCGGCGGCCGCAGCAGCGAAGGCCGCCGCCATGGTGCCGGCCCCCGCGGCCCCCGCCCCCGTAGAGAAAGCCAAACCCAAGAAGAGGGGCAAGGGCGACCACTGACGGCGCCCCTCCCCCCGGACTTTCACTATCGGCCGGATCCGGCTAGCTTGGTCAGTCAGGCCTGAAACGGGCCTGGAGACGCCCGGACCGGCATCCGGGCGGTTGCAGATCCTTGCTAGAGCGTTGCGCCTTGTTAGAACCTTGTATCCGTCCCGTAATCCACGCGCAGGCCGCGGCCAGCCGAAGGAGTGAAAGCAAGCATGGCAACAGTCCAGGAATCCATCGATGTGAATGTCCCCTTGAGCCAGGCCTACAACCAGTGGACCCAGTTCGAGGACTTTCCGCAGTTCATGAGCGGCGTCGACGCCGTCCAGCAGCTTGATGACACCACCGTCCACTTCCAGACCAGCATCGGCGGAGTGAAGCGCGAATACGACGCCCGGATCACCAGCCAGGAGCCGGACCGGCAAGTGTCGTGGGAAAGCCTGGACAGTCCCCGCAATGCGGGAACCGTGCGCTTCGCGGAGCTCGGACCCGCTGAAACCAGGGTCGACGTCGAACTCAGCTGGGAGCCCGACACAGCAACCGAGAAGATCGGCGCAGCCGTCGGCCTGGACTCCCGGCAGGTGGGGGCAGACCTGCAGCGGTTCAAAAAGTTCATTGAAAACCGCGACTTCGAGACCGGCTCGTGGCGCGAGCGGGTCAACAGCGGGGAACGGGACGGGCTGGCCGGCGGCCTGACTCCGGTGACCGATCCGGAGTACGACGTCATCGGGACCGGCGCGCCGCTGGATGCGGACCCGGACCTGGCCACCGAACCGGCCAGCGAGGCAGGGTCGGACCGCCGGCGTTCCGACCGCTAGGAAGGGCCACGGCCGCCATACGACGACGGCGGCCGCACCGCCGTCGTCGCCCGGCGGCACTTAAACGCAAACGGCGCACCGGGATCTCCCGGTGCGCCGTTTGCGTTGTGCGGACTAGCTCAGCAGGGACAGCACTTCGCTGAACTTGGCCGAGGGGCGCATGACCGCGGAGGCCTTCGCCTCGTCCGGGCGGTAGTAACCGCCGATGTCCACCGGGGAGCCCTGGACCGAAAGCAATTCGCCGACGATGGTCTCTTCGTTGGAGGCCAGGGCGTCGGAGACGGCCGCGAAGGCCGCGGCAAGCTCGGCGTCCTCGCTCTGGCGCGCCAGTTCGTCCGCCCAGAACTTGGCCAGGTAGAAGTGGCTGCCGCGGTTGTCCAGCTCGCCGGCCTTGCGCTTGGGCGACTTGTTCTCCAGCAGGAACGTGCCGGTGGCGCGGTCCAGGGTATCCGCGAGGACCTGGGCGCGGGCGTTGCCCGTGGAGGTGGCGAGGTGCTCGAAGCTCACCGCGAGGGCCAGGAATTCACCCAGGCTGTCCCAGCGCAGGTGGTTTTCCTTGAGCAGCTGCTGGACGTGCTTCGGGGCGGAGCCGCCGGCGCCGGTCTCGAACAGGCCGCCGCCGTTGATCAGCGGGACGATCGAGAGCATCTTGGCGCTGGTGCCGAGCTCAAGGATCGGGAACAGGTCCGTGAGGTAGTCGCGGAGCACGTTGCCGGTCACCGAGATGGTGTCCTCGCCCTTGCGGATCCGCTCCAGGGTGAAGGCGGTGGCCTCCTCCGGGGACATGATCTCAAGCTGCAGGCCCTCGGTGTCGTGGTCCTTGAGGTATTCCTCGACCTTGGCGATCATCCGGGCGTCGTGGGCGCGGGTCTTATCCAGCCAGAAGACGGCCGGGGTGGCGGAGGCGCGGGCGCGGGTGACGGCCAGCTTGACCCAGTCGCGAATCGGCACGTCCTTGGTCTGGCAGGCGCGCCAGATGTCACCGGGGGAAACCTGGTGTTCGATCAGTACGGTGCCGGCGTCATCGACCACCTGGACGGTGCCGGCGGACTGGATCTCGAAGGTCTTGTCGTGGCTGCCGTATTCCTCGGCGGCCTGGGCCATCAGGCCGACGTTCGGGACCGTACCCATGGTGGTCGGGTCGAAGGCGCCGTTGGCGCGGCAGTCGTCGATGACGACCTGGTAGATGCCGGCGTAGCTGCTGTCGGGCAGGACGGCGAGGGTGTCTGCCTCCTGGCCATCGCGGCCCCACATGTGGCCGGAGCTGCGGATCATGGCCGGCATCGAGGCGTCGACGATCACGTCGGAGGGCACGTGCAGGTTGGTGATGCCCTTGTCCGAATCGACCATGGCCAGCTCGGGGCCGTCGTTGAGCCCCTTCTGGATGGCGGCTTCGACGTCGCCGCGGATTTCCTCGGGGAGGTCCTCGAGACCGTTGAGGATGGAGGCGAGGCCGTTGTTCGGGCTCAGGCCGGCGGCGGCGATCTGCTCGCCGTAGCTGGCGAAGAGATCGGCGAAGTAGGCCTTGACGACGTGGCCGAAGATGATCGGGTCGGAGACCTTCATCATGGTGGCCTTCAGGTGCGCGGAGAAGAGCACGCCTTCTTCCTTGGCGCGGGCAACCTGGGCCTTCAGGAACTCGTCGAGTGCGGCGGCACGCATGACGGTGCCGTCGATGACCTCGCCGGCCAGCACGGGGAACGCGCGCTTGAGGACCTTGACCGTGCCGTCTTCCTTGACCAGCTGGATCTTGAGGTTGGTGTCCGCCTCGATGACTACGGACTTCTCGTTGGAGCGGAAGTCATCGGCATCCATGTGGGCGACGTTGGTCTTGGACTCCGGCGTCCAGGCACCCATGCTGTGCGGGTTCTTGCGCGCGTAGTTCTTGACCGAGAGCGGGGCGCGGCGGTCGGAGTTGCCTTCGCGGAGCACCGGGTTCACGGCGGAGCCCTTGATCTTGTCGTAGCGGGAGCGGATGTCCGTCTCCTCGTCCGAGGCCGGGTTGTCCGGGTAGTCCGGAAGGGCGTAGCCCTGGCCCTGGAGCTCGGCGATGGCGGCCTTCAGCTGCGGCACGGAAGCGCTGATGTTGGGCAGCTTGATGATGTTGGCCTCGGGCTTTTTGGCGAGCTCGCCCAGCTCGGCCAGGGCGTCGCTGACGCGCTGCTCTTCGGTGAGGTAATCGCCGAACACGGCGATGATGCGGCCGGCTAGCGAAATGTCGCGGGTCTCCACTTCCACACCGGCCGTCGACGCGAATGCCTCGACAATCGGCAAGAACGAATAGGTAGCCAGCATCGGCGCTTCGTCGGTGTGGGTATAGATAATCTTGGCCATTGCTCGGGCGTCTCCCTGAAAGTCTGCGGATATCCGGAAATCTTGTGTTATCTCAACGGCTCTAACTTACCCGAGGTGGCCGCCTCGGCGCCCATCCGGGACGGCCGGGAGGGGCCTGTGACGCGGGAGACTGCCATGACCCGGCGCGATTCTGCTGTGACAGTTGTTGACAAATTTCTTTACATGTTCGTCAAGTTGACGTAGCTTCTAACCCATCACAGCGGCCCGTCACGGCAGGCCGTTCCGCATTCCTCCCGGTTAGGACACCCATGAGAACACCCAAGACTCTGGCCACCAGCCTGCTCACCCTTTCCGCCGCGGCCCTCCTGGCCGTCTCCGCGGCCGGCGCGGCCACCGCGTCGCCCGCCTCGGCGCAGGACAAGAAGGCCCCGCAGGTGACCAGCCAGTCCGTTGACGGTTCGAAGGCCGCCGACTACTGGACGCCCGAGCGCATGAAGTCCGCTATCCCGGGCGACATCCTCGCGGACAAGGCCCTGGCCCGCGGCAACAAGTCCCCGGCCGCCACCGTGGAGAAGGGCCAGAGCACGCAGATCTCGGGCAAGGCCGCCAAGGGCAAGACCACGCTGCATGCCAACGAGTCGCCGATCGCCAACATCGGCAAGGTGTTCTTCACGATGGGCGGCAGCAACTACGTCTGCTCCGGCAACTCGGTGACCTCCACCAATAAGAGCACCGTCTCCACCGCCGGGCACTGCGTCAATGAGGGCCCGGGCGCCTTCGCCACCAACTTCGTCTTCGTTCCCGCCTACCTCAACGGCGCCGCGCCCTACGGCAAGTGGGCCGCCAAGGCGCTCTACACCACGACGCAGTGGAGCTCGGCCGGGGACATGCAGTACGACACCGGCTTCGCCGTCGTGTCCCCGCTGAACGGGCAGAACCTGTCCGACGTCGTCGGCGCCTCCGGTGTCCAGTTCAACGCCGCGCGCGGCCTCACCTACAAGTCCTACGGCTACCCTGCCGCGTCGCCGTTTGACGGCCAGTCGCTGGTGAGCTGCACCGGCCCGGCCTCGGATGATCCCAACAATCCCCAGTTCAACGCCCAGGGCATCCCCTGCGACATGACCGGCGGCTCGTCCGGCGGCCCCTGGTTCATCGGCACCAGCTCCACCGGCTACCAGAACTCCATCAACAGCTACGGCTACGGCACCCGCTCCACCGTGATGTACGGCCCGTACTGGGGCTCGGTCATCCAGCAGGCTTACAGCACCGCCGCCGCTTCCTAAAGCCCATTCCCCGACGAAACCCCACCCTGGAAAGGAGCAGGGCGACGCGGGGTCACTTGCCTCCCACCCCCTCGACAGGGCGGCAAGTGACCCCGCGTTGCTGTGTGCCCAGCCGGCGGTGCCGCGTTGGCATCTGGGGACTCCGCTCCGCAGCCCGAGGCACCCGCCATCACACCAAGCCCCCACAAAAAAATGGACATGCCCTCCCGCAACGGGAGGGCATGTCCATTCCTGGCGTCAGATGCCGGGCAGATCCCTAGTGGAAGAAGTGCCGGGCGCCGGTGAAGTACATCGTGATGCCGGCGGCGTTGGCTGCGGCGATGACTTCCTCGTCCCGGACGGAGCCGCCAGGCTGCACGACGGCGCGGACGCCGGCGTCGATCAGGATCTGCAGGCCGTCGGCGAACGGGAAGAACGCATCCGAGGCCGCGACGGCGCCGCGGGCACGCTCGGGCGCCCCGGAGGCGTCCGAAGCGTTCGACGCCCCGCCCGCACCTTCGACGTCGGACTCCACGCTCACGCCCAGCGTGTTGGCCCGTTCGACGGCGAGCCGGCAGGAGTCGAGCCGGTTGACCTGGCCCATGCCGATGCCGACTGCGGCACCGTCGGCGGCCAGCAGGATCGCGTTGGACTTGGCCGCGCGGCACGCCGTCCATGCGAAGGCCAGATCCGCCAGGGTGTCGGCGTCGGCGGCCTCCCCCGCGGCGAGGGTCCAGTTGGCCGGGTTGTCGCCCTCGGCGTCGACCTTGTCCGTGGCCTGGACCAGCATGCCGCCGGAGACCTGGCGGAACTCGGTCGGGTACCGTCCGTACCCCTCGGGCAGGGTCAGGAGGCGGATGTTCTTCTTCTTGGACAGGATCTCAACTGCCTCGTCCTCGAAGCCGGGCGCGATGACGACCTCGGTGAAGATGCCCGCCACGGTCCGGGCCATGCCGGCGGTGACGGCGCGGTTGGCCGCGATCACGCCGCCAAACGCGGAGACCGGGTCGCAGGCGTGCGCCTTGGCGTGCGCGTCGGCGATCGGGTCTGCGGCGTCGGCGGAGCCCACGGCCACGCCGCACGGGTTTGCGTGCTTGATGATGGCGACGGCCGGCTCTGCGAAGTCGAACGCGGCGCGGAGGGCGGCGTCGGCGTCGACGAAGTTGTTGTAGCTCATCGCCTTGCCGTGCAGCTGGTCGGCCTGAGCGATGCCGGCCGGGGCGGCCTTGTCCACGTAGAGGGCGGCCTGCTGGTGCGGGTTTTCGCCGTAGCGGAGCACCTCGGAGCGCTCCAGCGCCAGGCCGGCGTAGGCGGGCCAGTCGATGACGCCGTCGCCGTCCTCGTCGAGGAATTGGCTGGCGGTCCAGGTCGCCACCGCGGTGTCGTAGGAGGCGGTGTGCGCGAACGCCTTGGCGGCGAGCCGGCGTCGGGTCTTCAGGTCAAAGCCGCCGGAGGAGGCGGCCTCCACCACGGAACCGTAGGACGCGGGATCCACGACGATCGCGACGGCGGCGTGGTTCTTCGCGGCGGAGCGCACCATCGCGGGGCCTCCGATGTCGATCTGCTCGACGACGTCGTCCTGCGCGGCGCCCGACTTCACGGTCTCCACGAAGGGGTAGAGGTTCACGACGACCAGGTCGAACGGCTCGATCTCCATGTCCTCGAGCGTCTTCATGTGGGCCGGGACGCGGCGGTCGGCGAGGATGCCGCCGTGCACGCGCGGGTGCAGGGTCTTGACGCGGCCGTCCAGCATTTCCGGGGAGCCGGTGACTTCCTCGACTTCCTGCACCGGGATGCCCGCGGCGGCGATCTTCTTGGCCGTGGAGCCCGTGGAGACGATCTTCACGCCGGCCGCATGCAGGCCCTGCGCGAGTTCCTCCAGACCGGTCTTGTCGTAGACCGAGATGAGGGCCCGGCGGATGGGAACACGGTCGATGGATACACGTTCAAGCTGCGTAAAGCTCACAAAAGTCTCCGTCTTATATCGCGGCGCGGCCGCGGGTGGTGGGGATGCGGCCAGTTTATCGCGTCGGCGAACCCTACCTCCCCCCGGGACTGCCCGCGCGCCGGAGTGTGAAGCTTCCCCGTCGGCACGCCCCGCGACGTAGAGTTTTCCCAGGAGGCCGAAATGAATACGTACACCACTGTGCCCAGCGGCGAACAGGTGGTCCAGGAACTGCCCTGGCGGTGGAAGGTCCAGGGCCGGATCTTCCTGATCGGCGGCCTGGGCTTCATGTTCGACGCCTGGGACGTGACGCTCAACGGCATCCTCATTCCGCTGCTGTCCAAGCACTGGTCGCTGACCCCGGCGGACGCCGCCTGGATCGGCACGTCGAACCTGATCGGCATGGCCCTGGGCGCGTTCATCTGGGGCACCATCGCGGACACGATCGGCCGCAAGAAGGCCTTCACCGCCACCCTGCTGATCTTTTCGATCTTCACGGTGCTGGGTGCCTTCTCCCCCGACTTCGGCTGGTTCGTGGTGTTCCGTTTCCTGGCAGGCTTCGGCCTGGGCGGTTGCATCCCGGTGGACTACGCGCTGGTGGGCGAGTTCACGCCCCGCAAACAGCGCGGCAAGGTCCTCACCGCGATGGACGGCTGGTGGCCGATCGGCGCGGCGCTTTGCGGCTTCGTCTCGGCAGGGCTGGTCGCCGCCTTCGCGGACTGGCGGCTGACCATGCTGGTCATGGTGCTGCCCGCGCTGCTGGTGTTCTGGATCCGCCGCAGCGTCCCGGAGTCGCCGTTGTTCCTGATCCGCAAGGGCCGCCGGGAGGAAGCCGCCAGGGTGATCGATGACCTGGTTGCGGCCACCGGCGCCGAGGCCCGCGTGTACAGCCTGCCCGCACCGCAGGACGCTCCCCGGCTTTCCGCCGGCAGCGCCTGGACCCAGCTCCGCGCGCTCTGGCAGTTCAACTGGAAGATCACGACGGCGGCCTGGGCCCTGTTCTTCAGCATCCTGCTGGTCTACTACCTGTCGCTGACCTGGATGCCGCGGATCCTGATCGGCGCGGGTTTCGAGGAGTACAAGGCGTTCCTCACCACGGCCTCGATGGCGGCCGTCGGCCTGCTCGGCGTGGTGGTCGCGGCGCTGCTGGTGGAACGGACGGGCCGGAAATGGATCCTGGCCGTCACCGGCCCGCTGTCGGCACTCTTGCTGGTGATCGTCGCCGTCGTCGTGGACATCCCGACGGCGGCCGTCTTCTGGCTGCTGGTGTTCGGCTTCGTGGTGCAGGTGGCGATCCCAGTGCTGTACGCCTACGTGTCCGAGCTCTACCCGACCGAGCTCCGCGGCTCCGGCTTCGGCTGGGCATCGACGTTCTCCCGGCTCGGCGCAGGCTTCGGACCGCTGGTCTTCGCCGCATTCCTGTGGCCGGAACTGGGGCTGGCGACGTCGTTCGCCCTGGCCGGCGGCCTGGTGCTGGTCTCGGTGCTGTGGATGGCGTTCTTCGCCCCGGAGACCAAGCAGAGCCGCCTGGAGTAACCCGGCGGAGCCTTGCCGGCGGACCCGCCCGTGACCACTCCCGTCGCCGCCCTGGATGCTCGCCGGACTCGCCGACTCGCCGACTCGCCCGCCCGGGATGCTCTCTCACTTCTGGTTGCTTTGAGGACCTCAAAAGCGCCATAAGTGAGAGAGCATCCCGCGGTTTCGCTACTGGATGCAGGTGACGGACACCGAGAGGTCGTTGGCCTTCAACTGGGTAACGGACCAGCCGGTGGGCTTGCCGGATGTCACGATCGGCTGGCTGCCGGTCACCTGGTTGCCGTTCCCGCTATTGAGCGTGAAACCGCCGCTGACGGCGACGCGGCCGGCCGGGCAGAAGGCCTGGACGGTGAGCCCTGAGCCGGTGACCGAAGCCACCGTCACGGAAGTGGACGCCGCCGCCCCGACGGCGCCGGTTGCCCCGGTGGCACCGGCGGGCCCGACGGGGCCGGTGGCTCCGGAGGCGCCCTTTTCGCCCTGGGCGCCGGTCGCACCGGTTGCGCCGGTGTCGCCCTTCTCCCCTTGAGCGCCCGTGGCCCCGGTTGCACCGGTATCGCCCTTCTCCCCCTGCGGACCAGCGGCGCCGGTCGCACCCGTGTCGCCCTTCTCACCCTGGGCGCCGGTTTCGCCGGTGGCGCCGGTCGCACCCGTGTCGCCCTTCTCGCCCTGGGCGCCGGTTTCGCCGGTGGCGCCGGTTGCACCCGTGTCGCCCTTCTCCCCCTGGGCGCCGGTCGTTCCGGTTTCTCCGGTGGCGCCGGTCGCACCAGTGACGCCCTTGTCACCGGTGTCGCCCTTCTCACCTTGGCGCCCCTGGATGCCTTGCGGGCCGGCGATGCCCTGCAGCCCCTGGATGCCCTGCATGTTCCAGGCGATGGCGGTTTCCTTCTTGGCGTCGCACGATCCGCCGGGCGCAAGGACCCGCAATTGACCGCCGTTGTTGATGTTGTAGCAGCCGTTGATTTCGCCGGTGCCGGACGAGGCCGAGACGGCGTAGGCGGCGGAAACGGCACCGGTTCCGAGGACTAGGGCGGCGGTCAGGCCGAGTACCTTGGGACTGGTTTTGGCAAAGCTGAAGTGAGACACGATGGACCCCCGGGACGCATGAGACGAATGAGACTGCGCCAGACTATGGCCCCGGATTGCTCCCCTACGGGCGGCGAGCTACTCGATTTTCGCTGGTTACTACGCGACTTTTGCACGAGGTACTCGCTTTTGCGGACCCGACTACTTGGTTGGGCCATTCTCCTTCGAAAATGGGCCGTCCACGCCTCAGCTGGGTGACGTTGCGGAGTCGGCCGCGAGGGACTTCAGTGTCGACACCAGCAGGCGCCGCTCCACCGTCTTGATCCGCTCGTGCAGGGTCTCCTCGGTGTCGTCGTCGGCAACGGTCACGGCCTCCTGGGCGATGATCGGGCCGGTGTCCACGCCCGCGTCGGCCCAGTGCACCGTGCAGCCAGCGACCTTCACGCCGTATGCCAGGGCGTCGCGGACGCCGTGCGCGCCGGGGAAGGCCGGCAGCAGGGCCGGGTGGGTGTTGAGGTACTTGCCGCCGAAGGCGTCGATGAAGCCGGCACTGACAATCCGCATGAAGCCGGAGGACACGACGACGTCCGGCTGGTAGGCAGCCACGGCTTCGGTCAGTGCGGCGTTCCAGGCGGCCCGGTCCGGGTAGGCCTTGAAATCCACCACGAAGGTCGGGATTCCGGCGGCCGCGGAGCGCTCCACCCCGTAGGTTCCGGGCCGGTCCGCGCCGACGGCGGCGAGTTCCACGTCCAGCTCCCCGGCCGTGACGGCGTCGATGACTGCCTGGAGGTTGGAGCCGGTGCCTGAGACGAGGACAACTATGCGCATTGACTTAGCTTATGGGGCCATTCGCGTACGCTGGAAAACATGAATTCCCCCCAGGACCCCGGCGGAGCCGAGCGGGGACAGAATCCCCGGAGCGAAGCGGCCAAGGCCTCGCTGCTCCGGACGCACAACCTGTTCCGCATGTTCATCGTCACGGTGCTCGGGGCGTTCTTCGTCTTCCAGCTGGACGTGAACTACCTCTGGCTCACCGCGATTCTCACCGTGGCTGCCCTGGTGCTCGGCATCACGCTGATCGTGCGTGCAACGAAGCTTAAGGAGTCCCGCCTGGTGCTGTTCGGCACCATCTCCGGCTTGGTGGTGTCCGCGGTCATGGTCCTGATGGTGCTGGCCTCCGCGGTGTTCTTCAACCAGATCCGTGACTACCAGCAGTGCGCCCGCCACGCCCTGACCCAGCAAGCGGCGTCAGCGTGCCGGACGCAGCTGGAGAAGTCGCTGCCCACGCCACTGCGCTAGTCCCGTCGGCCCAAGGTCCGGAAACGCCCGGTCAGTCGGCTGCGGCGGCCGGTTCCAGCTCCGCTTCGCTCAGCCTCTGCCGGCGTTCCAGCCACGGACCGGCGGCATAGCCAATCACGACGCCGACGCCGGTCTCCGCTGCCACGAACAGCGCCATGGCGAGGGGGTCCGGGCCGATGTCCGTGAGCCGGCCGATGCCTGCGGATCCGCGCGCCAGCCAGGCCAGTCCCGCGGCAAGGAGCCCCGCCACGGCGCCGACCAGGGCGCCCAGGACCAGCGTGGAAATCGCGGCGGTAAACCAGCGCGCCTTCACTTTGATGGAGAGCCACTCGTCGAAATGGTTTTCGCCCTCGCGCAGGAACCACCAACCGGCCAGGAGCCCGGCGAGGGCAGGCACTACGAGGGCCACGAAGCCGTAGTCCAACGCACCCGCGGGCAGGGCGGCGAACACCGGGATGGAGGGCAGGGGTCCGACGGCGGTCGCCAACGGCCCGGCCTGCGATCCGACGCCGAGGGCGAACCCCGAACCTGAGGTCCAGGCCAGCGCGAACACGGCCAGGTTGGGCAGGTAGCCCAGCTGCGCGATGGTGAGTGCTGCACCGCCTACCGGGCCGGCGTCGAGCGCCTCATAGACGGCGATGATGAGGTTCCAGTGGATGATCAGGTCCACGGCGAGCAGGGCGGCGGCCATCGCCAGGCTGGCCATCACGGCCACGAAACCGGCCTTGACGGCGGAGCCCAGGTAGGAGCCGGCCCAGCGCGAATGCTGGCTGGTGCGCGAGAGCCAGGCCACGGCGTCGACGCCGATCAGCCGGCTCCAGGAGCCGGCTTCCCTTCGTGCTCCGATCACCATGCCGAGGGCGAAGGGGATCAGCGGGACGATGGAGGCGGACCAGAGGCTGACACCAACCTCGGAGGTCCGGCAGACGAAGCCGGTGGCGAACCCGAAGGCGCCGTACATCAGCCAGGAACCGAGCAGCGCCTGCCAGAGCTGGTCCGTGTAGGCCGCCCGGGCCAGCCGCCGGCCGGCGCGCCAGGCGAGCAGGAACGGGATGAGCGTGAGTCCCAACGGGATGAGCGACAAGGTGCCGGATTCGGGCAGACCGGCGGTGCCGGAGCCGACGGTCTCCAGCAGCAGGGGCACCCCGTGGATCAGCAGCCAGGCCTGGCCGGCCAGCCGGGCGAGGAATTCGAAGCCGCCCTCGCTGAATCCTGCGGTGGCCCAGACGGCAATGATGGGGGCGATCACAACCAGTGCGGAAATCACGGCGGCCTGCGCGGACTCCAGCGCCCCCTGCAGCCATAGAGGCATCGGGAGGCCACGGTTTCCGGTCTGATCAGCGCGCAGTTTCATCGTCTTCCATGGTGCCATGGGCGGGGCCCTCCCCCGGGTTCCGACAGGCTCTTGTCCCCGGATTTCAGGCGCTGTGAATGGTCCTGCCGCCAGCCGCGTCCGTGGCTTCACGGGCCACCGCGGCTAGCCCTGCGGCGGCGCTTTTTCCGCTACCCCGCCGTAAAATTTTAAGTGTCCGCAATCAGTGGTTGGAGGCAAAAATGACTACCGCATCCCCACATGCACACGGCGTACATTTCGGACGGACTGATGTCCAAAACGTCGGCATGGGTGTGGGTATTGTCCTACTTGTCGTGGGCGTCCTGGGGTTCATCCCCGGCATCACCACGCAGTACAGCGAACTGAGGTTCTTCGGACCTGATTCCAGGGCCATGTTCCTCGGCCTGTTTCAGGTGTCCATGCTGCTGAACGTCGTTCAGCTGGCCATCGGCGCCGCCGGCCTGACCATGTCCCGCAACGGCATGGGAGCCCGGAACTTCCTGATGGGCTTCGGCCTGCTGTACATCATCTTCGGCGTTTACGGGCTGATCGTCGGCGTGGGGTCGGCGGCCAATTTCCTGGCGTTCAACACCATGGACAACTGGACACACATGGTGCTGGGCGTGGCAATGATTGGCGCCGGCTGGCTGCTTTCGAGGCACCTGGCCGATGACGCACAAACCCGGTAGTCGAACACCGGGAAAAGGGAGCCGCGAATGAGGACCGATTCTCAGTAATCCAACAAATTCGTACTACCTGCTGGTGCGGGCGCCTGACGTTTCTGGGGAGTCCGCACCAGCTTCCTTTTGCCCAAGCCGTTCCGCAAAATGCTGGACTTATTTGAGGGCGGCACCCCAGACTGGCCTGACCCACCGACTTGAAAGGGTTTCCATGCCGGACTTCTCAGCGTTCATCCCGTTCCTCGCGGTCCTCGCCGGGGCACTCGTTGTCGTCGCCGTCATCTGGATAGCGGTGAAGCTGATGTGGAAGGTGGCCGAACCAAACGAAGCGCTGATCATCTCGGGCCTGACCCGTGGAACCCTCGAGACGAGGGACGGCATGGACTTCAAGATCGTCACCGGCAAAGGGGCGCTGGTGTTCCCCGGGCTGCAGACCGTGCGGGCGCTTTCCCTGACCCTGAACGAGACAGAGCTCAAGGTCTCCTGCGTGACGTCCCAGGGCATCCAGGTGATCGTCGAAGGCGTGGTCATCTACAAGATCGGCGACGCACCGCCGTTCATCGCGAACGCCGCGCGCCGGTTCCTCGGCCAACAGCCCAAGATGCAGAGCCAGGTCTACAACGTCTTCGAAGGACACCTGCGCTCCATCATCGGCAGCATGACCGTGGAGGAGATCATCCGCGAGCGCGACAAACTGGGCTCGCAGGTCCGCAGCGCGAGCGGCGTGGAGATGGAAAAGCTCGGCCTGGTGGTGGATTCGCTCCAGATCAAGGACCTGCAGGACCCCACCGGCTACATTCAAAACATCGCCAAGCCGCACATCGCCCAGGTGAAAATGGAAGCCCGCATCGCAGAGGCCACCCGTAACCGGGAGGCCGCGGAGCGCGAGGCGGAGGCGGCCGCGCAGATCGCCGACGCGCAGAGCCTGTCCGCGATCAAACAGTCGGAGGCCCAGGCCAACGCCGAGCGGGCCAGGGCCAATGCCGCCCAGGCCGGCCCGCTGGCCGAGGCCACGGCGCGGCAGCAAGTGGTGGTGCAGGAAACGGAAGTCGCCAAGCTGGAAGCGGACCGCGAGGAACAAAAGCTCCAGACCACCATCCGCAAGCCCGCGGACGCGAAGGCCTACGCCAAGCGCACCGAGGCGGAAGGGCAGAAATCCGCGGACATCAGCGCGGCCGAGGCGCTGGCCCGCCGCACCGAACTCGAAGCGCAGGCCAACGCCCGGCGCACCGAGCTGCAGGCGCAGGCCAACGCGACGGCAGCCGCAGCCGCCGCCGGGGCCACCCGCGTCACCGGTGAAGCGGAAGCCGCCGCCACGAAGGCCCGCGGTGACGCCGCGGCGTCGTCCATCAAGGCCAAAGCCCTCGCCGAAGCCGACGGCATCAAGGCCCGCGGCGAGGCCCTGGGCACGAACCAGGACGCCGTCATCTCGCAACAACTGGCCGAGAACATGCCCGCGATCGTCGCGGCGGCCGCTGAGCCGTTCGCGCACGTGGGGCAGATGACCGTCCTCAACGGCGGGGAGGGCATCAACCGGATGGTCGGTGGCATCCTGGCCCAGGTCGGCGACTACCTCCCCGCGCTGCGGACCGCATTGAAAGACGGCCGGCAGGACGGCCGGCAGGCAGCCAAGCAGCCGCCGAAAGCTCCGGATGCATAAGGATGTCGACCGTAGCCTGACTGGCCGGATCGGGCGGGTCACCGGGCGGGTGGGCCCGGGCACGATCGGGGAGGTCATGCTGCCGTTCCGGGGCGGGACGAGCGCCTTCCACGCCCACCCGTTCGACAAGGAAAGCGTCTTCGCCGTGGGCGATGAGGTGCTGGTGATCTACTTCGAGCCGCCGCAGACGGTTTACGTCGATGAACTCCCGGACGTGCTGCGGCACGGATAGCGCGGCTGGCGCCGCCGGCTCCTGTGGGTCCTCCGGACGCCCGTGAGGTCCGGGCCAATCGATCACCTCGGCCGTTTGCCAGAGACGGCCGCTTAAAGGCGGGCTTAGCGGCCATCTGCGGCAAATGGAGCTCACCGCGGTGAAGAAGCAGGGCAGCGTGGCCCTCGAAGCCGGCCGGCACGATCGGTGGCCGGGAAACTCCGGTCCGTTTGCCAGAGACGGCCGTTTTGACGTGGGCTTAGCGGCCATCTCCGGCAATTGGAGCTCACCCGGCTGCGGGAATCAGAGGCGGCCTTGGTGGGGCGGGACCCGTCCACGCCTGTTAACCCACTCTTCCCCCGCAGGCCACACCGGTAACCCCGCGGCGTCAGCCGCCGCCGCCACGGTGGAGGCGTGAGGATTGCACTGGTCGCCGAATCGTTCCTGCCGCAGATAAACGGGGTTACGCACTCCATCCTGAGGGTGCTGGAGCACCTGCAGGAGCGCGGCGATGAGGTGCTGGTGATCGCGCCGTCCACGCAGGACACCGACGTCCCCCGCGAAGTACACGGCGCGCGCGTCCACCGGCTCCCGTCCATGCCGCTGGCCGGCTACACGAACGTACGGGTGGCGTTGGGCGGTGTGGCCCGGGTCAAGCGAATCCTTGCCGGCTACGCCCCCGACGTCGTCCACCTCGCCTCACCGTTCGTGCTCGGCTGGCGGGCGGCGCAGGCCGCGCATCAACTGGGCATCCCCAGCGTCGCCATCTATCAGACCGAGGTCCCCGGCTACGCGGCCCGCTACGGCGTCCCGTTCCTGGAAAACTGGGCCTGGAACCGGGTGGAACAGATCCACCTGCTCGCCACGCGCACCCTGGTCCCGTCCAGCTTCGCCCTGAACCAGTTCCTCGGCCGCGGCATTCCGCGGGTGGAAATGTGGCGCCGCGGCGTGGACACCCAGCGGTTCAGCCCGGAGAAGCGCGACGACGCGTGGCGGGCCAAGGTGGCCCCGGGCGGCGAGCGCATCATCGGCTACGTCGGCCGCCTCGCGGTCGAGAAACAGGTTGAGGATCTCGCCGTACTCGCGGACCTCCCCGGCACCCGGCTGGTGATCGTCGGCAACGGCCCGCAGCGCGAGGCCCTGGCAGCTGCACTCCCCCGGGCGGTGTTCACGGGGTTCCTCGGCGGCGAGGACCTGGCCCGTGCCGTCGCCTCGTTCGACCTGTTCGTCCACCCCGGCGAGTTTGAGACCTTCTGCCAGACCATACAGGAGGCCATGGCGTCCGGCGTCCCGGTGGTCGCCACCGGCCGCGGCGGCCCGCTGGACCTGGTGGAGAATTCGCGGACCGGCTGGCTCTACGAACCGGGCGACCTCGCCGCGCTGCGGTCCCGGGTGGCCGACCTGACGGGCGACGACGCCAAACGCCGCGCCTTCGCCACCGCGGCCCACTCCTCGGTGCAGGGCCGGACCTGGCATGCGCTGGGCGAGGAACTGGTGCAGCACTACCAAGCGGTCCTGACCGGTTCACCCGGCCCCCGTTCGAGCGCCCCCAGGCCAACCGGCCCCCGTTCTACCACCAGAGGAGCAACCCTGTGAAGATTTCCGTGATCGGCTGCGGCTACCTCGGCGCCGTGCACGCCGCCACCCTGGCCTCGATGGGACACACCGTCGTGGGGATCGACGTCGACGCCGCCAAGGTGGCCCAGCTGGACCGGGGCGCCGCCCCCTTTTTCGAACCGGGGCTGGACGAGCTCCTCCGCGACGGCCGCGCCAACGGCCGGCTCGTCTTCTCCACCCGCTTCGCCGACGCCGCCGGCGCGGAGCTGCATTTCCTCTGCGTCGGCACACCCCAGTCCAAGACGTCCGACGGTGCCGACCTCAGCTACCTGGTCTCCGCCGTCGAAGCCCTGATCCCCTTCCTGGCGGAGGGTGCCGCCGTCGTGGGCAAGTCCACTGTCCCGGTGGGAACGGTGGACATGCTCCGCGGTGTGCTGGCCGGGCGCCCGGATGTACTCCTCGGCTGGAACCCCGAGTTCCTGCGCCAGGGCACGGCGGTCAAGGATTCCCTTGTGCCGGACCGGCTGGTGTACGGCGTCCCCGGCGGCGCGGACACCGCCACGCACCCGGACACCGCCAGGCAAACGGACGGTGCCAAGCAAGCGAACGGCGCCGTGCGCCCGGCCAGCGCCGGCGCGGCCGTCACTGCCGCCCTGGATGCGGTGTACGGGCCGCTGCTGCGCGCCGGAATCCCCCGGCTCGTCTGCAACTTCGCGACGGCGGAGCTGATCAAGTCGGCGTCGAACGCCTACCTTGCCACCAAACTGAGCTTCATCAACGCGATGGCCCAGCTCTGCGAGGCTTCCGGTGCGGACGTGACGGAACTGGGCGAAGCGATGGGACTGGACCCGCGGATCGGAGGCCGCCACCTGCACGCAGGGCTCGGCTTTGGCGGCGGCTGCCTGCCAAAGGACATCCGCTCGCTCCGGGTGCAGGCTGCGGCGCTCGGCGTGGACTCGGTGGACGCCTGGATGGCCACCGTGGACGGCATCAACCGCGGCCAGCGCTCCCACACCGTGGAGGCGGCCCGGGAACTCTGCGGCGGCCAGCTGGGCGGCCGGCGCATGACGGTGCTGGGGGCTGCCTTCAAACCGGACACCGACGACATCCGCGACTCCCCGGCCCTGGATGTGGCCCAACAACTGGCCGACGCCGGGGCGCACGTCACCGTTACCGATCCGGCTGCGATCAACAACGCTTGGCTGCGCTACCCGCAGCTGCGCTTCGAGGCTTCTCTCGAACAAGCCCTCGACGGCGCGGAATTGGTGCTCCTGCTCACCGAATGGGAGGCCTACCGCACACTGTCGCCGGAGCGGGCCGGGAAACTGGTCCGACGCCGGGCGGTGCTGGACGCCCGGAACGCGCTCGACGCCGCTGCTTGGACCGAGGCCGGCTGGACTGTGCGGGGATTGGGGCGCGGGCTGGGCCAGGCCAATGCCGGGATCCCTGCGGACGCCGTCGCGCGCGGCGGCTTCGCCACCGCCGACTGACCGCCTGCCGCTGGCGCACCGGCAGCCCACCCAGCGCCGGCGAACCGCCGAAAACCCGCAGGAAACCCGCAGGACACGGCGCCGTGGCGTCCGGCCAGCGCATCGCCCCCTATGATTTCTGAGGGGAGGATTCAAAATGCACCATGGCAGGTCTCAAATGTGTCCGGTTACGGCCGCGTGAGCACTTCCGCGCGCACCGAGGAGGACGCCAGGCTCCGCGAAACCATGTCCCTGCTCTCAGCCACGCTGGAATCCACCGCGGACGGCATCCTCGTGGTCAGTGCCGAGGGCCGGATCTCCTCCGTCAACAACCAGTTCCTCTCGATGTGGGGCATCCCCCGCGAACTCGTGGACATCGGCGACGACGAATCCGTGATGGGCTCCGTCCTCGGCCAACTGGCGGACCCCGAACAGTTCCTCGCAAAAGTCACGGCCCTCTACGCCGACCCGGATGCCGAGAGCCACGACGTGCTGCACTTCCGCGACGGACGCACCTTTGAACGGTATTCCCGCCCGCAAAAAGTTGAAGACCGGGTGGTGGGACGGGTCTGGAGCTTCCGCGACGTCACCGCGGCCCGGCGCGCGCAGGACCAGATCAACCAGGCCATGGCGGACCTCGCCCAGCAGGCCAGCCAGCTGAAGACCCTCGCCTTCCAGGATCCGCTGACCGGGCTCTCCAACCGCCAGCTGTTCAACGACCGTCTGGCGCACGCCCTCGCGGGCCCCTGCGGAACCGCCGTCGACGTCCTGCTCCTGGACCTGGACGACTTCAAGGAAGTCAACGACATCCACGGTCACCACGCCGGCGACCAGATGCTGATCGAGGTGGGCCGCCGGTTGCGGGCCTGCGTCCGGCCCAGCGACGTTGTAGCACGCCTGGGCGGCGACGAATTCGTGGTTCTGCTGGTCGGATCGCTCGATGCCGACGCGGCCGCCGCGAAGATCGTCGAATCGCTCAAGCTGCCGGTCTGGATTGACGGGACCATGCTGCGGCCCAGCCTGAGCCTGGGACTGGCGTCCATCAGCGAGGACGCCATCGACGCCTCCGAGCTGCTCCGCCGCGCCGACATCGCCATGTACGCGGCCAAGTCGGCCGGCAAGAACCGCTACCTGCGCTTCCGCCCGGAAATGATGACCGCACTGCTCGAGCGCACCGACCTCGAGGCCGGGCTGCGTACCGCCGTCGACAGCGGGGAGATTGCGGTTCACTACCAGCCGATCGTTTCCTCCCGGCTGGGCACCGTAGTCAAGGTCGAGGCGCTGGCCCGCTGGGAACGCGACGGCATCCTGGTTCCGCCGCATCAATTCATCCCCGCCGCCGAGCGCAGTGGCCTGATCGTCGAAATCGGCACCGAAGTCCTGCTGCGCGGCTGCACCGAGCTGGGGCCCTGGCTTTCCGCGGACCCCACCCGATCCCTGGCCGTCAACGTTTCCGGCGTGCAGCTCCAACAGGGCAACTTCCCCGAGCTGCTGTTCGCGACCGCCAGCTCCTGCGGTGTGGATCCGCACCAGCTGGTCGTGGAGGTCACCGAGAGTGTCTTCTTCGACGACGACTGCCAGGTCCAGCGCCAGCTCGTGCAGCTCCGCAGCGCCGGGGTGCGGGTGGCACTGGATGACTTCGGTACCGGCTACTCCTCGCTGGGCCGGCTGCAGGACCTTCCGGTAGACACGCTCAAGATCGACCAGTCCTTCGTCGCCATGATCCACGGCGATACCGACCACCTTCCGATCCTGAACTGCATGATCGACATGGCCCACGGCCTGGGCCTGACGGTCACCGCAGAAGGCGTCGAGACCCGGGAGCAGGCCGAATACCTCATCCGGCGCGGCTGCGATTCGCTCCAGGGTTTCCTGTTTTCCCGGCCCCAACCGGCGTCCAGCCTGGCCGCGGCGCTCTCGGCATCGGCCAGGACCATCACGGAGCTGAGCCACGACACTGCCGCCCAAAGGCAGTAAGTGCTGTGATTTGGGTCTCATGGCCCTATGATGCTTGAAGTTTAATGACCACCGCCCTGCGGTGGCTTGGAATACCGAACGCCCGGGGGCTGGCATCGACGTGGAACAAGGATTGGCGGAAACCCTGCTCACGCAGGGTCCTGACGCGTTGCTGCTGGTGACCATGGAGGGAAACATCTCCTTCCTCAATCCGGCGGCCGAACGCCTGTTTGGCTACGCCAAGGAACAGCTGATCGGCGTCTCGCACAACCGCCTGTTGGTGGAGGACGATCGCGGCGGGTTCCTGCGGGTACTGAGCCGGCTGGGCCGGGCCGGAACCTTCGGAACCAAGCCCTTCCCCGCCGTCGGGCTGCACCGGAACGGCAGCGAAATCCCGGTGGAAATCACCTGCTCGCTCGTGACCACCTCGGCGGACACCGCGATGGCGGTGGCGGTCCGCGACACTACCCACCGCCAGGACGACGACGCCGGCCGCCGCCACGCCGCCTCGCTCCTGGACGCGACGCTGGAGACCACTGCGGACGGCATCCTTGTGGTGTCCAACACCGGCCAGATCACCGGCGTCAACGATCAGTACCTGCGGCTCTGGGGCATGCCGCGCGAAATCCTGGCCGAGGACGACGCCTACGCCCTGGTCAAATTCATCGCGCAGCAGTTGCTGGACCCGGACTCGTTCAAGGCCAAGGTCGCCGAGTTGTACGCCAACCATGAACTGCACAGCCACGACGTGCTCGAGTTCCGGGACGGGCGCACCGTGGAACTCTACTCGCGCCCGCAAAAGGTGGCCGATGAAGTGGTGGGCCGGATCTGGAACTTCCGCGACGTCACCTCCCGCACCATGGCGCAGGACCAGGCCCGGCGCGCCCTCGACGAACTGGCCCAGCAGGCCGACCAGCTGAAAGCCCTCGCCTTCCAGGACCCGCTGACCGGCCTGGCCAACCGGATGCTGTTCAACGAACGCGCCACCGACGCGCTGGAGTCCCCCGGCCCGGTCGCGGTGCTGCTGCTGGACCTGGATGATTTCAAGGACGTCAACGACATCCTGGGCCACCACGCCGGAGACCAGATGCTGGTGGAGATTTCCCGCCGGCTGCAGAACTGCGTGGGCCCGCACGGCACGGTGGCACGCCTGGGCGGGGACGAATTCGTGGTGCTGCTGGTCGGCTGCAACGACTCGGACGCGGTGGCGCAGCGGATCGTCAGTACGCTGAACGCCCCGGTCTCCATCGAAGGCACCCTGATGCGCCCGGGACTGAGCCTGGGCGTGGCGACGCGCGGCGCGGAGGGCATGTCTTCCTCCGAGCTGTTGCGCCAGGCCGACGTGGCCATGTACGCCGCCAAGGAGGCAGGCAAGAACTGCTACGTGCACTTCCAGCCGGAGATGCTCGCCACGCTGCTGGAACGAACGCAACTGACCGCGGGGCTGCGCCGCGCCGTCGAGCTCGGCCAGATCACCGTCTTCTACCAACCGGTGGTCTCCACGAACCGGCGCGAGGTCATCCAGTTCGAGGCACTGGCCCGCTGGGAACGCGACGGGGTGCTGATGGCTCCGGACGCCTTCATCCAGACCGCCGAGCGCAGCGGCCTGATTCGCGACATCGGGGCCGAGGTGCTCCGGCAGAGCTGCACCGAACTGCAATCCTGGCTGGCCGAGGATCCCGGAAGGACCCTGGCCGTCAACGTCTCCGGTGTGCAATTGCAGCACAAGGACTTCGCCGAGCGGGTGCTGGACATCGCGGCCTGGAGCCGGGTCGATCCGCACCAGCTGGTCCTTGAGGTCACCGAGAGCGTGTTCTTCGACGCCGACTCGCACGTCATCCAGCAGCTGATCACCCTCCGCGCCGCGGGCATCCGGGTGGCGCTGGATGACTTCGGCACAGGCTACTCCTCGCTGGGCCGGCTGCAGGAGCTTCCCGTGGACGCGGTGAAGATCGACAAGTCCTTCGTTTCCATGCTGCACACCGGCGAGGAGCGGCTGCCCATCCTGACGTCCATGATCCATATGGCGCACAGCTTGGGCCTGCGGGTGACGGCGGAAGGCATCGAGACACCCGTCCAGGCCCGGTACCTGATGGAACATGAGTGCGACGCCCTGCAGGGATACCTCTTCTCCCGTCCCGTGCCGGAGGCGCGCAGGGAAGCGGCCGTGGTCCAGTCCGCGGAGGCCATCGCGGCCCTGCAGGAGCCCGCTGTCGTGCTCTGATGCAGCCCGTTGTCTGGGCGGCCGGACGACATATTCGTACGCTTTCGGGATTAGTGTCGGGGCGGCATGAGACTGTGCTACCGAACACATATGATTTCAGCAGGCACTGGCCGCGGCGAACCCATTTCCGGTTCCCGGCGAAGCGCGGTGCCATTCACAGATCCATCGCTTTTGGGGGCAGTACACACCATGGACGCAGCGTTCGCACAGACAGTGCTTGAGCACAGCCCCGACGCGCTCTTGCTGCTTGGTCCGGATGGATCCATCGTTTTCCTGAACACTGCCGCGGAGCAGCTGTTCGGCTATTCCCGGACACAGCTGCTCGGCTCCGACTACAGCCTGCTGCTGGCCGAGTCGTCACGGGAGGGCTTCCACAAGGTCCTGGCCGGGTTGGCAGGTTCCGGAGTGGGTCCCGTCGCGGGGCGGTCGCCTTTCGCGGGAGCCGGCCGCCGCGGCGACGCCACCGAGTTTCCGGCGCAGATTACCTGCGCCGCACTGCCGGCGGGCCCCGGCGCTGCCGGGAGCGTCGCCGTCTCCGTGCGCCCCGGGGTTCCGGCCCGCGCCGTCGCCCAGCAGCCCGCAACATCGCACGACGGCGGCGTGCCCGCGGCAACCGCGGCGGCAGCACCCCGCCGTCGGACGTTCAGCTCACTGGAGGCGGAGCTGGTGCCAGGCACCACCGGAGTGCTCCCCCGGCTCACCCCCGCGGAACAAGACGACCAGCTCAAGGCGGCCGTGCTGCGGGATACGTTGACCGGGCTGCCGAACGGGACCCTGTTCAACGAACGCCTCGCCGCGGCGCTGCGCCGGCCGGACCCCGTGGACGTGCTGCTGATCAACGTGGACGACTTCAAGAGCTACAACGACATGCTGGGCCGCTCCGCTGCAGACGAGCTGCTGGTGGAGGTGGCCAGCCGGCTGCGTAACTGCGTCCGGCCGCACGACACAGTTGCCCGGCTGGGCGGCGACGAATTCGTGGTGCTGCTGACCGAGTGCCTGAACGCCGGGGCCGTGGCTAAGCGCATCTCCGACTCCCTGTACGTCCCGGCGCGGATCGGCGGTTCGCTGGTGCGGCCCGCGGCCAGCATGGGCCTGGCGTCCAAGACGGCCCAGACCCACGACGGCGCGGAACTGCTGCGGCAGGCGGACTCGGCCATGACAGCAGCCAAGGCGGCGGGAAAAAACACCTGGCTGGAGTTCCGGCCGGAGATGCTGAACACGGCCGTGCACAAGGACCAGGGCGAGACCGGGCTGCGGCAGGCGGTGGAGCTGGGGCAGATCTCGGTCCACTACCAGCCCGTGGTGTCCCCCGGGATCGGCGCCGTTGTGCAGTTCGAGGCGTTCGCCCGCTGGGAGCGGCACGGCAAGCTGGTGCCGCCCAACCAGTTCCTGCCGGTGGCCGAACAAAGCGGCCTGATCCGCGAGATCGGCGACGAGGTCATGCGCCGGGCGTGCGCCGAGATCCGGCCCTGGCTGGCCGGCGACGCGGCCTACAGCGTGGCGGTGAACGTCTCCGGCCTGCAGTTCCAGCACCGTGACTTCGCCACCGACGTGCTGGGGATTGTCGCGTCCACCGGCGTGGACCCGCGCCAGCTCATGCTCGAACTGACCGAGAGCGTATTCTTCGACGCCGACTCTGACGTGCTCCGGCAACTCGCGCAGCTCCGTGAGGCCGGGGTACGGATCGCGATGGACGACTTCGGCACCGGTTACTCAACGCTGGGCCGGCTCAAGGAGCTGCCGCTCGACAAGGTCAAGATCGACCGCTCGTTCGTGGCGATGATCAAGACCGGCAAAGAGCACCTGCCGTTCTTCCGGACCATGATCAACGCCGCCCAGAACCTGGGCCTGAAGGTCACGGCGGAGGGCATCGAGACGCCGGCGCAGGCCAAGTACCTGATGGACCTGGGCTGCGACTCGCTCCAGGGCTACCTGTTCGCCAAGCCCGCCCCGGCCAGCGATCTGGCCGGCACCATGGAGAGCGCCCTGATGGCGATCGACAAGGTCGAAGCCGCAGGCTAACCAGCGACGCTCCCTCACATCCGGCCGCCTTTGTCGGGTCGCTCCCTCACATCCGGCCGCCTTTGTCGGGTCGCTCCCTCACATCCGGCCGCTGTGGGTGTGACGCCCGGCTCGGCTTAACGCTTCTCGCAGGCGATGCCGTCGTTGTCGCGGTCGAGGTCGTACTCGCCGCGGTGCCGGACCGCGCCGCCGTCGTTGTAGCTGTACAGCGTGTTGTCCACGCGGAAGGTGGTGACACGCTTGCCCGTGCTCTTGTCCCGCGCGCCCTTGCGCCCGACCCCGTGCGGGTAGACCTTGTTGAGCTCCGTGCAGTTCTTGTACGACTTCGGCGCCGGTGCGGCAGACGCCGGTACGGCCGTGCCGCTCAGGACGACGGCGCTGGCCGCCAGCGAGGCGATAATGAGTTTCTTCAGGCGCACCTTCGAGCACTCCCCCAATAGAAGCCCTCGGCCGCGTGTCGGCGAGGGGCAGGGACAGATTATCCCAAGATTCCATTGATCGGCGTGAGGCTCAACCGCGGGGATCGAGCCGCTCGGAGTCCTTGCCCACCATGGCAGCACTGCGCTCCCACAGCTCCCGGGCCAGCTCCGCATCATAGGCCTGCTTGTTGGCCTTCGCCAGGGCCCTCTTGGCGTAGTACGCGCCCGGTACCCAGTCCTGCCCGGGGACGGCACTGGCGAGCCACACGAGGGTGTCTGCGCCCTGTTCCGGCGACAGCATGAACCTGTTCAGGAAGCTGCGGTACATGAAGCGGAACGGGCTGGTGGTGTCCGCGGCGAAGTTGGTGGCCACCACGCCGGGGTGGAACGCCGCCGTGGCGATGCCGGCGGCGTGGTAGCGGTTGTGCAGCTCGGCTGTGAAGAGGATGTTCTCCAGCTTCGCGTTGCCGTACGCCAAGTTGGCGGAGTACTTGTTGGCGACCTCCAGGTCATCGATGTCCAGCCGCCCGTACAGCGAATTGGCGGCGCTGGAGGTGTTGATGACCGTGGCCTTGCTGGCGGTGAGGACGTCCAGCAGCTCGGTGGTGAGCAGGAACGGCGCCAGATGGTTGATCTGAAAGGTCTTCTCGTGGCCATCGACAGTCAGCTGCCGGGCGCCCATAATGCCGCCGGCGTTGTTCGCAAGGACGTCGATCCGAGGGTACTTTTCCTTCAGCTGCGCGGCGAGCCGGCGCACCTGCTCCAGTTCGGCGAAGTCGCTGACGAAATAGTCGGCCCCGGCCTCTTTCGCGATCCGCTCGGTCTTCTCCGCTGAGCGCCCGACGACGACGACCCGCTCGCCTCGTGCGGCGAGGGTCCGGGCCGCTGATGCGCCGATCCCGTCGCTGGCGCCGGTGATGATGATGGTCCGTGCAGTCATGGGGTCTCCAGAGGTGGTTGGTCCTTCAGGGGTTCGAGCTACTCAAGGGTAATCAACGCTGAGGCGCCTGCTGATGTTCCGGCCCCGCGGGTTGGTTCTGGGGTTAAATGGCGCAGGCCCCGACACTGTGTGTCGGGGCCTGGCTGTAATGGTTGTCCGGCGGTGACCTACTCTCCCACACCCTCCCGGGTGCAGTACCATCGGCGCTGTGGGTCTTAGCTTCCGGGTTCGGAATGGGACCGGGCGTTT